>WRJI01000010.1 GCA_009778595.1 Peptococcaceae bacterium | reverse complement strand
TTTGAGTTTCTTGCATCTTCTTCCCCTCCAAGGTTTGATTTACCGGTGGCACGCCTTGTCCCGGATGATAGTGGTGACGGCATAGTGAGTTTTTTCACAAAGTCTTTACATATCTTGATCACTAACATAAATTATATTAGTGAAATTGCGCGTGTCAAGCCGTTTTCTGCCAAAATTCGCAATATTATATATGTTTCTCGTTAGAGCTATATGTATGATCTATTCTCCCTATTTTGATTATTTCACCCAACATTTTTTCTTCCAATTCCCACTTTCCCACCCCTCCCGCTTCATCCTTCCTCCGACCCTCTCACATCCCGTCCCACACTTCCTCCCGGCCTCACTGTGAGTTGCCCCGCAACCACGCCCCCCAATAAACTCAATTCGGAGGCACACAAAGAGTGCCAAAGAATTCAAGAGGGCAGCTTCTCAATCTCAACACAAATAGACTCCAGAATCTCTTCCACCCATTTTTTGTCATCGTCAGATCCGAAAAAATTGCTGTTGATCGTGCAGCTGCCGTTGTAGCTTGACACAGAAAATAGAAAATAAGGCCCTGGTTTGACAGAGGTTGATAGAAACGCATCTTCGATCGCTGTGTTATTGAAACGGAGCAGGGTGTGATCAAGGCTTCCTGAGTTCGAGAACGTTATCAAAGGGTTTTGGCTGGCCCTCTTATAATAAAACTTTAACAGCCGGAACGGCCACCGCCGGGCCGCCCAACCCCAAAACAGGACAGATTTCAATATGGTGTCCCTTTCTTTGTTCCGGTTCATTTGCCCGGAAACCTGTTCCAGTGTTTTCACGAAGGGATCCTCTTCCCCCACAGAAATATCACACCTGCAGAAGCCTGCGTAATTGCTTATTCCGGCCTGCTCTCCTTCCGGAATATATTTTCGCAAGTCCATCGTGGTTGACAGCAGGATTCTGTCTGTTTCTGTTTTATGGCAAAAAGCTCTGGCAAACAGGCTCATGAGGACGTCGTTTGAAGATGCTTTGTTTGCTTTCGCAAAACTTCGAATCCTTGTCATATCTTTTTCAAGGATCTTGCGAGATACGATATGGCGATCCCTGCTGCCGGCATCAAACCCGACACCTATTTGTTCCTTCAATGGTGTCCTCGTTTCCTCTTTGGTTCGAAGAATGCGCCATCGGTCTTGTCTTGTCAGTCCTGCCAAAACAGGTTGAACCCCCCGGGAATATGAGGGGAGTTCCGGAACAGGCGTGTTCCTTGTGATAGCCGTATACGCCGCACTGAGGGAATAAAGATATTGTTTAACCGCGACGCCGTCACAGGCCATATGGGTTGCCAGTAAGCAAAGGACATCTTTGTCCGGTTGTCTGACAAGGAAGATTCTCAGTTGAGGGTCTTTTGCCGGATCAATATCGGAGGAGAGAAGCTCCAGAATTTGGTCGTCACTATATGGCCCTTGGACCTCCCGGAGGATGTCTTTGCCCGAAAACCCTTTGTCCACCCAGCGGGGCCGTCCGGAGGAATCATCAAACACACAGCCAAGAATGGGAACGGCCTTGATCGTCAAAGTAACCGCCTCTGTAAGCGCGTTTTTTTCCAACCGGCTTGCAAAATCAATCCTGCCACGTATCATCGGCATATAATCAGCGCTACATAGGTGTTGCCAAAGATCAAAGGGTTCGACTTTGTGTTTCATCAGATCCAGCACTCCCAATAAAAGTTTATCCCCTATATTATAACATGTCCTGCTAAAAAGCACTCAATTTCGACAAGCTGCGCTTCACCGGGTCAACGTCTTGAGCCTTTCGCCAGACATATTATAACGTCAATTGGAAACAATAAAAAAAAGCCGTTCCGATGAGGGCTTCAAAACATGAAGAATTTCTTTTCATTAATAATAAAAATCGTGATGCCTCTACGAACACCATGGATAGGGAGAGCACTTGTCTTGACCCTTTTACCGGCTTTTCTGTCGGCTTTTCTGCCGGCCTTTATATCGGCTCTTGCGCCGACCCTTGTATCGGTCCCTATATCGGAACCAGATACAAATATGGTCGTGACAAGACAAGATACCGTACTGGCTCTACCCATTCCTGAACGGTTCGTTTTATTACCGGTTATTGGCCCGGAGGATCAAAACAGCCAGGGCCGTCAAGACGATCAAGGCGACCAAGGCGACCAGGGCAACCAAGGCAACCAGGACAACCAAGGTAACCAGGACAACCAAGGTAACCGGGGCAACCCTAAAAGTCCGGGAAATCAAAACAACCAGGGCAACCAGGACAATCAGGGCAACCAGGGCAACCAGGACGACCAGGGCAACCAAAATGACCAGGGCAACACAGGCAACCCGAACAATCCGGGTCATCCTGACAACCCTGATAACCCGGGCCTCCCAGGCAACGAGGGGTCGCCGGAGGATAACTCTTTAGATGAAAAGCCCCCTGCAGCCGTCAACATCGGCGTGGGGTTTATTGGCTATTATCTGCACGACGACCTTGTTTTGAGTTCATCGTTCTATTGGCAAGAACTCCGGGAAGGTGAGATGATTAATTGGGGCGCGGTTGAAGCCGCCTATGCCGACTGGGTTTCGCGAGGAGGATTACCTCTTCCCAGTCCCACAAAAGGCTGGATTTCCAGCGGCGCCTTTTCTTTGAGTTTTCATGATGTCAGACCGGCTATCGGCTATGCAGACTTTGCCGCAGGACAGCTGGAATCCCACTACGGAGCCTATTATATGGATCCCGGATATACCCGATTTGTGGACGTCGGCTTCATTGGTTATTATCTGGATCCCGGCAATGTGGTTCGAAGCACTTCGATACATTGGCAAAAACTATATGAAAATCAAAAAATTGATTGGGACGCCGTCTTTGCCGCCTATGCTCAGTGGCACGCTCAAGGCAATATCCCTCTCCCGGTTCCGTTCAAAAGCTGGATGTCCAGCGGCAGTACGCCGTTGAGCTTTCACGAACTCAGACCTGATATTGGATACACCGATTTTTCCGCGGGTCAATTGGAAGCTCATTATCGTGCTTATTACTTAGATCCGTCGATTGACGAGAATAGTGTCTCTTCCTCTGAAGAGGAACCCTCTGAAAACAATCCTTTCGAAGAGGAGACTTCCTTAGAAGACGATCGTTCTTTCGTTTTTGGCAAGGATTCGCCTGTTTCCGATCCTCCGGTTGATTATCCTCCGGGTTATTCATATGAACAATCCGATAGCGTCTTAACAGTCATCGCGCCCAACGGAACTGTCCTGGGACAATGGGTGCGAGGCGACGACGGGTGGATCTATTTCGGTGATCCGGACCTTTCCCAGCTTGTCCCTTTAGCGGATGGCTCTTTCGAAGTTATTGAGCCTGACGGTACCCTGTCCGGTTTGTGGGGCAGAAACAACACC
The DNA here is from genome assembly GCA_009778595.1 of Peptococcaceae bacterium. Taxonomy (GTDB): domain Bacteria; phylum Bacillota; class Desulfitobacteriia; order Desulfitobacteriales; family Syntrophobotulaceae; genus WRJI01. Next base: position 45,518 of record WRJI01000010.1, on the reverse strand, counting down.
GGAGATTGGGTTTTCGAGGAAACGCCTCCCTCCCTTAGCCTCTGGCTCACCGCTTTTGGAGCTCTTCTCCCTATCCTTGTCGGCGTGTCCGGTTATTTCTTCTTGACCCATCGAAAATTTGTTACCAGAGAACTGTTCGTCCGGATGCTTTTGGGCGTGTTGGAGAACCCCGGAGAGAAAACGGAAGATGCCGAGTATTCATCCCGCGATGTTGCTCCTTACACAGACGTCTCAGAAGACGCACCTTATTATGATGCCGTTAAACGTGCCGGGAAATTGGGCCTGCTTGATAAGTTTCCGGGCGACCTCTTTAAGCCTCACGCGGCTATATCCCGCGAAGAAATGGCCGGAATGCTGGCTGGAACGTTCTCAACACAAGAAACCGCCCCTTTAAACACCCTTTTAAAAGATTTTGAAGAAATAGATTCTTTATTTATTGATGATGTCGCTCTCATCGAACATCTTGAGGTTATGACCGTCAATTGGAATAACCGATTTAATCCAAAAGGGTTGTCCACACGAAAACAGACGGAGCAAACGCTTCAAAGGTTACGTCATAAGCTTTCCTAACGCGGGCTCTGCCCGCAAGTATCCAGTATTCAGTATTCAGTATTCAGAATGTGGATTTTCTTGTTTTTATTGATGCTTCGCGTCTTTAAGTTACTAACGGAAACCAAAGGTTTTATTGTCATTTATTTATCGTTGATTTCATATTGTTTTTGTCGTATACTCTCACTAATGCGGTCTTCGACCGCAAGTATTCAGGATCCAGGATTCAGGATTCAGAATGTGGATTTTCTTGTTTTTTATTGACGCTTCGCGTTTGTAAGGTACTATTGATACTTGTCGCCGTCCGCTGAAATTTAGGTCAAGATACTGTGATACTTGAGATTCGTCAGGAGGACCGAGTCATGAACAAGGGAATCTTTTCATTAATAATACTTCTCCTGTTCACCGGTCTTTGGGTCGCCTCTTCGCGGATCCATGCAAACACCGCCGCCGATTATTCTGATCGTTTTTCTCTTTATAAGGATCCTGAGGAAATGACAACGTTCTTAATCTCCGGAAAGACTCTTCTCCTGCGGGATCTTCCAAAATCCGATAATTTCAAATATATTCTCTTGTTTCTCTCTGATGATCACAAAAGTATCCCGATGCAGACATTCAAAACCAAGAGAAAAGAAGGACGCGACGTCCGTATCTCTTTGCGCAACGTTCCCAACGGACTGTATACTGTTGAAATCTACTACGGGTCAGCGCGATATTCGTCTTATGCCGGTTACATCTGTGGACAATCACTGCAAATTGAGATTCGTGATTCTTCCGCCGTGTTTATTGAACCCCTTCCGTTAACAAAGAACCGGGAGATTTTTGCCGCCAACGTTGTTGACATCGCGGCTCTGGCGCCATATACCAAACCTTCCGCAAAGGTGGAAAGCGACGAGGATAGGCTTATCCAACACGCCATGTCTATTACCTCAGGAGCTACTTCGGATTATGATAAGGCCAAGACCGTCTACGACTGGGTCTCTCAAAACATTCAGTATGATTACGACGCGCTCTACAGCGGAATCTATGTTGAGAAATCCGCGCTGGAAACCTTGGCTTCCGGCAGAGGTGTCTGCATAGACTACGCCTCTCTTACCGCCGCTTTGCTCCGTGCCGTTAATGTGCCGACAAAATTGGTTACAGGGTACCTTCTGGACACGTCGGCCCAGGAAGTTTGGACTGAAGAATTAATTGCCGCCGACAAAGGCAATCATGTCTGGAACGAGGCCTTTATCGACGGCCGCTGGATTATTATAGACACTTCCTATGAGGCCAACGACGCCTATAGGAAGTATTTTGATATTTCTATAGAGTTTTTATCATCCGGGCGCGTTATGCTGCCGAAACATCTGGATCCGTTACGATTCAGATGAGTGTCAAAGGCCACTCCCTATCCGAAGTGGGTACAAACAGTGTCAAATTTCCGGCTTCATCAGTAACATAATGCTTATTGCAAATCTTCACAAGGGCGGGATCGTGGGTGGAGATAATAACCGTTTTGTCCGCGAGATCGTCGTTGATCAGGTTCATGATACGTTCGTTGGATTCGGCATCCAAGTTCGAAGAGGGCTCGTCCATGATGTAGATCTCCCGATCGCAGACAATGCCCCTCAGGATTTTTATGCGCATTTTTTGCCCGTCGGAGAGATTCGCGGCATTCTCAGAGATCATGGTGTCAAGCTTATGGGGCAAACTCCGGGCCCAGGCTTCCATTCCCGCCCGGCTCAAGAGTTCATAGAGTTTCTCGTCGCTGTGTTCCTGACCAAGGCACAGGTTGTTCCGCAAGGTATCATTGAACAGATTGAGAGCTTGACTAATGAATACACAATCTTCGATATAAGGAACGATCCTGGTGCGTTTTGATGTGTTGTAGGATATGGTGCCGTTTGCGGATTCCAATTCGCCTCTGAGCAGCAACAAAAAAGTGCTTTTGCCACTGCCGGAAGGACCGGTGAGGGAGATGTGGTCACCGCGTTCCACATAAAAGGTTTCCACATGGATGCTCCGACCGCTGGATTGGTATGTGAAATCGAGGTTTTCGACTGTGAGGTTGCGCCATTTTTTGTGAAGCAGGGCGACTTCCTCGCTGTCGCACTCAGCCATAAGGTCGTCATAGCGCTGCATGGATATGCGAAAATCCACCAGGCTCTGGATACTTTGGGTCACAGCGGAGATTTGCCCCTTGAGTTGAGCAAAAATCCCGGTATAAAATACCACCCAGAATAGGGTCCCATAGCCGGGATCCCGGTACAACTCCAGAGCGATGCTGCCGAGAATGAGAAAGAGAATCGCGTATGTGAAGACATCAAACAACCATTTGCAACGGACGTCATAAACCGTGTTTTCCAGCCCTTTGGCATCCACCGGCTGGGCAGCGGCGTCCAGTTTCTTCGCGAAATAGGCTTCCGCGCCCAGCTTTTTGATTGTGAGCGTGTTGTTTTGGGTGTCGCTGATCATCGCCCGGTAGCCGGCGTGAAGGGTCATGTATTCTTTGGTGAGACGCACTTTCTTTTTCAGCAGCCGTATATGGGTCAGCACGGTGATGGCAATCATCCCGAGAGCCAGCACACACAACCAGATCGATTGCCGGGAAAGGGAAACACTCAACACAATCAAACCTACGATCATGTTGACAACGGTAGTCAAATACCCGGACACAATCGAATAGAGCTGATTGTTCGCGTCGCTGACGATTTCTTTGATCAGCTGCATCCCTTTGTCGATGATTTTTTCGCTGGGCAGATGCAATATCGTTACAAGCGAGCGTCGGCGCAGGCTTCGCTGGTAAACCCGGGCTTTTTTCTCGCTGTAGACCCGCAACAGCCCGGCAAAAATGGATTGTGCCGCGTAAAAAACCACAAGGATCAAGATAAATTCGATCAGACGCGCAAACGTAAACTCTTCGCTGAAGAAAAATGCTGTGATCAACGAATATCCATAAGTCATGAGTTGCAACAGGAAGCTGAAGATGAAGAGTACATAGAATTTGTTCTCTGTGAATTCGTTCCAGACACGTTTAATCATATTCCCTCGCAACATCGATTAATAACCTACCCTCCAATTCTACGATAGCGTAACGCTCCCGTAAACCGGGAAAAAATTACATAATCGGACGCTCTGGGTGCTGATGGGGTCTAACGCGGGCTTTGCCCGCAAGTATTCAGTATTCAGTATTCAGTATTCAGAATGTGGATTTTCTTGTTTTTTGACGCTTCGCGTCTGAAAGGTACCAATGCGGGCTGATTGGGATTCTGATATTGGTTTCTGAAATAGGTTTCCGAAATAGGTTGACAAGCCGTCCTATCTTTGCTAATTATTAAGAGGGTAGCAACAAAAAAACAGTAAGGAGAGAACTCTATGTTGGAACATATCAAATCCGTTGGTGTTGTTGGCAGTGGCTTGATGGGCTTGGGGATTGCTCAAGTTGTGGCCACCGCCGGATTCCCTGTCACCCTTTGTGATATCAGCGAGGAAGCGGTTAATCGGGGGTACCAACAGATCAGCAAACAGCTTGCTAAAGATGTCGCCAAAGGAAAAAAGGAACAAGCCACCGTTGATCAGATCCTTGGCAACATTGTAACCACATGCGATTACGGGAAGTTGGCAGATGTTGATATGGTGTTTGAAGCTGTTTTCGAAAAGATGGAGGTCAAGAAGGATCTCTATACCAAACTTGACGCAATCTGTAAACCGGCGTGTATTTTCGCCACCAACACCTCCGGCTTGAGCATCACTGAAATCGCCTCAGTCACAAAACGGTGCGACAAAGTCGTTGGTACGCACTTCTTCAACCCGGTACCGGTAATGAAGCTCCTGGAACTGGTACGAGGCTATGATACCTCTGATGAGACCTTCCAGATCGCTTTGGAAATGGGCGCCAAGATCGGCAAAGAAACCATTTCGGTTAAGGAAGCCCCCCTCTTTTGTGTCAACCGGATCCTGGTTCCTATGATCAATGAGGCTATGTTCGTCTTCGCGGAAGGCATTGCCTCTGCTGAAGACATTGACACCGGAATGATGCTGGGGGCCAACCATCCCATCGGGCCCTTGGCTCTGGCGGATCTTGTTGGGTTGGATACTCTGCTGCTGGTGATGCAGACCTTGTATCAGGAAACCTGCGACAGCAAATATCGCCCTTGTCCCCTCTTGGTACAGCTGGTTCGGGCCGGCCATTTCGGAAGAAAGACCGGACAAGGGATCTATAAATATGATTAGGGGACGGGGATAAGACTGTAACAGAGACCTTGGCGACGCACAGGACGGACAAGACGGCATGGACGGGGGAAGCGTTCCCCCGTCTTTTTAGTCGCTTAGGTTGCAACAACATCAATAAAAAACAAGAAAATCCACATTCTGAATACTGAATACTGGATACTTGCGGGCGAAGCCCGCGTTAGTTATCCCTTATAAGAATGTTAACCGAGAATATTTTTGTCGCATAGTGTGGAACAAGTCAGGAAGACGAGCATACAATGATGTTGATGGGGAACATCCTCGCAATATATCTTGATTGATACGGAATTAATGGGAAGGAGATTATCAATGCTCGAAAGAAGCAAAAAAAATCTGTTGCTAAAAAATTCTCAACCCTGCGCCACATGTGAAAGTTGTCATTGTCGCAAAGAGAATTTGGGGAAAGAGTATCCGGATATGAGTCCGGAAAGAAAGAAGGAGGCTGGAATGGAAAGTCATAACAATAAAATTTCGAAGCCCGCATTGTTGGCCGGCGTGGGGTTTGGCACGAATTTCGTGGTGTGTTATGCCGTAATGTTGGTCATTGTGGGCTTGTGCGGTATTTATGTTTCACGTTTAAAGGGTTTCTTGGACACACTGGATTCAGAGGGCACACAAGGGCCTCAAGGGCCGGAAGGACCCCAAGGGCCTGAAGGACCTGAAGGTCCTCAGGGGCCTGAAGGCGAATGTGAGTGTCAATCGTCAGGCGAAATGCTTATTGGGGGCGGCATGGAAGAGTTCTTATTGGGCATCCCTGTCGGGTGGGAGACAGAAACAGCGGGTCTGATTTCTGAAGTCACGCAGTTGGGTAAAGTGCATACCGGAGCTTCCGCCGTAAGCATGGAAGACGGAGCCGAGCTGTATCAAACTGTATCTATCCAGGAAGGCAGCTTCTATGAACTGTCTTTTTATGCCCGTAGCGAAGAGACTGATGCCAATATCGTTGCGACGGTGACTTTTATTGTGCCGCCGGGTACGGAATCGGAGGCTCTCAGAATTGATACCGCCGCATACGATGCCAACGATGCCAACAGACTATTCGGGTATTATCGCGGAATAACAACGCAAGCACCGGCTGGCGCGACAGAGGCTGTCATCATGTTCTCTGTTTCAGCGTCAAGCACGCAGACCATCGAATTGGATGATGTGTCATTTTCAATGAGCTGAACCGCTTCAGATAAGAACCTCTCGGTTCAAAATGGAAAAAACCCAAGTTTCCCTTGTGAAACTTGGGTTCTTTCAGCGATCGACAGTAAAAAAAGCCCCATTTTAGCGTGGGCTTGACATACGGCTGGTCGGGGCGACAGGATTCGAACCTGCGGCCTCTTGGTCCCGAACCAAGCGCGCTACCAAACTGCGCTACGCCCCGATAAAACATCACAATGAATCATAGCAAATAGAAGGATCCCTGTCAACGCACCCGGGGTTTCAAGTCATACGAATACTTCGCCCGGATCCTCATAAAAAATTACATCATTCCGGCGAAACTGTAACCTAGAACAAATCCCATCATATATTGATACAAACAAGTGGTATCATTACTTAACGAAGTATGCGCGCACCACTTATCCCAGAATGTTTATCACTTAGCCCTCTGATTGCAATTGGGCATAAACGAGAAAGGGGACACACAATGTATAATCTTGACGAGCGTTCTGATTTTGAAAAAGCTCAAACTGAACCACCGTGTTACGAGCCGACGAATAGCGAACCACCTAGCAGCGAGCCCCCTAGCAGCGAGTCACGCAGTATCGAGCTACGCAGCGAGCCACCTAGCAACGAACCGTTCTGCCATGAGCCTCCTTGCTATGCTCCCCGCGATCCCTATAACCCCTATACTTACGCTTACCCCATCAACATGATGGATTACGGTCCGAGTCCCTTTAGTGTTGATATTTACCAGGCCTCGCTGCAAAACCACAACTATCGCACAGCTTTGTGGACAGGATCTCATCTCCAAACAACGCTAATGTGCATTCCGGTCTGCGATGAAATAGGTCTTGAGGTGCATCCGGATACAGACCAATTTTTCTGTGTCGCCGGAGGTCAAGGCATGATCTTGATAGGCGAAGACAAAGACGATTTAAGCTGCCGTCAGCTCATCGGATGCAATTGCGGAATATTTGTGCCTGCCGGAACATGGCATAACATTATTAATACAGGGAACACGCCTCTGAGCCTGTACACGATTTACGCACCGCCTCATCATCCTTGGGGCACGGTTCATATGAGAAAAGCCGATGCCATAGCCGCAGAAAGGTAACGCCGCAATCCGATCTCGGTCAGGTTGCTCCGTTTCACTGAGTTCCACCCCCGCAAGCCTTCCGCGGCTTGCGGGGGTTTTCATGCTAATTAATTGACGATATTGTTATCTCATGAGGATCTTTTTAGAACGGCTCAGCATAAGTTAGTATAAGGTTTTTTTGTCGTCACCAAATAATAAACACGAAGGTGATCATATGTATCAGATCAGCAACCTGGCAGACCTTCCCCAGGGCAGCCAGGCAACAGTTATCGATATCGCATCCACCGGGGGTATGCGTCGTCGGCTGCAAGATCTTGGCCTCATCAAGGGAACCAACGTAACCTGCCTGAGAAAAAGCCCTCTAGGGGATCCCATCGCTTACTACATACGAGGATCGGTCATTGCTCTTCGCTCCGAGGATTCCTCCTGTGTGCATGTTATGTATAACACAAAGGCTGCTGAATGCGGGATTCCAAACCCCGAATACCGGGCAGAAAGGACATCGTTTTGGGCTTGAACAGACAATCCGTAGGCTTAAACGCCGGTGACACGGACTTTTTAGTCAAGAAAACCTGTGCTTCTGATAAAGTCATCGCGTTAGCGGGGAATCCCAACGTGGGCAAAAGTACGCTCTTCAATGAGTTAACAGGGTTGCGTCAACATACGGGAAACTGGCCGGGCAAAACGGTAACTGTCGCTCAAGGGCGCTGCAGTCACAAACAGAAGGACTATGTTATTGTCGACCTGCCGGGTTGCTATTCTTTGCTGACGCGTTCAGCGGAGGAAGAGGCGGCGCGGGATTTCATCTGTTTCGGCGGTGCTGACGCAGTTGTGGTCGTATGCGACGCAGCTTGTATGGAGCGTGGTTTGAATCTTGTCCTCCAAACTCTAGAAATCACAGATCGCGTCATCGTTTGTGTCAACCTCATGGATGAGGCAAAAAAGAAAAATATCAACATCAATCTGACGGCTCTGTCTGCAAAACTTGGGGTTCCCGTTATCGGCACCACGGCGAGAAACCGGGAGGGCCTTGACACCTTAATGGATACCGTTGGTCTTCTTTCCGGGAATCTTGTGACAAGCAACGCCGACGACTCTGAAGCGACAGACGACTCGCGCCGACCCTACAAAATTGATTACCCAGACTATATTGAATCCGCTCTGTCTGCTTTGGAACCCTTCGCTGAGCTTCTCTGCAAAGACCCTCAAAGCTGCAGTTATGGCAGGATGAGCAGCCGTTGGGTTGCGCTTATGCTGTTGCAAAACAGGTTTTCTTCCGATCAGGAATTCACAGACGATATTGTCTGCTCTATCGTTAAAGCCGCGGAAAGCCTCTGCTTAGACGCCTTTATGATTACAGACACACACAACAACCCTTCCAATCTTCTTCGGCCTTTGAACTCGAGAATCGACGACCTTCTTCTTGGAAATCGAACAGCGTTTCCCATCATGATTCTGGCTCTGTTAGGGATATTCTGGCTAACCATCGTCGGTGCTAATTATCCTTCTCAAGTCATCAGCACCTTTTTATTTTGGCTGGAGGATCGCTTGTTCTTCTTCTTGCAATGGATTCATGCCCCAGTGGTTCTGTCCGATATGTTGGTATTAGGGGTTTATCGCGTGCTGGCTTGGGTGATCTCGGTGATGCTACCTCCCATGGCCATATTCTTTCCGTTATTCACCTTATTGGAGGACGCCGGCTTCCTGCCACGAATCGCGTTTAATCTGGATAAATGGTTTAAAAAATGTTCCGCCTGCGGCAAACAGGCTTTGACTATGTGTATGGGGTTTGGCTGTAACGCCGCCGGCGTGATTGGCTGCCGCATAATCGACTCGCCGCGGGAACGCTTGATCGCCATACTAACCAACAATTTCGTGCCCTGTAACGGCCGGTTCCCCACCTTGATCGCTATCGCGTCTATGTTTTTCATCGGTGTGATCGCCGGATCCGGAGAGATGGGCGCAAGCGGGATAGGTGCTCTCCGCAATTCACTGCTCTCTGCAGTTCTTTTAACCGGCATGATTGTGTTAGGCATAAGCATGACCTTTCTGGCATCGAAGCTGTTATCAAAAACCGTTCTGAAAGGAGCGCCTTCCTCTTTTACGCTTGAGCTGCCTCCCTACCGCAAACCCCAACTCGGTAAAGTCCTTGTTCGCTCGGTGTTCGACAGAACCTTGTTCGTTCTTGGAAGAGCCGTTTGTGTGGCTGCTCCGGCAGGACTGATTATTTGGTTATTGGCCAACATGACCATAGAGAATACCTCTCTCCTCATCATCTGTTCAAATTTTCTGGATCCTTTTGCCCGATTGCTGGGCATGGATGGTGTCATTCTGTTAGCCTTTATTCTGGGGTTTCCCGCCAACGAAATTGTCATCCCAATCATGATTATGGCTTATATGGCCCAAGGGAATATCATGGATCTGGATAACCTCTCCGTGCTTAAACAATTGCTTGTGGATAACGGCTGGACTTGGACGACCGCTGTTTGTGTCATGCTATTCTCATTGATGCATTGGCCTTGTTCGACAACTTGTCTCACCATAAAGAAGGAAACCCAAAGCCTGAAGTGGACATTGGTGTCTATCGTTTTACCCACGGGTATGGGGATGGTGATATGCCTGATTTTTGCTACTTTAGCAAAGAGTCTGACGGGTTGAGGGGAACACCGCACCGAGGCAACCACATTTTCATCCCTTTTGGCAAAAGGGTATAGGAAACAGGACAACTCCCAAGAATCTCCCCGTCAATCTCCACGAGACTCTTGAATCCTCTGTTCGAAGCGGCTCCATGCGGCCGTTTTTCATGAGACACGGCAGGTCGCGAGTCCGTAATCTCAACGTCTGTTCCCCGCCACAAAGATACCCCTTGAATACCAAGATGGGTTCCCTTATAGATCTTCGGAAACCGCATCAGAAGTTTGAACAACGGCATTTTGGGGATAGCCACTATATCAAACAACCCGTCTGTGATATCGGCATCAGGGGCAATCATCATTCCGGCGCCTATATACTGTCCGTTGCAGACCATTACCGCATATAAGTCTTCATCAATTTTGCAGGCCCCGTCGACAACAACCCTCAAAGGTTGGGGACTGAAGGTAACAACCGCGGCTAAGGCTGAGAGCATATATGAAAGACGGCCGCCGCCAGGCTTGGTTTCTTTCTTGTTGACCCGCCGCACCGCTTCAGCGCCAACACCAACGTTTGCTGCGTTGACAAAATATCGGCTTTGTCGTGATTCTCCCTCAAAAGTTACCCGTCCTATATCCACCGTTTCCAGGTTGCCGTTAAGGAGGTTGTTCGCAATAATCGCGGCTGGAGAGGGCGGCTGAGCAGACCGGTTGGTCTGGGTAGACCGACCGGTCTGCTCAGGTGTTTCCTTTCCAAAGTCTATGACATTAATCATTCGGGCAAAGTCCCCGCCCGACCCAAGATTTACATAAGTCAATCTCGCTTCGGGATTAATGAGCCGATCCTCCCGCCAAAATCCATTGACGGCTTCATTAAGCGTCCCGTCACCGCCGACGGCGATTATGCCGGTGAACCCTTTTTGGAGGCCCATCCTCGTCAGGTTTATAGCATCACCGGCCTTTTGGGTATATTGGGTTTCAACATGGACACCGTGTTCTATAAGAATTCTAAGTATCTCCGGCCACTCTTGTCCTGCTTTTTTACCTTTGGCCTTCTCGTTAACCACGGCTAACCATTTTTGTTGTAGCATGAGTTTCACCCTTATCCACAAGTATTGAAGAGACACTGCCGGGGGAGGGGATCAAAGCCCCTACCGATCATAGCTGCGCCGGTTGATTCTCTTGGAATGTGACTTCAACCACATCTCCAGGTTGCTTTCCGATTTTGGCGCGGATGTCTTTGCGAATCCCCAAGATATAGCAAATCGTTCCATCCGGGTTTTTGATACCCATATTGACAATACTCCCATCATAGGGTTCGCCATCAAAACTGGCATGCACCTTGAGGCGCCCTTTCCCAAATTCTTTTTTCAGATCATATGGAACCGCAACATAGGCACCGTCCAAATTAGGGACCTTCTGAATAACCGCTGTGAATTTGTAAGCTTGGGACATGTCTCACACATCTCCTTTCAGGCTGCGGGCCCCTCCGGTTTGCCTGTCCTTCGGTCGTATCTGCGCCTTGTCGGACTCTATCCGGTTTGAAGCTGTACGGGCCTTCATATTGATATGGGGCACCATGAAGTTATAACAATTATAGCATGTTCCCCGACCTCCATGTCAATTGTCACCACACCATGTTACCATGACATCTATGTCCACAAAGGGTCACAAAGTGATTTGAATGTGGTAATATATTCATGGAGGTAATACTATGGGACATTTCGGGTTTTCCTATGTCGGATTGATTTTCATGCTGATGCTCCAAATTCCAAATATCATGTGGGCTCGACGCAAGCCCCGGGGATATGACCCATCAGGGGAGAATAGGATACTTCTTGTCTTTGAACGCTGCGGCCAGGTTCTTTGTACGGTAACCATATTGTTTTTCAATGACACGAACCCCCACGGATTGGAGCCCTGGACTATGTGGTTTGTCCTTGCCTTTCTTCTCATGATACTGTACGAGCTCCACTGGATCCGATATTTTCGCGGTGGCGGGACGTTGCGCGATTTTTAACGCCCATTCCTTGGCATTCCGGCCCCTGGGGCAACCTTACCTGTTTTGGCGTTTTTGCTGCTTGGCATATACGGACGTTTGCTTTGGCTCATTATCGCCTCTGTCATTCTTGCGATCGGGCATATAGGCATTCATTTTCACCATATACAAAAACTCAAGATGAGCAACGGCTCAGAAAAATAATGGCTTAATGGTATGCCGGCATTTGACGTACATGTTCTGATTCAGTATAATGTTGTATGACCAAAACACTTGGAGAGGTGGCTGAGTTGGTCGAAGGCGCTCGCCTGGAAAGCGGGTACATGGGAAACTGTGTCGTGGGTTCGAATCCCACCCTCTCCGCCAAAAAACAGGCAACAACAATCATAAACTTCCCGCAAAAAATGAAAAATGACTGCTTCCCAAAAATCATCAGGCCGATGCTTTTTTTAAGCACCAACCTGAGTTTTTTAACCCTCAAAGCACATGTTCTTGTGCATGAAATTATACATGACAATACACACCATAACATAGTCTTTGATGACCACAGGCACTTACAATTTCTTCTCTGTTGACACTGTTTTTGAATACCTATACAATATGTATTAGTGGGGAACAGCGGACCCCATTGTCCCGGTTCTCTATCGGACCAAAACGCGATATGTTCCCACGATTAGAACTCTGGCTCTTATGAGGTGATCTCGTGCTCTCCGCATACCTATTTGATGCAGTCATAATTTTACTTATTGGCTTTGTTTGTATTAACGGATACTCTCGTGGTCTTGTTATATCCATTACATCTATGGGCGCGAAGATTATTGCCATACTTGCTGCTGTATTTTTGCATGCTCCTTTTCTTATGCTTCTTGACTCCTTGTTCGACCTGCGCCAGAGAGTCTCGCCGGCAGTCAGCAACCTTGTTGCCGAGCCCCTTATCCAGAACACAATAACGTCTTATGTCTTGAAAGTCATCTCTTTTCTTGCCATTGTGTTTATCATCTATCTTGTTGCGACGATCCTAATTAATATCGTCTTGAGACCTTTGCTCAAAATTAAGCTTTTGAGGTTCCTTGACAGAGGTGCGGGTCTCTTTATCAGTAGCGTATGTATCATACTTTTTATTGCTTTATTCTGTGGCTTAACAGAGCCCTTTTGGGATTTCAACGCCGGCTTTAATACTGCCGCAAAAAGCTCTCACGCATACCCCATACTTATGAAAATTTACCAACCTAGTATCAAACTCATTAATGTTTTCTTCGGCAACATCTTCCTCAATCCTTTTGATACCGTGCCAACAATCAACAGCGTCGAAATCTAATTCTCTAATGCGGTCTTCAACCGCAAGTATCCAGGATTCAGGATTCAGGATTCAGGATTCAGGATTCAGGATTCAGGATTCAGAATGTGGATTTTCTTATTCTTTATTGATGTTGTTGCAACCTAACGCGGGCTCTGCCCGCAAGTATTCAGTATCCAGGATTCAGTATTCAGAATGGTGGATTTTCTTGTTCTTTTTTGACGCTTCGCGTCCGTAAGGGACTAAGCGACTAAATAAGACTTAGCGTCATGCCGGGAACACCTGACACATAGAATCCGTGCCACAATATAACACAACCCGGACGAAAGAGGGGGATTTCCTTGCCGCTACATCTTGGAATTATCGGATTACCCAATATTGGCAAGACACTGCTTTTCAATGCCATGACCAAAACAGACGATAGCGCCCATTCTTACGGAGCCAAAAAGACTCATTTTGGTATCGTTAATGTCCCTGATTCGCGACTTCAGGCGTTAGCAGAAATCGTTCACCCAGAAAAAATCGTTCCTGCCTCAGTCGAATTTGTTGACATCATCGGTCTGGGGAATCATGATTCGAAATCCCCGGATTCAAAAGGGGGCTCTCGAGGAAACCCCTTTTTATCAGACATTCGCGATGCTGATGCGTTAATCCATGTGGTCCGTTGCTTTGAAGATAACAACGTCTTCCACATTAATGCTTCTGTAAATCCAACTCGCGACATAGAAACGATACGCCTTGAGCTCATCCTTGCCGATTTAGAGAGTCTGGAACGAAGAAAAGCCAAGCTCTCCGGGATGGTAAAAGGCGGCGACAAAACCTCGAAACACGAGAGTGCGCTTCTTGATACCCTAAGCGAATTCTTTTACAACGGCAAAACGGCCTCCCAAGCATGCGCAGAAGCCGAATTCTCTCAAGATGACGTGGATCTCCTTAAAAAGCACCTTGACTTCTTATCGTGGAAACCGGTCATCTATGTGGCAAATATCTCGGAAAAAGACCTGAATAATCCTTCCGGGAACAAATACTGCAACGAAGTCTATGCGGCCGCAACATCTGAAAACGCGGAGGCTCTCGCAATTTCCGCTCTCCTTGAATCGGAGTTGGCAACCTTCGCAGAGTCGGAACGTCGCGAGTATTTAGCAGGGATAAACACGCAGGAGACCGATCTTGACCGCCTCATCCAAAAAGCCTTCGATCTGTTAGGACTAATGACTTTCTTTACAGCGGGCCCTAAAGAAGTCAAGGCTTGGACCATTCGCAAGAACACCAGGGCCCCTCAAGCTGCCGGCACAATCCACTCAGACATTGAACGCGGCTTTATTAAGGCTGATGTCATAACATTTGATCATTACATTTCTTATGACGGTGAAAAGGGCGCTCGCGAAAAAGGGCTCTTCCGACTCGAAGGGAAAGACTACATCATGCGCGATGGGGATGTTGTCAACTTTCGCTTTAACGTATAATTGTTCATCCTCTGCATGAGACATCCAACAATTGGGAACACTCTCAACAGATGCTTGCGGTGTGTCTCATCCTTGAGAATCCGTTATTATTCTTTCCACGCCCCATGAAGGAGGGTTGTTATTTGAGCGTCCATCAGCCTGCACAACCCCTGCCGTTTAGTCAATCCCGCGCACACTATACAGACATCCTTGGCATGCACAGGTTGCAGCGCCGTCTGCGCGTTCTTATCGCCAGCCAAACACATCGCCAGCACATCCTGCTCTGCATTGGCAGCGACCGGTCTACCGGCGATTCCCTTGGACCCCTTACCGGCACAAAGCTTGATGCCTTAGCTCCGGCTAACATTAGCATCCTTGGCACACTTGATAATCCGATTGACGCCCATAATCTTGAAGCAACGATGTCAGCCATAGCCGAACGTTTCCCAAACCCCTTTGTGATCGCCCTTGATGCAACCCTTGGACAAGCCCAATCCGTTGGTTATATTACGCTTTCTCTCGGTTCTTTCCAGCCTGGCACAGCGGGAAGAAGGCGATTGCCCTATGTTGGCGACATCCATCTGACTGGCGTGGTCAATACCAGCAGTCCTTTGCACACCCTGGTTTTACGCGGAACCAGGCTGAGCCTCGTGTGGCGCTTGTCTGATTATCTATGTGATATGTTTGAATCCATTCCATATTACCAGATATATCGCCCATAAGCCTTCCGCACGCTGCTGTCTCAGGCAAGCTTCGCTTGCAAGGCGGCACAACGGGGAATCACCCGCAGGCCGACGCCTCGGCCAGGCACACACCTTGCCCAACTCTTCACAAATCCTTCTCAGAGATCTCCCGAATCATTCCGTATCGCGAAAGCTCCCTGTTGACAGGGCCCCTGTTTTGCCATAAATGAATCGTACATATTCATGTTGTTCCGTCAGCCCCAGGCAAAACACATAGCGTGCCGCACACAAAAGCCAGAAACAGAATGCACGACTCCAAAACCATGAGGTGCGTCCAACTCTTAAATCCAGGGGATCTGATAAACAAACACGAAGCGAGAAGGTCAAATCATGTTCCACGTGGAACCCTTGGTCAAATGCAACCGTTTCCTTGAACAGGATTTGTCGGCATCCACACTTTATTGTCTTATGCGTTCCGGATCCTAGGCTCTGTTGCAGATCTGGGTTTCTGCTGTTTGGCTCCTCACTTCTACGCTCTGGATTCCGGCTTATGGATTGGGTCATTATGACCCATTGCTGAAGGATATCAGCATGGCTGAAGGATGTCGGCACGACTGAAGGATGTCGGCACGACTGAAGGATATCAGCACGACTGAAGGATACCGGCACGACTGAAGGATATCAGCACGACTGACGGATACCGGCACGACACGCTGCGTCTTCAGGCCCTCCCAGCCTAAGCCTCTGGTGATACTTGGGCTGGCAGACCCGCGTATATCCCACTGAAGGATCATCTGTCGTCGGCTCTTCCTGTCATCATGTCGAAATCCTTGTCATCCACTAACGCGGGCTCTGCCCGCAAGTATCCAGTATTCAGGATTCAGAATTCAGAATGTGGCTTTTCTTGTTTTTTATTGACGCTTCGCGTCTATAAGGTACTAAATTTATTTTGACGCGACGGCGTCCTAGATGTCTATTCTTCTTCATTTCGTTGTCGCAAAGGAGGGAACCCCGCGATTGTGATCCATTCTATTTGGACAGCACGACTTCTGCCAAGGCGGCTAAAGCCAGGAGGAAAACGCCGTTCTTTTGCTACGTGTTCCGAACCCTTCTTCATGCTGAATGGTGAATAGAAGATTCCGAATGCTGTTTTTCAATCTACTCATAGTTTATCTTCATGCATTTTATCATGCTGTTTAACATGCAAATACCATTGTGGTTCGCATGTCGACATTCCACCCATGATTGTACATTTGCGTCGTCGAAAATTTCCCGGCAGGGCATTTCAACCAGTCATCATATCGCCAATATTTTGTATCCAGCACGAGCCTCATATCGCCTCAAAATGTTCCGAGGATCAAAACCACATGAGGGATGGTTACATTATAACCAACTCCACGGAGATTCTGAGGCTAAAACCCTGTGGAATATCACTTCACGCCGACACCATGCTCACCCAAACCCCCTGTATTCCGTCTCCCATAACAAAAAAGCAATCGAAAGATGCGTCTCCGGTATTCTAATGCGGTCTTCGACCGCAAGTATCCAGTATTCAGGATTCAGGATTCAGAATGTGGATCTCGTCTTTTTTATTGATGTTGTTGCAACCTAACGCGGGCTACGCCCGCAAGTATCCAGGAGTCAGGAGTCAGGAGTCAGGAGTCAGAATGGTTCAGGATACTTCGAGTGTATGCTTCCAGCAACTTACTAACTTCACCCAGAAGAGAAGCTTCCTCAGTGACATCATAATACCCGAGATCCTTTGACAGAATCAGATAATATCGGCATTCCTCAACCGATCCCTGCTCAAGAATCAAGAACCTCACAGAACAGATTGCAACACTGGAGGAGGATGCTTCGGTTGGAGATATCCTGTCCACAGTAACTCATCCGCTGAAGGTTAATGGCAAGAGATTTCGCGGACTCGATGTTACCGGTAAGGATCTGGCGTTGCTGCAGGCTGTGGCAGATCCCAAATATAATGTTGATGCCATTACAAACAAACAATTGCAGGCGGCACTCGGTACCAAGGCATGGGCCAATGGACTTTCGAGAAAAAGTTTGTCCGCACGGATCAGCCGCCATCTTCGCTTATTGAGAGAACACGGGATAATCAGGAAACCCCCCCATCAACACAGATACATGCTCACGGATAGGGGTCGATTATTAACCACCGCAATCAACCAGTTCCTTGGAGCCAAAGTCTCTGAGTTGGCTCACCTCGTAGCTTGATTATCTTGTTCTTTTTTGACGCTTCGCGTCCGTAAGGGACTAAGTGACTAATCTGTTTCCTCAACACGGGATACTGAAGGCCTTGCCTGGCGTTTTTCTATCTTCCCGCGGCGTCTGTTTTCCCTGAGTGTTTCTAACCTACAATTCTTTCGTTCCACGTGGAACGACCTTTGCATCTCATTGAGTCTCTGAATATGTAAAAGACCGAATCCTGGATCATCAGGTTCGGTCGAATTTCTATCATCTGGTTCCACGTGGAACCAGATACCCCTACCTATTATCTCTAGTACCTTACAGACGCGAAGCGTCAATAAAAAACAAGAGGTCCACATTCTGAATCCTGAATACTGAATCCTGAATGCTGAATCCTGAATGCTGAACCCTGAATACTTGCGGTCGAAGACCACATTAGTCGCTTAGGTTGCAACAACATCAATAAAAAACAAGAAAATCCACATTCTGAATCCTGAATACTGGATACTGGATACTGGATACTTGCGGGCAGAGCCCGCGTTAGTTTTATTATTTCATACAGAGAGGCTCCATCCATCCATGAGTCTCTCAAGGTCTTCTCTCGTGAAATACTCGATTTCGATTTTCCCTTTTGTTGCTGTGCCTTTAAGCTTAACTTTAGTCTGAAAACGAGAACACAATTGCGCTTCAAGGTCATTCAAATAGTTGTATTCTTTAACCGGTGTAACTTTTTTTGTGATAATAGGGGCAGGCTCTCTAAATCGCATTTTGATCATCTCTTCCAGCCTTCTCACAGACAGCCCCTCCCTGATGATACGTCGTGCCATGAGTATCTGTTCATCGACATCCTCCATGCTAAGCAAAACTTTTGCGTGGCCAAGGGATATAAACTCGTTGCTGATCATTTTTAGGATCTCTTCTGGCATTTGCACAACCCTGAGGAGGTTCGTGATCGTTGATCTGCTTTTGCTAACACGATTTGCTATTTCTTCCTGTGTCAATCCATAGTCATCAATTAATCTTGCATATGCCATACCCTCATCTACCGGAGAGAGGTCGTCGCGCTGGATGTTCTCTATGAGCGCCTTCTCTGTCATGTTCTGGCTATCGCATTCATCGAGCACGATGCAGCTGATGTCCTCAAGTCCCGCAATTTGCGCCGCCCTGAATCTGCGTTCTCCGGCAATAATGTAGTATCGCATGCCATTAGGATAAACGAGTATGGGTTGAAGCAGTCCGTGTTCGCTGATCGAATGCGCAAGCTCTCTTAGCTTCTCTTCATCAAACTCCTTTCGGGGTTGTCCCGGGTTTGGATCAAGGTCGGCCAGCGGTATTTCCTGAATCTCTCTCATTGGTACAGCCGAATCACTAATAAGGGCCCCAAGGCCTCTCCCAAGCCCCTTTTTAGGCAATACCTTCGACACGTTCAAGCACCTCCTTCGCGAGTTCGCGGTAGACGTCCGCCCCGCGTGACTTCGGATCATAAATAATTATAGGCACACCGTGACTAGGTGCTTCGCTCAATCGAATGTTGCGAGGCACGATCGTCCTAAACACTTTGTCTCTAAAATGATTCTTGACCTCATCAACAACTTGAATAGATAAGTTTGTCCTGGCATCAAACATCGTTAGGAGAACCCCCATGATTTCAAGTTCCCGATTGATAGATCTGCGAACGCGATCTAATGTTTTCAACAAGAGTGTTACCCCCTGAAGAGCATAAAACTCGCATTGTATAGGAATCAAAACATGGGTAGCGGCACATAGAGCATTTAATGTTAGAAGGCCTAGTGAAGGTGGGCAATCAATGATGATGAAGTCGTATGAATCGGCAATAGGATAGAGCGTGGAAGCGAGTCTTCCCTCCCTGTTGATTTCAGCAACCAGCTCGATCTCAGCCCCTGCAAGCTCGATGCGTGCCGGTGCTACCCAGAAGTTTGGAAGTCCGGAATCAACAATGACATCTTGAACGGGCGTGTTGTTAATCAGGCAATCATAAATGCACTTCGTCAATTTCTGCTTAGCGATTCCGGATCCTGTGGTCGCGTTGCCCTGTGGATCAAGGTCAATCAAAAGGACAGAGCATCCTTTCTCAGCGAGGCTTGCGCTTAAGTTCACAGCGCTTGTCGTTTTTGCCACGCCACCTTTTTGATTTGCAATGGCAATAATGTTGTTCAAAAAAACCCCTTCTTTCATGTGAACCCCTTTTCCATTTCATAGTAACAAATTTCATGATAAAATGGAAGCGTTTTGTCAAAATTCGCAAGGATCTCGGTGATATTTATCCTCTAGTCTTTCCAAAACTTTGTTTTTTGCTGGATATTCTGTTTTATACCGCTTATTCAGAAGGCAATCTGCGTCTCTCTTGTTCCAAATAGATCAGCAACACAGAGATGTCTGCCGGATTAACTCCGCTGATTCTCATCGCCTGTCCAATGTCCATAGGTCGAACCTCCTTGAGTCTGGCTTTTGCCTCATTAGCCAATCCATATATTTCATCATAGGGAAGGTCGTGTGGCAATTGTTTGTTTTGCATGCGTTTACAACGATTGATCTCTTCCTCCTGCAACTTAATATATCCTTGATATTTTATTCTGCAGTACGCCTCTTCGATGATTTCTCTTTCTTGTTCTGCACATCCGTCGGCAGTATCTCCGGCGATATGCTTTGTAAGCTTTTGGGCTTCCTTAGGTGTCATCTCCGGCCTTTTAAGCAGCTCTGTCATCCTAAGTCCGCTACGCAAGGCGGTGCTTCTTACCCCTGCCATTATCTCGGCCACTCTTTCATCTTTCGGAGAAAACACCGTGTTATGCCATAGCTCCTCTATCTTCTCAAGCCCCTCTGTCTTTTTCTGAAACCGGACCCATCTTTCCTCCTTAACCAGTCCGAGTTTCCGACCCCTTTCTGTCAATCGTATGTCCGCGTTATCACTGCGTAAGGATAAGCGGTACTCCGCTCGCGATGTAAGCAATCGATAGGGTTCCATGATCTCCCGATTTACCAAATCATCAATGAGCAACCCTAGGTATGCTTCGTATCTGTTAAGGATAAATGGAGGTTTCCCTTCGACTTTTAGTGCCGCGTTAATTCCTGCGATTATTCCCTGTCCCGCAGCTTCCTCATAACCGGACGTCCCATTGACCTGGCCGGCTGAAAACAGCCCGGGCCAGTCTTTGAGCTCCAAAGCTAAGCTTAGTTGAGAAGGCCCAATACAATCGTATTCGATCGCATATCCGGGCTTGAGCAATTGTGCTTGCTCCAAGCCTGGAATGCTCTTCAAGATCTCAACTTGTATTTCTTCCGGCAGACTTGTGGATAGCCCCGCTACATATAGTTCCGGCAAATCATACCCTTCCGGTTCAAGGAAAATCTGATGGCTTTTTCTTTGTGCAAAGCGGACGACTTTATCTTCAATTGAGGGGCAATA
This sequence comes from Peptococcaceae bacterium, assembly GCA_009778595.1. Taxonomy (GTDB): domain Bacteria; phylum Bacillota; class Desulfitobacteriia; order Desulfitobacteriales; family Syntrophobotulaceae; genus WRJI01. Next base: position 24,805 of record WRJI01000010.1, on the reverse strand, counting down.
ACGTGCGCCAACACCTTCTACGACACCAGTAAACATTGGCGCTCTATGCAGATTTTCACGAATTATCTCATGAGTCTTCTCCGTTGTATACCCGAGATAACAAGGTCTCTGTTTCAAGGTGTCTCGACCCCAAAACATACTCTCCACCGGCAAAAACGAAAACCGCCTTGGCACATCATCACCTGTTTGCACCATAAATGCATCATAATTTACATCACTTCTGAGAATGCGTGGGGGCGTTCCTGTTTTAAACCGCCTCATGGCAATACCCATCTCTGACAACTGTTTTGGTAAATCAGTCGCTGCCATTTCACCGGCGGGGCCTCCATCATAGACGATATCTCCAAGGATTATTCTTCCACGCAAAAAAGTCCCACCCGTTAAAACGACTGCCTCTCCTCTATATAATGCCCCCGATGTTGTTATCACACCGCGAACACCGTGTTCTTCTAAATGCAGGCTATGAACAATCGCCTGTCGAATGACAATATTTTCTTCCTGGGCAATAACCATCTTCATCGTTTTCTGATAGGCATTCTTATCACTTTGAATGCGTATCGCTTGTACTGCCGGTCCCTTTCCTGTATTCAGTTTCCTGGCTTGTAATGAGGTTTTGTCCGCAACAATAGCCATTTGTCCGCCCAATGCATCAATCTCCCGCACGACATTTCCCTTCGCTGGGCCTCCCAATGACGGATTGCAATACATAAAAGCCACTCGGTCCCAGCTCATCGTTAAGAGTAACGTGCTATGCCCCATCCGGGCTGACGCAAGCGCTGCCTCACAACCAGCGTGCCCGGCACCAATGACGATAACGTCAAAACTTCCAGCAGAGTATATGTACACTTGAGACCCACTTCCTTTTCAAATAAACTTCTTTTCCCACATCAATCCTTCAGGATTCCGACAGCTCTCTGACAAAGTTCCGACAGAACCCCGACAGGGTTCCGACAGAACCCCGACAGGGTTCCGACAGAACCCCAACAGGGTTCCGACAGAGTTCCGACAGCGCTCCACCAGAGTTCCGACAGCTCTCCGACAGGGCTCCGACAGGGCTCCGACAGGGCTCCGACAGAGTTCCAACGGTGTTCCGACAGTGCCCTGACAGCGCCCCGTCAGCGGTTCATCAGCCATACATAACCTCTGCTTCTGCCTCTGCTTTTCTGCAGATAGTTTCCTTCTTCTCCTAGAATACAACGCCAAATCACATAGTGCAAGTGACGGCAACAAAACGATCATCATGACATGAGAGACCACATATGTAGTACAAAATCGTGACATTTGTCATTTATATAATGACAATCGTCATCTACACAAACCATTTTACAAAGGATATCATTATGGTTGTCCACAAGTTTAAATATTTTATTTTAGGAAGGTGACATATCATGTCGATTCAAATCTGGGAACCTCAACCCAAAAAAGAAAAGGTTAAGGTCAGTATCAACAGAACCTTGAAGCTCAACAACGTTTTAATCAGAGAAATCTCCCCCAAGGAACTCAACAATGAAAATCAGATTTTCAACCAGATGTGTGTCTTTATCCAGAATAAAGGCGCAACAACAGTCGGACCCGTCATTACCTATTCGCGAGCAGAAAGAGACGCCGACGGATTCACAAAGACAAGTAAAAGTATCATGATTCAAGTATCCCAGGAAATAGAACCAGACGACCCTTATCAATATGAAGACTCAATCCGGGTAGGAGGGTGCTTATACGCCAGATTCAGCGAAAAATTGGAAAACCTTCCATACGCCTATGATAAACTTGGCGTTTACGCTTTCGAAAACGATTTGCGCTTAAACGGTGTTAGCTATACCATCTCTCTCAACTCTTTTGGCACCAAACTGATTGCCGATATCTTCATGCCTTTTGAACGGCTTGTCTCAGAACGCCTTGTCTAATGCGGTCTTCGACCGCAAGTATTCAGGATTCAGTATTCAGGATTCAGAATGTGGATTTTCTTGTTTTTTATTGACGCTTCGCGTCTGTAAGGTACTAAGAACCCCTGCGCCCCTTGATCTCCTGCTACTCATTTCCCAATACAAAATCTCGCGAATATGCTTTCCACCACATCCTCCCTTACCACATGCCCCGTAACAAGCGAAACTTCTTCTAGCGCTCTTAAAACATCGATGGAAACAAGGTCAACAGGAACGCCTTCATCAAGAGCCGTCAACGCGTTATCCACATAAAGAAGCCCGCTTCGGACAGCCTCAATCTGGCGTGTATTCGCCAAAAATGGCTGTCTATACATATCAAATTGCTCTATAAATCGTTTTCTTAATTCCGTCTCTAATTTCTCAAATCCAATCCTCTCTTTTACGGAAAAAGGTATCCCAATCTCTTCGAAATCCTTCTCTTTGTCTGCTTCTACAAGATCAAACTTATTCATTAAGATAATGGTTTTTTCCGCATACTTTTTCAGTATCTCGAATTCCCTTACTGTAACCATATCCCTTACTGTAACCATATCACTTACTGTAACCTTTTCCCTTGCTGTAACCGATTCCCTTACTGTAACCGATTCCCTTGCTCTAACCGATTCCCTTGCTTTAACCGATTCTCTTGCTCTAACCGATTCCCTTGTTACAACCCTACCTGGCCCGTTTTCTTGTTCGGTTCCCAAACTCGCGTCAACCATATACAAAACCACATCCGCTTGCTCTAAAGCCTTCATGGTTCTTTCAATACCAAGAATTTCTATTGGATTCTCGCTTTCCCTCAATCCCGCCGTATCGATCAAATGCAGCAGCAACCCCCCGAGGTTCGCAGATTCATGGATTTCATCTCGTGTCGTCCCCGGAATGTCGGTAACGATAGCGCGTTCTTCACCCAACAACGCGTTGAGAAGACTCGATTTGCCTACATTGGGGGCTCCGACAAGTATTGTCCTAATCCCTTCTCGAATGATTTTGCCTGTTTTGCTTCCACGCAGCGTTTCCGCCATAGCATCACGGATATGAAGGAGATCTTGTCTCAGAGCTTCTGTCTGAAGAAGATCCACATCCTCTTCCGGGAAATCAATATTTGCCTCAATTGAAGTCAGGATATCTTTAAGCTTTTCCCTCAGCGCAGTGACCGTCTCAGATACGATACCATCCAGCTGAGCAAGCGCCAAATCAGCGGAAAGCTCATTTTTCGAGTTGATGAGATCAATGATCGCCTCTGCTTGAACCAAATCTAATTTGCCGTTTAAAAAAGCCCGTTTGCTGAATTCTCCCGGTAGCGCGAGTCGTGCGCCACATCGACAACAGGTTTCCAGAACCCTTTTGACAACAACCATACCACCATGACAATTAATCTCTACAACAGTCTCCCCGGTGAAAGATCCGGGGGCCCTCATTCTCGTTACCAAAACCTGATCAATCTTTTTCTCTCCGTCGCAGAACCAGCCTAAACACAAAACAGACACGTCCCCCCGCATCCATGCCGTGGAACGTGTCTGAAAACACCGCTCGATAATCTCTTCCGCTTGATTGCCACTCATACGAATCAAATGCAACGCCGCCTCACCCGGGGGCGTCGCCAATGCGATAATCGTCTCATCAAACGCTTCCATATCGTCTCAAATCTTCGCGCGTTTCGGCGAAATAACCACACGCCGATTCGGTTCCTGGCCTTCACTGTAAGTTGACACCGTCGCATCCTCCTGCAAAGCCACATGGATCATCCGACGTTCTTGGGGGCTCATGGGCTCAAGAACGACACGGCTACCTGTTTTTCGCGCCTTATCCGCTAACTTGTTCGCCAACCTAGACAACGTCTCTTCTCGCCGTTTGCGATATCCTTCTATATCGACAATGACACGCTTTCGTTCATTCATCATCTTGGATATCGCTAAATTCGTAAGATATTGAATCGCCTCCAGTGTGTCGCCACGCCGCCCTATGAGCATCCCCAGCTCTTCCCCGGAAATGTTCACTGCATGCTGATCCTCATTTTTAACAACCTCGAAAGACGCCTTTATATCCATTGCCTCAATGAGTTCCTGAAGAAACTTGCACGCCAAATCCCCTACGGCTTCTTCACTCCCGCTTTTGTGTCGGTCTCCTTCCGCAGACGCTATGCTGTCTCGTATACTTTCCAAAGTGGAAATCCTAACACGTGCCATCTTCATGCCGAAAAGACCCAGAAACCCTCTGCGGCCTTCTTCTTCGAGAACCTCGATTTTTGCTTGTTCCCGATTAATTCCTAGTTCCAGCAATCCGCTCTCAATAGCATTTTCTACTGTTGAGGCAATCTTTTCAACAGTCTTCATCAAAACATACCCCCCACCAAACCTTATTCCGTCCTTAGTGTTTCATCAAGTTGCCATGTCTTCGACAGCCTCAGCATCCTTCAAAGCAGCCTTTTTCTTTTTCTGCGCGTCCAGATACTTGTTTGTCAGAACTGTCTGCAATAGCTGGGCCAAGTTGTATGTGAGAAAATACAAAGCCATACCGGAAGGTAGCCCAAACATGATAAAAACGAAGAAGATTGACATGAAGATATTCATGTATTTCATGGTTCCCATCATTGGGTTTGCCGGCGCTTCAACTTCTTTGGACTTTCCTTTTGAATTCGTCACCACAGTCTTTTTTGGAGACTGTGTCATCGAAGTAATCTTCATGACCAAAAACATCGTTGCCCCAACCAAAACAGGCAAAACATAGGTACGTATTTGAGAGGGATCCCCTTTATGACCTAACTCATAAAGCTGAAAGAAAAACTTTGCGGCAGGACCCGACCCATAATCATGAGACAGCAACATCCTATAGAAACACCAGATAATTGGTAACTGGATAAGCATAGGCAAACATCCTGAAGCCGGATTGATTTTTCTACGCTTATAGAGTTCCATGATCTTCTGATTATAAAGCTCTTTGTTGTGACCATACTTTTTCTGTAGCTTTGCTTGAATCGGCTGCACTTCAGCCATTTTTCGCATTGAGACTTGTTGTTTCCAGTTTAGCGGAAATACCAGCAATTTAATAATAATGGTAAACATAACAATAGCTATCGCATAAGAAGGAAACCCCAATACTTCTGTGAACGCTTTCAGGGCATCCAGGATATAACTCATCCCTGCAATAAACATGTTCTGTTTTTTCTGTTCGGGTTCCGTCTGTTGTTCGGGTTCCGTCTGTTGTTCGGGTTCCGTCTGTTGTTCGGGTCCCGTCTGTTGTTCCGGTTCCGTCAGTTGTCCCAAGTCCGTTTGCTGCCCGGGTTCCGCCTGTTGCCCCGTTTCTGTTTGCAACTCCGGTTCACCTTCAAGCTCTGCCAACAAAACAGGGGTACTCGCAAAAGCCTCATTGACCGGCCCTTCCGAAGCAAAAACAATCGCGACAAAAACCATCAGCGTCAACAGAGACGCCAGCCCGATCTGATAGGGTTTAAGAATTCTCTTCTTCACATTTATCCTCCTCAAACAGGATCATAACCGCCAGGGTGAAAAGGATGACACTTAAGAATTCGGCGGGTCGCTTTCCACAGACCTTTGCCGAATCCGTACTTCCTAACAGCTTGAATCGCATACTCTGAACATGTGGGATAGAAACGGCAACTCGGCGGTTTCATTGGCGAAATGAACTTTTGATAAACTCTGATTACAGCAATAACCATTTTGGAAGGATACTCCCTCATCACACGATTCCTCCCCTTCTCCAAATATTCCAAAGGGTTTTCTCGACATCCCGATAGGTTGCGTTTACAATCGCTGCCCGCGCAATACATATCATCAAACAAGGCCGAATAAATGAAGGCACCTTGAGACGGACAACTTCTCGCATAAGTCGTTTTGCTCTGTTTCTTTGGACAGCGTTGCCAACCTTTTTGGAAGCAATGAATCCAATTTGACTATTTCCGTTCGTGAATTGCCCGGTGGACTTGTCCACACACAGATACACGACAACTAACGGTGAAACATAGCGGAAACCCTTCGCAAAGACTTTTTTATACTCCTGTTTTTTATGGAGCCGAAGTTGTCTTTTCAGCATACATCAAACAACCGTAAGACGTCGACGTCCTTTCAGGCGACGTCTTTTCAGAACCTTACGGCCGCCCGGAGAACTCATTCTAGCCAAAAAACCATGCACACGTTTATGTCTTCTATTTTTAGGCTGATATGTCCTTTTCATGTTACACCTCCCTGAACTCAAGTTATCCAACAAATTAAACATAGAGATCAGTAGCCTCTTGCTATTAACAAATTATACTCCATTCAAAAATCATATGTCAAGGCTCCTACCAAGGTTAAATTGTGATTCATATTTGATCTTCAGTTGATATTCATCTATTATTATGGTTATGCTCTAACATAATCCAATCGCAAAGAAAGGAAGTGGCCTTTTGAAAAAAGGATATCCTGTTTTAGGCTTTTTTGCCGTTTTCACAATTTTATGCTGGCTTGCCACACCCGCTCTCAAGGAAGTCTCTTTTCTAACAGAACTCTCCCAACTGTTCGCCGCTCTCGCCCTCGTCGGATTCTCTTGCGCGTTCTTTATTTCGACACGCCATCCCATGCTCGACACCCTTTTCAACGGTCTCGATAAAAGCTATACCGTTCATAAATGGCTGACCATAACTTCCGTTTCCCTTGTTATAACACACCTCATCACCCTGAATTTAGGCCGTCACATGGGAACCGGTAGGACTCCTGGCATGACCCCAGGCAGAACCCCAGGCATGACCCCAGGTTTGGAAGGAGAACACCTTTTTGTTCACTTAGGCATACCTAGCCTTATTCTATTCGTTGCTCTGATTTTAATTGCTCTGCTGGTAAAAAAATGGGACTATCAGAAATGGAAAACTATCCACAAAATTATGATCATCCCCTATATCATTGGCCTGATACACTATTACGGATCCTCCGTCTATGGTTCTTTCAATTTTGAGACCTTCGGTGTTTGGCTAAATATCATGAACCTTATAGGGATTCTATCCGCTATCTACAGTCTTTTCCTTTATGAGAATATCGCCTTTCCCTTCCGCTACACAATAACAAACCTTCAAACTGTTTCCAAAGGAACCCTTGAGATTACCGGCAAGACAACAAGTAAAGGAATTCCCTTTCAACCGGGACAATTTACTTTTCTAAAGGTTCTTCCCAACCGAAAGACCCCATCACAAAAACCATTTTATTTTCCCTCCCACCCTTTCACCATAAGCAGTTCCCCCGCAACAGACGAAACATCCAAAGGAACCATTCAATTTACAATCAAAAACCTTGGTGACCATACCGCGACCTTAATAAATTCTCTCGAAACCGGTCACGAACTTGTTCTCACAGCATCCCATGGCACGTTCGACTATACAAAAGGCAGCAAGAATCAAATATGGATCGCCGGAGGCATCGGTGTCACCCCCTTTAGAAGTTTTTATCAATCGAACATTCCAGAAAACGTCTTCATCGACTTCTTTTACTGTTATCACGGCGAAGAAGAAGGCGTCTATCTGGATGAAATGAGAGCTCTCAAAAAAGACAATCTCCGCATCCATCTCATTGACGATACGAAGCAAGGGTTTTTGACCATTGATATGATCAAAGAAACGATATCCCTTGAAAACCCTGTGGATATCTTCTTTTGCGGCCCCAAACCCATGCGTGAAAGCCTTAAGAAAAATCTACAATCCAGCTCTCTTCATGTTTTGGGTTTCCACTATGAAGAATTTCAATTCGGAAGATAAGATTTTTATAAGGAAATATATGGGAAACTCGTGGCCATGCCACGAGTTTCCTTGTGCACAACCTGTTTACGTTATTGCCTACCTTGAATAATCCTGTTGATAAACCGTGCAAAACTTGTTATGATAGAATCCACATCCTAGAGAGAATCTTTGCTTACCCTATTAATCATTTTTTTTTGATACTTATACACATTCACCCTACAAAGGAGGCTTTGTCATGGTTTCGTCCCCAAATCCGCATCACGAAAACTATCTGGATTCTCTATGGACAAGCATTCTATCTTCCCTCAAAGGAGAAATGCAACCGGCAAGTTTTGATACTTGGCTATCCTCTGCACAGCTCACGGACTACAAGGACAATATTCTCACCATTACCGTCGCCAACGATTTCTGTAAAGAATGGATTGAAGATCGCTATTTCCGTTTAATCAAAAACATCGCTCAAAGCATTCTACGTCGCCCCATTTCTCTGGTTTTCAAAGTCAGTAACAGCTTTGACATTCCCAATGATGCTGTTTCCCTTGCCCCCTTGGTTTCTCTTAACCCCAAATACACCTTTGATACCTTTGTCATCGGCAATGGGAACCGTTTCGCTCACGCCGCCGCCTTGGCTATCGCCGACTCTCCCGCCAAATCCTATAACCCTCTCTTCCTATATGGTGGCAGCGGATTAGGCAAAACCCATCTCATGCACGCCGTCGGTCACATGATCCACAAAAAATATCAGCATATGAAAATAGCTTATGTCACCGGAGAGCAATTCACCAACGAACTCATTGATTCCATCCGGTATGAAAAACAAGTGGAATTTCGTAACACCTACCGCAAAGTCGATGTTCTCCTCATTGACGACATTCAGTTTATCGCCGGCAAAGAAGGTACCCAAGAAGAGTTCTTTCATACCTTCAACACACTCTATGAAGCCAGCAAACAAATCATCATCTCCTCTGACCGCTCACCGCGCGAAATTCCCACCTTGGAAGAGCGTCTACGTTCCCGCTTCGAATGGGGTCTCACCACCGATATCAACCCGCCTGACTACGAAACACGCATCGCTATATTGCGCAAAAAATCTCAAATTGAGCAATTCGTTATTCCTGAAGAGATCATCAACTTCATCGCGTCAGAAATCCAAACCAACATCCGTGAACTCGAAGGAGCCCTGATTAAAATAGCGGCTCACTGCAAAATGAGTGAATCTCCTGAATCTCACCAAGAACCCATGACTCAAGAAAAAGCCTCCGCGCTCCTCAAAGATATGCTCCCTCAAAGCAATATCAATATTTCCGGAGAGACCATTCAAAAAATCGTTGCTGATCATTACAATATGACGGTCCAGGAACTCAAACAAAAAAAACGCACCCGTTCCATTTCCTTTCCTCGTCAAGTAGCTATGTATCTGTGCCGTAAACACACCGAATTATCCTTACCGGCCATCGGGGATCTCTTTGGTGGTCGCGACCATACCACTGTTCTTCATGCTTACGAAAAAATTAACCAACTGCGCAGTCAGGATCCCTTCGTAGAACGCAGTATCAATGAGATCATTAACAAATTCAGAATCCCCTAGTACTCCGTCTTATCCATGACACTCCCGCGTTTTTCCACAGTTTATTAAGAAATTATTCTTGTCCAGAATCCCAGCCATTAAAGCATCCAAGTATGATATTCACAATTCATACATAGATACTACGGCTACGACGAAATATCTTAATAATAATGTATCGGAGGAAATCATGAAAATCTATCTTTCCAAATCAGCTATCCTACAAGGTGTCCAAACCGTTCAACGGGCTGTTCCTCTTAAGAGTCCCATGCTTACCCTGCAATCCATTCTATTAACAGCCTTGGATAATCGCATAACATTCGCGGCGACTGATATGGAAATAGGTATTCGCTATAGCCATGCTGCTGAAATCGAAGAAGAAGGGTCTGTACTATTGCCGGCAAAACTTCTCTTCGAAATCATCCGACGTTTACCGGAAGATATTATTGAATGTGAGAGTAAAGGACGAAACTTCATTCTTCGATATGGTGACGCCGACTTTACCATCAACGGTTACGATCCGGAAGAATACCCGGAAATCGGCGGTTTTATTCCCACAACAACGATGACACTACCAGGGAAGATCCTTAAAAAGTTCATACAGCAAGTCTATTTTGCCAGCAAAATTGACGAGGAAAGCGGAAACATCTTTTCCGGTATCCTTCTGGAAATACAAGGCGAAAACCTGACTTTAGCTGCCACAGATACCCATCGTATGGCAGTCAACACAGGTAACTTTTCAACGACAGGGCGGAATCCCGGAGGAAATGTCGTAGAACTTGTGCCAAAAACCAAACAAAGCTGGATCATTCCAAACAAATCCATGATGGAAATAAGCAGGCTTCTTCGAAATGACGATGAAGTCACGATTGAAGGTCATAGAGAATCGGCGAGGATAAACTTTAAATTTAGTGATACCGAAGTACTAACACGCCTTATAAATGGTCAATACCCGAATTATAAACAAGTTATCCCCAATCAGAGTGGCAACACAATTATTTTTACAAGGACTGTTCTGTTGGAAGCGGTTGAACGCGCGGCTCTCCTTTCAAAAGACGCCTATCTCAAAACCAGCATCCTCCGTTTTCAGATAGAAGACGGCCAGATCATTATTAACCAAGCCGCGGAGATGGGAAAAATCTTCGAAAAGATTCCCATCGAATATTCAGGAAACACGATGATTGTCACCTTTAACCTCCGCTACATCATCGACGCGCTAAAAAACATCGAAACAGAGAAAGTCTCTATGGAAATAGCGAGTCCGTATTCTCCATGCATTTTTCGACCGTATGAAAGCGAAGAAGATGAGAATTATATAAGTCTTGTCCTCCCGCTAAGGCATTAAGAGAGAAGATCGTGCAAATATATAATCTTGAAATGAGAGACTTTCGTAACTACAAAGAAGAATATATTGAATTCTCCCCCGGGGTTAACGTGTTTATCGGGAACAACGGGCAGGGAAAAACAAATCTTCTTGAAGCTGTTTATTATTTATCCGTAGGCAAATCACCGCGAATCAAATTACAGACAGACCTCATACGTTGGGGTTGCGAAAAATTCTCCTTGAAAATGTCTTGTCAAAGCATAGATCGCTCATTGACAATGGAAAGTTATATGAGCAAAGACAAAAAGGTATTCAAGATTAATGGCATGCCTTTAAAAAAACTGTCCGAATACATCGGAACATTAGTAACCGTCTTTTTCTATCCAGACGACTTGGAGCTTCTGAAAAAAGGCCCAACAGAAAGACGTAAATTCATCGATCAGCTCATTTCCCAAAATAAGCCTTTCTATATTCCGCTATTGAACACCTATCTCAAGATACTCAAGCAAAAAAATTCCCTTTTGCGAAATCGAGGCGATATAGCAACTCTCAAAAGTCAGTTGCAGATATGGAACGAGCAACTATTTCAAGCCGGTTGCCGTATAATCGAATATCGCCTGCTCTATACAAACGCGCTTTTAGAAAATATGGCGGAAAGTTTTCATTATCTTTTTGGAGAGAATCAGGACCTGGAGATTATCTACCAATCCTGTGGGAAAAACGGCTACAATGAAATCATTGAAAATTTCCAACGACAACTTGAAAAAAATATAGATATTGAGATTGATCAAAGAACCGCACTATATGGTCCTCACAGAGATGATATCTTGGTACTTCTTAACGGGCGGTCGGCCAGATATTTCGCCTCACAAGGACAACAGAGAGCCCTTGTCTTAAGTATGAAGTTGTCAGAAATGGAAATAATTATAAGAGAAAAGGGCGAGCCTCCTCTTTTGCTTCTGGATGATATTTTTTCTGAATTGGATGAAATCAAACAGGATTTTCTTATGAACTATATTATTTCCGCGGGCCAACAAACGTTGGTTAGCCTAACCCATTTGGAAACGATGAAAGATATTAAGAACAACGGACAGATCTTTAGAGTTAGGAATGGTATTGTAGATAGTTAGGAGATAACATGTATTTGCATATTGGGAATAATCAAATGATCAGAGAAAACGATATTATTGCTATTGTTGACTTGAATTCAGCTCAAGTCACACAGGAAACACGTCAGGCTCTGGATGATCTTGTTCGCAAGCGGAAGAAAGATATTATTGAGGGACAAAACAAAGACAAGGCAAAAAGTCTGATTATTACGAACGATTCTCTATTTTATTCCTCAATATCGTCAGTAACGTTGATGGAACGTTCTAAAGAAATGTTGAAACGTCTCTGTAATTAAGATATAATGTTATGTGGCTATTTTTGATCGATTATTGTCAGCGTACATCTTAGGAGCTTATTACAGACAGTGTTGAACTGTCAACTGATTATGGGGGAGGTAGAACCTTGGCACTCGACAAAAACATATTTGAACCGGATACCAATTACGGATCTGAACAAATAGAGGTTCTAGAAGGCATTGAACATGTTCGTTTACGGCCCAGTATGTATATCCATGATAAATCATCACGAGGATTGCATCATTTGGTGAATGAGGTCGTTGATAACAGCATTGATGAAGCGATGGCAGGATTTTGCAACAAAATAGAAGTGACGATTCACACGGACAACAGCATCACGGTTAAGGATAACGGACGCGGCATTCCTGTTGATATACACCCCAAACATAATAAATCAGGGTTGGAAATCGCTTTGACGATGCTTAATGCCGGAGGAAAATTTAACAACAACGCTTATAAGGTTTCCGGGGGATTGCATGGAGTCGGTGTTAGTGTTGTTAATGCCTTATCACAGTGGATGAATGCGGAAGTTCGCATGAACGGTAAAAAACATTATCAGGAATATGTCCGCGGTGTTACGGTGGCGCCCCTTAAGCAAACAGGATCTTACAAAGGGGATACAGGAACGACGATCACATTCAAACCCGACGAAGAGATATTCGAAGATATTGTCTACAACTATGAGATTATGGCGGAACGATTGCTGGAACTCTCTTTTCTGAATAAAGATATTACCATAATTCTTGTTGATGAGCGAAATGATAAAAAGGACATCTATAAGAATTCCGGCGGCGTCGCTGATTTCGCGAAACAATTGAACCATAATAAAGATGTTCTCCACAGCAAACCTATTGTCCTGGAGAAAAGCCACAAAAAAACAGATGAAAACGGCAATACAACAGCCCTTATCCAAGTCGAGATTGCGATCCAATATAACACAGGTTATTCAGATATTCTTCAATCTTACGTTAACAATATTCATACTGAAGAAGGCGGAACCCATGAAGCCGGGTTCAAGTCAGCTTTAACAGCGGTTATCAACGACTATGCCCGAAAGAACGGCATTCTGAAAGATAATGACAGCAATCTTAGTGGCGACGATGTTCGTGAGGGATTGGCGGCTGTTCTCTCTCTTAAAGTTCCGGATCCGCAATTCGGAGGCAACACCAAAACCAAACTCTCCAACAGCGATGTCCAACCGGTAGTTAATGCTACCGTACGTGAAGGGTTGACAGAATTTTTCGAAGAGAATCCCAAAGACGCCAAACGTATTTCAGACAAAGCCTTGCAAGCGTATCGGGCCCGCTTGGCCGCCCGAAAAGCGCGGGATCTGAGTCGGACGAAGAATAAGCTGGAAGGTGGTCTCCCCGGTAAACTGGCGGACTGTTCCTCAAATAACGCGGAATTCTGTGAACTCTTTCTCGTTGAGGGAGACAGCGCCGGAGGTTCTGCCAAATCAGGCCGGGACAGTCGATATCAAGCCATCCTACCCTTGCGAGGCAAAATCCTCAACGTTGAAAAATCTCGTCTGGAAAAAATTCTCGACAACAAAGAAATCAACGCCATGATTACAGCTATGGGAACGAATATTGCAGACGCTTTTTCCTTCGATAAAGCCCGCTACCATAAAATCGTCATCATGACTGACGCCGATGTCGACGGCGCTCATATTCGCACATTGTTGCTGACGTTCTTCTATCGCTTCATGACGCCGCTTATCAAAGAAGGATACGTCTATATCGCCCAACCGCCACTTTTCAAAATCGAAAAAGGCAGAGGCAAAACCAAAGATGTCCAATACGCTTACAGCGATAAGGAAATGGAAAGAATCTTGAACCAGATCGGCCGTGACAACTGTGAAATCCAACGCTACAAAGGATTAGGGGAAATGAACGCTGATCAGTTATGGGAAACAACCATGAATCCCGAAACCCGTACCATTCTGCAAGTCAAAATGGAACATGCTCTTTTGGCGGAAGAATATTTCACCATCCTCATGGGAGACAAAGTTGAACCCCGTCGAAAATTCATACAAGAGAATGCTCACGCAGTGAAAAATCTTGATATTTGAGTCAAGAATTAATAGATTTAAGGAGTTGAATGGTAATGTCTATCAACATAGGCAACGGCAAAATCCTGCCGATTGAAATATCTGAAGAGATGAAACGCTCGTTCATCGATTACTCCATGAGCGTTATTGTCAGCCGTGCGTTGCCTGATGTCAGAGATGGCTTAAAACCGGTTCATCGAAGAATCCTCTATACATTCTATGAAGCGGGAATGACCCCGAACAAAGGTTACAGCAAATCCGCCCGCATGGTCGGAGATTGCATGGGGAAATACCATCCCCATGGAGATTCCTCTATCTATGACGCTTCCGTTCGCATGGCTCAGGATTTCAGCAGCCGGTATCCATTGGTTGACGGACACGGCAACTTCGGCTCTGTGGATGGAGATCCGCCGGCAGCCATGCGTTACACGGAAGCGCGCCTGGCGCCTATTGCCATGTATATGTTGGCGGATATCGACAAAGAAACTGTTGATTTCAGCCCCAACTATGATGAGCGGGAAATGGAACCGACGGTGTTGCCCGCAAAGGTGCCCAACCTTCTGATAAACGGTTCTTCCGGTATCGCCGTAGGTATGGCCACCAACATTCCGCCTCATAATTTAGGAGAAGTCGTCGATGCTGTCCTTTACCTTCTTGAAAGACGGGATCGTTCTGAAAGAAGCGGCGAAGAGGCTGTAGAAACGGACGATCAGGTCCTCAAGAAACTGATGAAATACATTAAAGGCCCTGATTTTCCAACAGGCGGTATTATCATGGGCAACGAAGGTATTATTTCCGCCTACACCACAGGGCGCGGCAGTGTTAAGGTGCGGGCCAAAGCCTCTATAGAACATATAGAGAAATCCGGCAAAATGAGGATCCTCGTTACAGAGATCCCCTTCATGGTTAACAAGGGGTTGTTGTTTGAAAAGATTGCCTCTCTTTATCAAGAGAAAAAAATCGATGGCATTGCAGCCATGCCCCGAGACGAATCCTCAAGTCGCAGCGGTATGCGGATTGTCATCGAACTGCGCCGGGACGCCAATCCTCAAGTCGTGCTCAATCAGCTCTACAAACACACACAGATGGAAGACAGTTTCAGCATCAACATGTTGTCTCTGGTGGACGGCGCCCCCCGTATCCTGACGCTTCGGGAAATGTTGGACTACTTCATAGAACATCAACGGGAAGTCATCGTCCGCCGATGCCGCTATGAGCTGAGAAAAGCCGAAGCGGAAGCTCACATCGTCGAAGGTCTGCGCAAAGCGTTGGACATCATCGACCAAATTATTGCCTTAATACGTGCCTCCAAAGATAACCAGGAAGCGAAACAAGGCCTCATAACCGAATTCCAGTTCAGTGATCTGCAAGCCCAGGCGATTTTGGATATGCCCTTGCGTCGCCTCACCGGATTGGAACGGGAAAAGCTGGAAGAACAATACAACAAGCTCATGAACGAAATCGCCTACCTCAGAGCCGTACTGGGTTCGGACAGCATGGTTCGCGAAATCATCAGAACCGAGCTCAAAGAAATCCGCAAAAAATTTGCTGACGAGCGCCGTTCACAGATCAGTATTGACGCCACCAAAATGGAGATCGAAGACCTCATAGCCCAGGAAGATGTGGTTATCACAGTAACGCATCGAGGCTACATCAAAAGATTGCCCCTGACCACATACCGCAGCCAACGTCGTGGCGGTCGGGGCGTCAGCGGTCACACCACCAGAGACAACGACTTTGTGGAGAGGCTGTTTATCACATCAACCCATCACTATATTATGTTCTTTACCACCCGGGGCCGGGTTCTGCGCTTGCGGGCCCACGAAATCCCGGAAGCCAGCCGGACGGCAAGAGGAACAGCCATCATCAACCTGCTGAACCTGTCGCAGAACGAAAAAATCGCCGCCACCATCGCCGTGGAAGATTTTGCCGAAGACCGGTATCTGCTGACGGTTACCCGGAAAGGCACCGTCAAGAAATCGCCGCTCCAAGACTACAACACACAGCGCAAAGAAGGCGTCATCGCTCTTACCCTTGATGAAGACGATGAACTCATCGGCGTTCGTTTGACCGGCGGCCAAGATAGCATTATGCTGGCCACCCAGAAAGGCCTCGTTATCCATTTCCTCGAAACAGATGTCCGGGTTATGGGCAGAACCGCCCGGGGTGTTAAAGGGATTAACCTGGCCGGCAACGACAAAGTCGTTTCCCTGGATGTCCTTGACAACTCCATCGCCGACTCCCTTGAAGTGTTGACTCTTACCGAATGGGGGTTTGCCAAACGTACCAACGCCGACGATTTTCGTCTGCAGTCCCGGGGCGGCAAAGGCATCATAGGTCACAAGATCAACGAACGGACAGGGGACCTCATCGGTATGCGTATTGTCACAGCCGAAGAAGAACTCATGGTCATATCAGAGAACGGGATTATTATTCGCCAGAGGGTTGACGGGATATCAAGAATCGGCCGCAGCGCCCAAGGGGTCATGGCCATGCGCACCGGAGAAAGCCGTGTTGTTTCCATCGCCAAGTTCGTGAAAAGCGATTACGACAGCGGCATTGAGGAAAACGGATCCGGACTGGAAGGTGCCGAGGAAGACAGCGGTATAGACGATTTTGAGGATACAGAAGATTAGTCGGAATTGAAGACTCATGAACGAACATCAAAAAACGAACAAGCGAGTTGAGCGATAAGAGATGAGCAAAGAAAGACCCTCCGAATACCGGTGGCCGAGCCCCGCCCACCGGCCCATGAACCCCGAGTATGTACCGGAGGGCAAACTACCTCCCCTTCTGCTGGCGGACTTACTCAAATGGCATGGTACCACCAGGGAAGAAGTCTTATGTGGTCCCGGAATCGGTGAGGACGCGGCGGTGATTCGCTGGCCGGAAGGGGCATATCTTGTCGCTTCAAGCGATCCAATAGTCGGGGCTCAGAAAGGCGCGGGCCATCTCCTTGTTGCGGTCAACGCCAATGACATCGCCTGCAAAGGCGGAGACCCGCGTTATTTTCTGGTTACACTTATAATCCCCCATCATAACGGTCTTGAACGAGCCCGAGCTATTATGGCTGAGATTGATGAAAGCTGTCGACGGATCGGTGTGGCTGTCGTTGGCGGTCACACCGAAATAACATCCCGCTATGCTCAACCTGTCATTGTCGGAACCATGATGGGTCCGTCACAATACAGTTACGATGCCGGCCAAACCAATCAAGGGGATGTAGTCTTGATGACCAAACACGCCGGCCTTGAAGGAATGGCCATATTAGCCGGCGACAGGCCGGATCTGCTGTCTCTATTAACGGAGCAAGAGCTCAAAACGGTTATAAAATGGAAAGAGCGTCTTTCTATCATACCCGAAGCGGCTTTAATTCGAGACTTGGCTGTCGTTATGCATGATCCGACCGAAGGAGGGTTGGTCGGAGGCATGGAGGAATTGAGTCAAGCCTGTGGCCGGGTCATACAGATTAACGAACAGCAAGTGCCTGTTTCTCCCCTGACGCGCAAAGCGGCTCGGGAATTGAACTTCGATCCGTTTAGATTGATTTCCTCTGGGGTGTTGCTGGCAGTGGTACCACAACGGTACCGGGACGAAGCCTTGCAGAGGCTTGAGAAGGCCGGAATAAATGCGGCGGTAGTTGGCGTGATGGGGGATAAGCTTGATACAAGCAAGGATACCCCTGACGGATGCAAGGATACCCCTGACGGACGCAAGGATACCCCTGACGGACGCAAGGATACCCTTGACGGACGCAAGGATATTGCCGGGGCGGTAGCCGAAGAGTTATGGAGATTGTTGGAGTTGCCGCAGTTATGATTGTTCGATGGATTTAAAGTGGGTTAGCGTGGATTAATCATCTTTTCCCAAACACGCTTCTCTTTGTGGACAGACCGAACAGTTGCCCAAGCACTGTGGGCGAAAGGCTTTAGTCATGTAGTCGGGAATTCTGCCGGCAGCTATCAAATCCTCTTGTGATATCCCTATCAAGTTCTTTTCCAGAGTCAAAAGCACATCCGGATTTTTACGTTCATCTGGGACACTCATGAAATTCTTCCTCCTGTATGTTTCTCACATACAGTATATGAGGAAGAACTTGCACAAGTTGCCTTATAAGGAAGAATCCTGAAGAATTAATATTCACAGGCGAATAGCGAACAGGGTAACCGGCTTGCTACGTTTGGCGTTGGTAGGGGTTTCCCCCTTGTTGGTTCTGCAAAGGCTGCTGCTCCGATGCAGTTTGTTGCCCATACTGAGAGGATTGCCCATAGGAAGGCTGTTGTCCATAGGAAGGCTGTTGTCCATAGGAAGGTTGTTGTCCATAAAAAGGCTGTTGCCCATAGGAAGGCTGTTGCCCATAGGATGGCTGTTGTCCATAGGAAGGTTGTTGTCCATAGGAAGGTTGTTGTCCATAGGAAGGTTGTTGTCCATAAGAAGGCTGTTGCCCATAGGAAGGCTGTTGTCCATAGGAAGGCTGTTGCCCATAATAAGGCTGTTGCCCATAGGAAGGTTGTTGCCCATAGGAAGGCTGTTGTCCATAGGAAGGCTGTTGCCCATAGGAAGGCTGTTGTCCATAGGAAGGTTGTAGCCCATAGGAAGGCTGTTGCCCATTGGAAGGCTGTTGCCCATAGGATGGCTGTTGCTCGTGTGAAGGTTGTAGCTCGTGTGAAGGTTGTTGAGCATACGGAGAGGGCTGGTTGGCGGAACTCGAATTATCCCGGTTATTTAGAATCTCTTTGGCCTGTTTCGTCGTGATTCGCTGACCTTGTTCACATACAGAACAAGCAACAAAGTATTTCCAGCCAATTGGGAAAATAGGGATAAAGAAAAGCGTAAACCATGTCCGGACTCTGTACAATTGCCATTGAGCGGTATTGTTACAATGAGAACACTGTTGGAGGCCTAAAGCTATAAGTGCTTTTACAAAAGACCTCGTACCCCAAATAATCATACAGATTCCTCCCAGACGTCAATTTAATGACATCATAGTACAGGATTCCCTTGAAGTCAAGGAAAAACAACTCAGAAAAAATAGAGGTTAGGCATCAATGCGGAGGATTCCCCATTTGCCATCCCAACAAACAAAAGCCCTTTGGTGATCAATACTCACGGCATCTTCAAAAATAGGTTCAATAACATACTTGCCATCAGTTCCTACGAAGCCCCATTTGCCATCTACCTCCATAGGAAGGGATTCTGTGATGTGTGGTGAGTATTGGTTTATACAGTGCCTGTCGGGAGCGCTATAAACGAAGTCTGTTAGAAGCCCGTCTTTGTCGGCAACAGCATACCTTTCCTCTGATATATAATTTCCGGCGTTAGGATAAGCAAGGTCTTCTCCGTGGAAATAGATTTCGCGTTGCGGATCGACATCCTCTTTGGTTATTTTGATTTCCTGTACCGGAAACAACAGTCCCTTGTTCCCGATTCCGGCGGCGACAGCTTTGCTCCAATTGTCATACATCCTAAGGGTCCCTATGGGATCTTCGGCAGTAATAACACCATATTTGCCCTTTTCCGGATCATAAACCAACATAACATCTCCACCGTAGCCATGTCCAAAATGCGGTTCGATTGTTTCGCCGGTCTCAGTGCTGATGATCCAGCCGGGGTCATCTGAGGCAATGGCTGCGAAAAAAGTGCCATCCTCATCACTATAGTTCGTGCTGCAACGGCCCGGGTGGTAATAAATACCAATATAATCGAGCTTAGGTTCAACAATCCAAGTATAGTCGACCAAAGCTGCGTCCAAGGGTTCCTTGGCTAAGGGTTCCTTGTCCAAGGGTTCCTTTTGCTCTAGGCCTCCTGTGCATCCGGTAACAAGAAACATGACCAGGATGGCTGTCAAAAGGGGTATGGGGTTCTTCATTTTTCGTCCCTCCGTTAAAAAAGTTAGATGTGAATAAAATCATAACGCGAATCCATGGCCTCGTCAAGAATCCTGTAACAGCGCAACATCACAGTAACAGCGCATGACAGTGCACGCTTCTGTTTCCTTGCGGAGAAGTTCACCCTTTAGTATAATGAATGCAAAAATGTATAAGGGGAAGGAGCACTGACATGGGAAGATCATTGGTTTTAAGCGTTTCCGTTGGCCCCGGGTGTTACAGGCATATCCGGATTAGCGATGAGGTCACACTACAAGAATTGAGTTCGGAGATACTGTTTGCCTTTAATTTTTTTGATGACCATATGCATTCATTCTTCATGAATGGCCGTGCTTGGGACAGTGATTCGGAATATGTGTGTCCCGGCGGCGAATTGGATGGCGCACGCGGTTTTACCAACAAGGTCAAACTGTCAATGTTTCATTTTAACAAAGGGGATAAGTTCCTGTATATATTTGATTACGGGGATGAATGGCAATTTCAGATAAAGGTGCTCCGTGTTATTGACGAACCAACCCTTGCTCCTCTCATCCTAAAAAGTGTGGGGACAGTGGTTCAATATGATGATGAGTATTTCGATGAGGAAGAAGAAGATGAAGATGATGAAGAGGAGGAAGAGGAAGAGGAATAGCCCCTCCGGTCAAGAATCCGGCAACGTATGCTGAACCAGGCGACGCTTATACCGTTGTGCTTCTCCTTGATTCTGAAGGGCTTTGCCGATCTCGGCGGTTATTGTGGGCACAATCGAAAGACCGATAACAATCAGCCAATGGACAGGCCTGATGGTTACCATGCCAAAAATGGCGGCGCATTGGGGAATGAGGACGAACAGAGCGAACAGAGCGATCATCGCCGCAGCGCTGATGACGATGCGGGGAGTGTCTTTGATTGTGCGCCGGAAGATGGATTTGCGGCTGCGCACGGTGAACACATGGAGGATAGACGTCCACCCGACCACCAGAAAAGTCATGGTTTGACCTATGATGTGAGAAGGGGGTGCGGCATCTGTCAGGAATACATAGGCGCCAAGATAGTAGGCAATCCAAGCGACGATGACCAGGGCAATGGTTTGCTTGACAATAACGAATTGAAGACCTTCAAAGAGACTTTCGTTGCGGCGGATAGGATGTCTCTGCATGATGCGTGGGTCGGAAGTTTCGTATGCCAGCTGGAGACCGGGGATGCCATCGCCAAGGATATTGATCAACAAAAGCATAATGGGTGTGAGCGGCATCCCCATACCGATGAGTTGGGAGCCCAGGATAATGACGATTTCCGAAAAATTGCAAACCAAAAGGAAATATACGGTTTTGCGGATGTTGGAGAAAACGTCCCGGCCTTTATGGACGGTATCCACGATGGTGCTAAAGTTGTCGTCGGTCAGAATGATGTCTGAGGTGCTTTTGGCGACTTCAGTACCGTTGATTCCCATGGCGACGCCGACGTCGGCCGCTTTGAGTGCCGGGGCGTCGTTAACCCCGTCTCCTGTCATAGCCACAACGTCGTCATGTTCCTGCCAAGCTTGGACGATGCGGATTTTATCTTCCGGCGATACCCGGGCATATACGGAATAGAGAGCGACGTTCTCGATAAGGGCCGTGTCGCTCATGGCGGCAAGCTCAATGCCAGTGATGATTTGATCGCTTTCGGTAAGGAGACCGAGTTGCCGGGCAATGGCTCCTGCCGTTGCCGCGTGGTCTCCGGTGATCATGACGGTGCGTATACCGGCGGTTTTGGCGGTGGCGATGGCGGCGGCACACTCCGGACGTGGCGGATCGATGATACCGATCATGCCCTCGAAATGAAGGTCCCGCTCAACACCGGTGAGGGCCCCCTCTTCCGGAAGGGTGTCGATATGATTGCTGCCAAGGGCAATGATGCGCAGGGCATCCCGGGCAAAGGCGTCGTGAACATTATGGGCCTGTGGGTTTTCCTGTATCGGAAGTTTATCGTACGCACCTTTTGTCAGAACCAGGAATCCGCCTTGGGGATCCCGGTGGATTGTCGTCATCATTTTGCGTTCGGAGGAGAAGGGGATTTCGGCGACGCGGGGATAGGTTTTTTCTAATTCGTTTTTGTCGCCGCCTTTTTGATGAAGAAGGCGGATTATGGCTGTTTCGGTGGGGTCACCGATGATCTTTACGCCGTTGTCAGGGGCTTCTTCGGCGGTGGCGTTGCAGACCAGGGCCAGTTTGTTGAGGAAAGCTGTTTGGGTTGGCGTGAAATCGGAGGTGTCGCGGTAACTGTTGTCATTATGACCAAACCGGTTGGCATCGTTGATGGCATCGTTGATGGCATCATTGTTGGCATCGTTGTCCCTGGTGCTGCCCTCAGAAGGGCCGGTATTCTGCCAAAGGCGTGTGATTGTCATGCGGTTTTGTGTTAGGGTGCCGGTTTTGTCGGTGCAAATAACCGAGGTGCTGCCTAGGGTTTCAACAGCAGGCAGTTTCCTAATGAGGGCGTTTTTCTTAACCATTTCGGTGACACCGTGGGCGAGGATAAGGGTAACAATCAAGGACAGCGTTTCGGGTACGGCGGCAACGGCGAGGGTTACGGCGAAAAAGATGGTTTCCCATAGTTCCGCGCCCCGCCAAAAGTCGATACAAAAAACCAGAACTGCGGCGATAATCGCGATGAGGCTGATGGTTTTGCCGATTTTGTCCAGCCTGGTTTGCAGAGGGGTTTTGAGCTTCTGGGTGTTGTTCAAATATTTAGCGATGGTGCCCATCTGTGTTTCCATACCAATGGCGGTTATGAGGGATTTGGCCCGCCCGGCGGTTACCAGGCACCCGGAGAAGACCATGTTGTTTTGGTCTGCCACCGGAATTTTGCTTGGAGAGCGGTCTCCGTTTGATACGGTGTGAGCTTGCGCCGGGGTTGTGCAGGGTTGTGCCGAGGCAAAGTCACCTTGTTCTGACGCTAAGGTGGGGTTTTTTTCAGAGGGAATGCTTTCACCGGTTAAGGCGGATTCGTCCACCTCCAGATTGGTGCTTTCTAAGAGGCGGGCGTCGGCCGAGATAAGATCCCCTGTTTCGAGCAACAAGATGTCACCCGGCACCAGATCGATAGAGTCGATTGCTTGCCGCTTACCGTTGCGGATGACAAGACTGGTGGGGCTGTTCAGGTTCATGAGAGCCGCCAGGGATTTCTCGGCGCTGCGTTCCTGAGTGACAGACAGGGTTATGTTCAAAATGACAATACCTATAATGACAAAGAACTCGATATATCCCTCGCCATAGTGGAGCCCCATGGCCAGCGAAAGGATGGCGGCCAGGACGAGGATCAGGGTCGTCACATCCCGCAGGGTGTGCAGGATTTTTCTGAGGACGCTTTCGGGTTTATGTTCTTCAAATTGGTTTTTGCCGTAATGCTTCTGTCTTTCCGCCACCGATTGAGAGGATAAGCCTGTTTCCGCGTTAGAAGCGAGTTCTTGGAGGGCTTCTGTGGGGGCTTTTTCGTACCAGAGTGTCACGCTATCACCTCGGAAGGACATGATGTATAATATAACGTGTCCAGGGTTCATGGGTTCGTATGCATGGCGAGGGATTTTTGTGGTGGTGAGGGCCTTCTGAAAGAGGAGTCTACCGAAAGAGGAGTCTACCAAAAGAGGTGCTTGATGTGAAGGACGACCTTCAATTCATTAGAGCCGGCAGGGAGGAGCTGTTTGAGATCGCTGTCTTTCTGGACGATTGTTGGCGGGCGGAATACCGGGGTATTGTGGCGGATGCGTACTTGGATGCCTTGTCGGCGGCGGTCAGACACCGTAAATTGTCGGCTCGTTATGAAGAAGACGTGTCGGAGTTCCTGATGATGGTGGATGCAGGCAAATAGCCAACATCTACATGCACTACGCCTTGGTCCTGTGGTTCGACAAAGAATTCAAACCAACATGCCGGGGAGAGTGTGGATTAGTTGTCTATGCAGACGATCTAGTGGCCACCTTCCAGAACAAAGACGAAGCAGAACGATTCCTGGAAGATATGAGGAACCGATTCAAAAAGTTCGGCCTGGAACTTGAGCCAGAGAAAACGCGGTTGATCGAATTCGGAAGGTACGCCGAAGAAAACAGGAAAAAGAGGGGACAAGGGAAACCAGAAACCTTCGATTTCCTGGGATTCACGCACTACTGTTCCAAGAGCCAAAAAGGTTATTTTCGGGTCAAGCGAAAGACGGCTAAAAAGAAGTTGAGGATGCGTCTCACAGAAATAGACGACTGGATAAGAACAAATCGGCACCTGCCAGTCCGTACGCTCATAGCAGAAATAAACATGAAACTGCGCGGTCACTACCAATACTACGGAATTACCGACAACAGCGTCAGCCTCAACACCTACTTCTACCAAACAACTCGGTTGCTCTTCAAATGGTTAAATCGCAGGAGCCAGAAACGCAGTTACACATGGGAAGGATTCAAGGAATTGCTCAAAATCTTTCCCTTGGTACAACCAAGGATTCGGGTAAGTATCTACGGCTAACAGACGCAAATCTCGCGATGAGGAGCCGTGTGCGTTAATTGCGCATGCACGGATCTGGGAGGGCTTGGGCGTCGCGAGGCGCCCTTGCTACTCGACGGTTGCCTCCTTCTGTTTATTGCAGTAATGTTTTGACACCATTATTCTACAATAACTTTGGAGGCAATGCCTCAACTATCTTGGTTAGCGATCGGGGAAATTTCGGTATGAGAGAACCGGCAAAAACATTTGAAGATCTCTTTGTTTGGCAAAAAGCCCACTCTTTTGCCCTTGAGGTCTACCGTATAACCGGGTTGTTTCCCAAGCATGAAGTATTCGGGCTATCCTCTCAATTTAGACGTGCCGCCGTATAGCAGAAGGATTCCGAAAACGTAGTAATGCTGACAAAGTCCGCTTTCTGAACATTTCACAGGGATCGGTTGAGGAATGTCGATATTATCTGATTCTGTCA
>WRJI01000009.1 GCA_009778595.1 Peptococcaceae bacterium | reverse complement strand
GCAGCGTCACAGTTTTTATGATAAGTGTCAACAATTTCAAGTTTATTAACGATACATTGGGTCATGCCGCCGGCGATCAGCTGCTTCAATTCATTGCGGAAAAACTGGAAGACTCCTTTCAGGATGCCTATTGTGTCGCCAACACCCACGGTGATACTTTCGCCCTGGTATTTCTGCGCATGGAGGACAATGAGGCCATCTCCCTGTTGGCTCACCGGCGCCTCCTCGCACTATTTGAGCAACCATTCCTCATCAAGAAAAGAGAATATGTTGTCAGCGTCGCTGTAGGCGCCAGCGTATACCCCATAGACGGTGTCAAAGCCGACGCTATTCTACAGTGTGCCGAAACAGCCATGTATGCGGCCAAAAGCTCCAGGAACAGCGTTTTTCTTCGTTTTGACATTGCCTTTTTCCAAGCCATTGAGAAACGTCTGACTTTGGAACGAGAATTACGGCAAGCTTTGGGATCAAACGAATTCGTTGTCCATTATCAACCCAAAATCGAAATCAGCTCCTACAAAATCATCGGCAGCGAAGCTTTGGTTCGATGGAACAATAAAGGGAAACTCGTCCCTCCCGGACAATTCATCCCCTTAGCCGAAGAAACCGGTCTCATTGTGCCCCTCACTTGGTTTGTGATGGAGGAGGCTTGCCGGCAAACCATGGCTTGGCATAGACTGGGATTTGATCAGCTTAACATCGCCGTCAACATCTCTCCCCAGGCTCTGCTGGATCCGGGGTTTTCCGATCGCGTTGACGCCATTCTGGCCGATACCGGTCTGCCGCCGGATTGCTTGAAGCTGGAAATCACCGAGGAATCCCTCTTTGATGATCGGTTAACGAACAACACCCTGCTCATGGCCTTGCGGGCCAAAGGCATCCGGATCTCCATAGACGATTTCGGAACCGGGTATTCGTCGCTGCTGTATTTAAAAGAATTGTCTTTAGATGAAATCAAGCTCGACCGGATCTTTATTTCCGGCATCCCTGACAATGCAGAAGACATGGTCATTGTACAGGCGACAACAAGCATGGCCCACGCGTTGGGTATGCAAACCGTGGCGGAAGGGGTTGAAACCAAGGAACAACTGGAAGCGCTAAGACATCTGTACTGCAGCGAATTTCAGGGGTTCTATTTCAGTCCGCCGGTTCCCGGAGATGATTTCCTCGACCTGCTGATGAGGAAAGATCGAACCGACAGTCTTGTTGAGGTATCGGAAGATAAGCCCTGTTTGGGGACAGATTTAGACAATATTATCTCACATGAGCTCGCGCGGAAAGCAGCGGACGACTCTTCTGAATATGACAACAGACACCATTGATCCGGCTTTGGCTTAGCGTTATGGCGATAACACCTTTCCCGCGCCTATTTCAAAATGGTATTTGGCAATCCCAAGATCAATCGGAGCATACCCCTGCCCTTTAGCCGTCGCCTCAGCCCGCACTTCCCCATCTTTTCCAAGCGAAAACAGAAACTTCTGCTGATTAAAGGCCGTAGGCGCCAACAATACTGCCTCCATACCTTTGCGGAACCAATCAGGCATTTCCCCGTCAATCTCCACATGGCACAGATCTTCTATCGTCTTGCTTTTATGAGGCACACCCTGAGTGGTTCCATAACCGAGAGGAACAACGGACACCAGTTTCTCCCCTTGGTTGAGAACAGCCCCGCACTTACCCTTACTGTAAGAAACAGCCACCCAGCAGCTGTTTAGCCCCAGTTGCTGGATTTTTAAAACAAGCCTCTGACCATAATACCCTATTTTTCCTTGAAGCTCAGGCTCCTGTCTGCCAATGAGAGCCAGGTAGTTTTTGACACCAGAGAATTTTCCATAGCGAGCCATAAAGCCTGAAAAGGCCTTGGGCTCATTTGTAACCAGCTGGATGCTAAGACCACTGTCGACGTTGACCGCTGCGATTTCCGCTGTGAGTTCAGCAAGGATCTCAGGCTCGATTTCCTTGTCCAGATAACTTCTCACCGCGTGCCTGCTCTTCATGGCTTCTTGAATTGTCATGTCAACCTCACATTCTGCCGCAAACACGGCTATGCACCTGGGGAATCACTCTATCAAAAGAAAGGACTGCTTCTCCGTTTATATAATACCTAAGGCGGGCTTTGCCCGCAAGTATTCAGTATTCAGGATTCAGGATTCAGAATGTGGAGTTTCTTGTTTTTATTGACGCTTAGCGATTATAAAGCGCATTATCCTGCCACCGACCTCCGGACATGCTCTATGAGGGCTTTCGAAGGCTTTCGCGCTATGATTGCGCCCTTCGATAATTAATGGCATAATAAATGCTGTGAAAATTAACTCCACCTGGGAGGGTAATGGCGATGTCTGACGAAAAACATCTTGAAAATGAAGGTATTACAAAATACGAACCCTTGTGGGGCTCCTGGTATATTGAGTCATTAATTGGCCATGGCTCCTTCGGCAAGGTCTACAAAGCATACCGGCAAGACTATGGCCGTTCCAACTATTCAGCTGTGAAAATCATATCCATTCCCCAGGACGAGAGCGAAATCAATCTGATGGCAAGAGAAGGCATGGACGAAGCATCCATGCGCAAGTTTTTCCTTGATCTTGCCAAAGAAATCGTTTCTGAGATCGATCTGATCTGTCAGTTCCGTGGAAACAGCCACATTGTCAGCATTGAGGACTACCAGATCATCGAGAAGTCGGTCCCTCCCACCTCCCAACTGGGTTGGGATATCCTGATCCGCATGGAACTGCTCAACAGCTTGTCAGATTATGTGACCAACAATCCCTTATCTGAAAACGAAGTTGTCAAACTTGGTGTTCATATGTGCCGGGCCCTGGAACTTTGCGCCCAAAAAAACATCATCCACCGGGACATCAAACCCGATAACATCTTTATATCTCCCTACGGGGACTTCAAATTAGGAGATTTTGGCATTGCCCGCCAAATAGAGAAGACAACATCAGAAATGTCACGAAAGGGCACCAACAGCTATATGGCCCCGGAAATCTTTAAAGATGAATCCTACGGGGCAAATGTAGACATCTATTCCCTGGGGCTGGTCATGTACAATCTTTTGAACCGGAACCGGTCTCCCTTTCTTCCGGCATACCCACAGCCTATCTTGCCCGGTGACCGGGATTTTGCGTTGAAGAGCCGTATAAGCGGCGTCCCCATTCCCAACTTAACAGAAATAACCCCGGAGCTTAATAGGCTGGTCTTAAAAGCCTGTGCCTACAATCGCTTGGAACGGTTTGAAAACCCGACACAAATGAGAGAAGCCTTGGAACACCTGAATGTTGATAGCTTAGGTTCACGACTCATGGATCACTATCCCCTTGAGACTGGATTATCGGGTGTCAAGGATTCACGCGCGCCTGCGCGTCAAGAGCAGCCGTCCAAACAAGTGATCATGGTCGGCCGGGATACCGCGGACCGGGAAACTGCCAAACCAGCGGTCATCACCGAACAGGCGGAAGCCACGACGGAACCGGTTAACCAACAGGGTCAGCTTGGTCGCTCAAAGAGAACGGTTCCAATCCCTCTTTGGATCGGGATGGCGGCATTTATGGCGCTGTCGATAGTTTTGGCTGTTGTCTTGGCGCTACAAAGTTCAGAACACTCCGCCGATCTCAATTCGGATTATCTTTCGTATCTTGAGACTTCTTTCGGCTCCAACGGAGACGAAGAAATCACACCGGAATCTGATACCGATTCCGAAACTGATGATCCGGAATCAGGAACGGGATCCGAACCGGGATCAGAACCGGGATCCCAACCGGGATCCGACTCGGGATCGGGAACACCTCCCAACCAAAATCCGCAGCAACCGGAACAAGACAAACCCAAAATAACCGGCGTTTCTGATGACCTCACCTTTCGTTCTCAAGGCATCACCAGTGACAAACTCGCGGCCATGGTTAAAAACGGAGACATTCCGCAAAACGTAAGAATCTTAAGTCTGATCCGCAACCAGATCACTGACATATCCTCTCTCCGAACATTGACCAAAACATTTAGCTTATGTGTATCACACAACCAAGTCACAGACGTCGCCCCCCTTCAATCCCTTACGGAGCTGAGGTTTCTGGACTTAGGATACAACGGAACCACGATAGCAGATTTCAGCCCTTTGGGATCCATAACAACCTTAGAAGAATTGACCATAGCCGGAAACACAATTAACAATTATGCCTTCCTCAAATCCCTGAAGAAACTCTATCTTCTGAACCTGAACGAATCCCATACCTCTGATCTAACCGTCGTATCTTCCTTGACAGGGCTCAAAGTCCTGAAACTGAACGCCAATCGTATTACAGATCTGTCCCCCCTCAAGAATCTCACAGGTCTGCAAACCCTGGAATTGGATTGGAATGACATCACAGACCTGACACCTCTCAAATCCCTAACCAATCTAAGAACTTTGTCAATCGCCAAAAACCCTAAACTTACCGGAGAACAAATCGCAGACCTTCAAAAAGCTCTTCCGAAATGCACGATCAATGTCACTCTCTGACATAACAAAGACTTGCCCATTGCCGTTGTTATCGATTTAGAGCTCCTTCAGTTCATCCGGCGTTTTTCTCAATACATCTTGGGGAGAGCCGTAGAGAGATACCCTATTACATTCGGGAAACAGGTTAGCAACATGATCCAAGAGGGCGATGAGCTTATCGTTATTGAGTATCAGCGCGTTGCCGTCGGCCAAAAAAATTCGTCCCACGTGTGTGTAATAGTCTCTGGCCGTTTTTAAGTCCTCAAGAACCTCACGCATATCTCTGACCCGAAATCTCTTCTCCTTAAACATGCTGCAAAATGTACAATCGTTGTGCGCGCACCCAATCGTCACTTGAAGTATTAGGCTGCAGGCTTCGCTTGGGGGTCTATATACGCTTCCTTCATATCTCATTTTCGCCTCTCCTTTGTTCCCATTTTATCATTTCAGCTGTTCTAAGTCACAGAAAAAGAAAGTCTTGCTTCGTTGAGGGCGCAAAGCCAAGAAACGACGTCGCCCAGAGCTGCGGGCGGGAACGCAAGAATTGGAAGAAAAAAGGTTGGGTGAAAGAATCAAAATAGGAAGAATAGAGCATACATATAGCGCTAAGGAGAAACATATACAATATTGCGAAATCTGGCAGAATTCGGCTTGACACGCGCAATTTCTCCGATATAATCTATATTAGTTATCAAGATATGTAGAGACTTTGTGAAAAAACGCATAAGCTTTGTCACAAAAATGTCACAAACAATAATCAGGCTTTGTCACAAAAATGTCACAAATAAGAATCAGGTTATGTCACAAAAATGTCACAAAAAGAATCGAGTACCCAAAGCGACCCCAAATATTCAACAACAAAAGGAGTACAAAACCATGAAAGCAACCACAAAAGCAACCACAAATTCAGCCCCGAACTCAGCCCCGAACGCAATCCGGAGAAAATCCCTCAGCCTAATCTTAGCCTTCGCGATGCTCTTTAGTATCTGCGCGCCTCAAGGCCCCCTCTTCGCAGAAGATATCACCCCACCCATGCCGACCCCCGTCCTGGAAGGCAACCTAGATTCAACCGACACACAACCCCCGGAAATCAACGGCGACCAGCTCCCGGATGGAAACGAGCCCACACAGGAAGAAGACATAACCCCGGATGACGAACCCATCGAAGGGATGGTGGGCATCACAGCACTCAACGATCCCCTGGACGGGGACGACGACGATGACGACGACGACGGAGATGATCCCCTGGATCCCGACCTCTTCCCGCCGCACGTATCGAGCTTTAATCCCTACTATAATAATCCATTTTCAGATGAAATAGGCGATCTCATAGGTGTAGACGCCATCACCGGAGCCTTTTCCTCTGAGAGCACAGACATTGCGCTCTATGGAGCATCAGAACTGGCATTCACCCGCATCTATTCCTCCTTATCCGAAACCGACGACAAACAACCCAAAGACGGCGTCCTGGGCTACGGCTGGAGCCACAACTTTGACTACCAAATTGTGGAGAAACCCACAAGCACCATCCTCGTCACCCCGGGATACCAAAACATCGCCTTCCCCAAACAAGCAGACGGCAGCTATGACAAATCCCCAAGCGCCGACTTCACCCTAACCAAAACCGCCGCCGGCTATCTGGCCACCTACCGAGATAAAACCCAGTATCAATTCAACGCAGCCAACCGCCTGGTAAGCATCACACCCCTAAACGGCGACAAGACGGTCCTCACCTATAACCCCGACAACACCCTAAAAACAATCAGCAACCGCAGCGGAACCCTGACCCTAGCCTATACAGCCGGCAAGATCACAAGCGTCACCGACTCCACAGCCCGCAAAGTCACCTACGCGTACACCGGCAACGACATCATATACACCAACATCGACAAAGACAAATTCCAATATCGCTACAACCAGAACAACCGGCTGATCCAGCTATACGACTTCAAAGCCACCTTCTATATGGAACAAACCTATGACAACGAAGGCCGTGTCACCCAACAATATCTCGTCAACCAAGGAACCTCAAGCCTAACCTACAACACCGCCACCCGAACCAACATCGTCACCTATCCGGACGCCACCACCACAACCTACCGTTACGATAACCAATCCAGACTCCTAAGCAAACAAGACAACATCGGCACAAAAACCTATGCCTACGAAAACGGCCGGATGAAAACATACACAGACGGCCGGGGCAACAACACCGGCTACGAATACGACACCCAAGGCAACATCCGAACCGTCCGGTACGCCGACGCAACCACAGACACATACGAATACAACAGCAACAACCAACCCACCGAACACAAACGCCGGGACGGCACCATCAACCGCTACGCCTACGACGCCAAAGGCAACTGCACCCAAACCACCGACGCCAAAGGCAGCATCACCGGCTACACCTATGATGCCAACAACAACCTCATCACCAGCCAAAACAGCCTAGGCCACATCACGAGCTACACATACAACCCGGCAGGATGCATCCTCACCGAAACCGACCCCCTGGCCCAAAAAACCATCTACACCTACGACAAACAAAACCGCCTCATCACCGAAACCAACCCCCGAGGCTACAAAACAACCTACACCCTTACGCCGGGCGGCAAGCACACCGCCACCACCAACGCCCTAGGAGAAAAAGACCTCTACACCCTAGACAAAAACGGCAAAATCACAGAACACAAAAACGGCGCCGGGTACGCCGAAAAATACACCTACAACGACCAACGGCAACCCATCGCCGTCACCGACAGAACAAACCAGAAAAAAACCTACGGCTATGACAACCGCGGCCACATGGTCACCAGCACCGACGCCAAAGGGCAAACCAGCCACCTCACTTACGACAGCCGAGGCCGGATCACAAGCGTCAAAGACAAAAACGGCAACACCACCACCCTGGGATACACCGCCGAAGACGACCTCAAAGAAATCAACGCCCCCTACGGCCACACAACCGGGTACAGCTACGACATCATGAACCGGCTCCAAACCGTCACCGACGCCAAAGGCAACACCACCACCTACAGCTACGACGCCATGGACCGAGTCACCAGCATCACCGACGCCCTCGGCAACAGCATCCGCTACGCCTACGACGCCAACGGCAACATCACACAATACACCGACAAAAACAACAACACCTGGACCTACGACTACGACACCGAAAACCGACTCCAAAACACCACAGACCCCCAAAACAACAAAACCCAAACCCAATGGGACAACGCCGGCAGACCCATCAAAACCATCACCCCCCTCGGCGCCGAAACCCAAACCGACTACGACAAAAACGGCAACATCACAACCGTCATCGACCCCATGAAAAACATCACCAAACTGGAATACGACGCACTAGACCGGCTCACCAAACAAACCAACCCCGACGCCACCACAATCCTCTACAAATATGACAAAGCCGGCAACCTCATCAGCATCACCGACGAAAACAAATCCGTCACCGCCTACACCTATGACGGAAACGGCAACCTGCTCACAATCAAAGACCCCATGGCCAACCTCACCACCATCACCTACGACGCCAACGGCAGACAAGAAACCGTCAAAGACGCCGCAGGCGGCATCACCGGCAAAACCTACGACCCCGAAGGCAACCAACTGACAGAAACCAACGCCCTAAACCAAATCACCGCCTACACCTATGACGCCAAAAACCGGCTCAAAACCATCACCGACCCCCTAGGCAACACCACAACCCTAACCTACGACCCCTGTAACAAAATAGAAACCATCCACAACGCCGACGGCGGCATCATCCAATACAGCTACAACCAACTCAACAAACTCACCGCCATCACAGACGCCGAAGGCAACACAAGCACCATCCAATATGACGCCAACAGTAACATCACAACAGAAACCGATCCCCGAGGCAACAGCCAAAACTACGCCTACGACACCCACAACAGACTCACCCAAACCACCGACCCCCTCGGCAACATCAGAACCCAAACCTACGACGCCGACGGCAGAGCCACGATCTACACCGACGCCCGCGCCGGCCAAACCCACACAACCTACGACAAAAGCAACCGCATCGAAACCATCACCGACGCCCTGGGCCACACCACCCAATACCAATACGACAAAATGGACCGAATCACCAAAATCACCGACGCCAAAGGCGCCCACACAACCTACACGTACACCCCCATCGGCCAAATCAGCACCGTCAAAGACGACCAAGGCAACATCAGCACCTACACCTACGACAAAAACGGCAACCTGCTAACCGACAAAGACCCCCTGGCCGGCATCACCAAATACAAATACGACAAACTGAACCAACCCATCGAAATCACCGACCCCCTAGGCAAAATCCAGAAAATCACCTACGACAAACAAAACCGGGTCACAAGCGTCACCGACCGAAACAAAAAAACCACCCAATACGCCTACGACCCCAACGGCAACCTCACAGCAACCCAAGACGCCAACGGCACCGTCACCGCCTACGCCTACAACAACATGAACCAACTCACCCAAGTCATCCAAAACCGCATCGACCCCCAAGCCGGCATCAACGAACACCAGATCACAACCTACAGCTACGACAAACAAGGCCGACTCACCCAAACCATCGACCCCCAAAACAACATCACAACCAACCAATACGACCCCAACGGCAACCAGATCCAAACCATCGACCCCGACGGCATCCTCACCAAAATCACCTACGAAGCCCGCAACCTCACAGAAACCGTCACCACATATGCCCCAGACCAACCCCCCGCCACCCCTGCCACCCCTGGCACCCCTGGCACCCCTGCCACCACCGCCACCTACCAATATGACCAAGAAGGCAACCTCAAACAAAGCGACGACTGGACAGGCCGCAACACCTTCACCTACGACCTCATAAACCAACTCACCCAAACCACCGACCCCAACGGCCAAACCACCCGGTACCAATACGACCCCGTCGGCAACCAAACCGAAATCACCTACCCCGACGGCAGCACCGTCACAAAAACCTACAACAGCCTCACCCAACTCACCCAGATCCAAACCAACAAAGAAACCGACACAGCCGCACCCCAAATCACCAACTACACCTACACCAAAACCGGCCAACAAGCCACCGTCAAATACCCCAACGGCATCCTGGAAGAAAACACCTACGACAAAAACGGACAACTCCTCAAAATCCAAGAAAGCGACACAACCCTCAAAGTCCCCAAAAAACAAATCAAATACGAATACAAATACGACCCCGAAGGCAACACCATCAGCGAAACCAAAGCCAAAATCGGCGACCAATACGCCGAAAAGAACACCTACAGTTACGACGCCCTGAACCGACTCGCCGGCAGCACCTACAGCAATCCCCTCTACAAAGTCCAATTCGTCTACACCTACGACACCCTGGGCAACCTCACCCAAGAAAGAAAAATCACCAGCGCGTACACCCAAAGAGTCACCAACTACAGCTACAACACCCTAAACCAACAAACCCAAAAAGAAGAAATCGAACGCTGCACAACCAGCGCCGCCGCCACCAAATACACCGACAACATCACACACATCACCACCAACAGCTACGACAACCGCGGCAACCTCATCCGCACCGACCGCAGGGAATGCACCGACAATATCCCCACCGGCGCCGTTGAAACCAGCCAATACCAATACGACACCCTAGGCAACATGACCCAAGGCATCAACGCCCAAAACGAAACCAGCACCTACCGCACCAACAGCCTCGGCGCCGTCATCGGCCAGACCCAACAAACAGCAACCGACGGCATAGACAAAACCAACACCATCGACTACACCAGCCCCCTGCTGGACAAACTCACAGAACAAGAAACCGGCACAACCGGCACAACCAACAACAACAACAACAACAAATACACCTATATCTACGGCCTTGACAAAACACAAGTCATCATCAACAGCCCCGACCCCGCAGACAAAGGCCGGGCCTACTACTACCACCACGACAAACAAGGCAGCACCGACAGCATCACCGACAGCAAAGGCGCTGTCAGAAGCAGCGCCGGTTATGACCCCTGGGGAACACCCGCACCCATGGGATGCGGCACAAAAAGCCAACCCCTCACAGAAAACGGCAGGGAACTGGACCTGGTTACTGAATATACAACGTACGCCTACGACAACGTCCTCCAGATCCACCATGCCAAAGCCCGGATGTACGAATGTCTTTCGTGTTGCCTTTACATATTCGCTCCAAGTCTATATTATTGTAGAAGGAAAGAAAATTATCATACTTAGGCGCACAAGAGAGCGATTGAGGAGGTTTTTACATGAAAAAATGGGTTGCGGTATTGGTTATGGGATGTCTGTTGGTTATGAGTGTTTTTCCTTTGGCTGGCTGCGCGGAAAAGAGCGATAAACTGATTGTCGCCATGGAACTGGATTATCCGCCTTTTGAAACAAAGGACAACCTGGGGGCCCCTGTCGGTGTCAGTGTGGACTTTGTCAAAGCCCTGGGGGCGTATTTGGGGAGAGATGTGGAGATTGTTAATACCGCTTGGGACGGTTTGATCCCGTCCTTACAAACCGGCAAAGCCGATGTGGTTGTTTCCTCGATGACTATTACGGAAGCGCGTAAAAAGGAAGTGGATTTTTCGGATCCTTATGCGAATTCTTTGTTGGCTATTTTGGCCAATAAAGATTCTGAAATAACCAGTATTGATGATTTGAATCAGCCGGGCAAAAAGGTGGCTGTCAAGACGGGATCGACTGGGTATCTGTTTGCGCAGGAAAACCTGACAAACGCGGAGATTATCTCTCTGGCCGACGAGAGCGCCTGCGTGATGGAGGTATCTCAAGGGAAAGCGGATGGTTTTTTGTACGATCAGCTGACGATTTATCGCAAAAACCAGAGCTATCCGGATACCACGACGGCTATCTTTGTTCCTTTCCAAAACGTTGAGTTCTGGGGAGCCGCTGTAAAAAAGGGCAACACGGAGCTTCTGGACGAGATCAATCTCTTCATCCAAAAGTATACCGCTGAAGGTGGGTTTGACACGTTGACAGAAAAATATCTAAAAGAAGAGAAGAAGGCTTTTACGGAGCTGGGATTTCATTGGTTTTTTGATTTGGCGAACCCATGAATATTTTTGTAGCCAACCATGAGAAAATCCGACTCTGGCAAGCGGCGTTCAATATGTTGCTTTTGTGCGTGATTTTGGTATGGGTGTTTTGGCTTGCCCTTTCGAGGATCGGTGTGTCTTTCGATTTCTCCTTTTTGCCGGATTTGCGGGGAAGGTTGTTTTCCGGGTTCCTGATGACGGTCGCCCTGAGTCTTTCCGGTATGGTGGTCAGTTTGCTTCTGGGTATTGTTAGTGCTGTGGGTCAGTCAAGCCGCGTGTTGATTCTGCGCTATCTGGCCAAATTGTATGTGACTTTTATTCGGGGGACGCCTCTGATTATGCAGATTTATCTGTTCTTCTATATTGTGGGAACGGCGTTTGGGATCGAGAATCGATTCATTTGCGGCGTTCTGATTCTGTCGATTTTCGAGGGGGCCTATATCGCGGAGATTGTTCGGGGCAGCCTTCTGTCTATGGACGAGACCCAGCTGGAGGCGGCTAAAGCGGTGGGGTTTACAAAGAGACAGATCTTGACGCTGGTGGTTTTGCCCCAACTTACGGCACGGACGCTGCCGGCCTTAACAGGACAGTTTGCGTCTGTCATCAAGGATTCTTCGCTGCTGTCTGTTATCGCGGTGATCGAGCTGACACAAACGATGCGGGAAATCAGCGCTGTGAATTTTAAGTTGTTTGAGTGTTATCTGTTCTTGGGGGTGCTGTATCTGGTGTTGACGCTCCCGGTTTCGCTGATGAGCAAGCGGTTGGAACGGAGGTTTGCTTTTGCGGCTTGAAATAAGGCATTTATCGAAAACTTTTGACGGCAATCGCTATGTCTTGCAGGGGATTGAGTTCAATGATGAGGTCAAAACCATGGCGTTAATCGGTCGTTCCGGTTGCGGGAAATCAACGTTGCTCAGAATCCTGGGCGGTCTGATTCCCGCGTCGGAGGGAACAGCTGACCTTGGCGGCGACAGGGCCGTTGATCATGAGACTTATCGGAAAAAGGTGGGGTTCGTGTTTCAACATGGGGGCTTGTTCTCACATTTGAGCGCGAGGGATAACATCATGTTGCCGTTGGTCAAAGTCCATGGGGTTGCCGGGGAACAGGCGAGGGAAAGAACGGAGACGTTGCTGGAGCGGTTTGGACTGACCCAAGAGGGGGATAAGAAACCGGCGCAACTTTCCGGGGGGCAGAAACAGCGGATTGCCATTGCCAGAGCAGTGGCGCCGAAGCCGGGTATGTTGTTGCTGGATGAGCCCACATCGTCCCTTGATCCTGAATATACCACCGAAGTCCTGAATATGATTCGGGAACTGAAAGAGGAGAATCTGTCTTTCATCGTCGCGACTCATGAAATGGGGTTCGCTTTGCATGCTTGTGACAAAGTCGCGTTTCTGTGCGAGGGCAGGGTGTTGGAGTACGGAAATAGTGAAGAGGTGTTTCGGGCACCTGAGACGACAGAGTTGCAGGGGTTTTTGTCAAAATTGTTGGAGTGGAGGGTTTGAAACATGAGAAAAGTTCTCACTATCGCCGGGTCCGATTGCAGTGGCGGCGCCGGGATACAAGCCGATTTGAAAACCTTTTCGGCCCATGGGGTTTTTGGTATGAGCGCGATTGTTTCTGTGGTCGCGGAGAACACCAGTCGTGTTATCGATATCCAGGATATCACGCCGGACATGATAGAGAAGCAAATCGACGCTGTGTTTGAGGATATTGGGGTAGATGCGGTGAAGATCGGTATGTTGTCCCAGGCTGGGGCGATGGAGACGGTTGCACGAAAGCTCCGGCAGTACGCGCCGCGCAATATCGTGATTGACCCGGTTATGTATGCCAAAAACGGCTGTCCCTTGATGGATCCGGATTCTATCGAGACCTTGATTCAACAGGTTATCCCTTTGGGAGATCTGATAACGCCGAATATCCCGGAAGCTGAGAAAATCGCCGGAATGGCAATTACCAACGAAACAGATATGGAAAAAGCCGCAGAGGCGATCCTAAAAATGGGTTGCAAAAACGTCCTGATAAAGGGCGGTCATGCTGTTGGCGGAGATGCGGAAAGCAAAGAAGCGTTAGACATCCTTTATGACGGTTGGGTGTTCAACAGATTCAGTGTTGAACGAATCGATACCAAAAACACCCACGGCACAGGATGTACTTTCTCTTCGGCAATCGCCGCCAACCTGGCTTTAGGGTTCACCCTGCAAGAGGCAGTCGGAAGGGCGAAAGCCTATGTGACGACCGCGATCCGATACGCGTTACCCATAGGCCAAGGCCATGGGCCGACCCATCATTTCTACGGGCTGTATAAGTATGGGTTAGATCTTGACCATATTATTGGAGACTAGCGGGCTACGCCCGCAAGTCTCTCATGCAGGCGTAGCCCGCATTAGAGAATACCAAGGAGTTCATACGGGAAAGTGATCAAGCTATAAAGCCCGTCGCTAATAAACATTATGGGTTTGCTCAGGATTCCGGTCATCAGCAGAACCAAGACAATGATGAAGGAATATTGTTCATATTGAGAGAACTTGTAGTAGGCGCGTGTTGACAGGAAGGATTTCAGAATATGGGAACCGTCTAAGGGTGGCAGAGGAATCAGATTAAAAGCTGCCAACCAAAGATTTATCATGATTGCATAGAAGAAAAAAGCACTGAGAGCACCGGCTGTGTTGATACCCACAAGACCGAATTTGGCAACGATGATGAACAAGGTCAGGACAATGAATGAGACAAGGACGTTCGATACAGGACCGGCTAATGCGGAGATCGCCATACCCTGTTTAGGGTTGCGAAAATTGTTCATGTTAATAGGGACAGGTTTGGCCCAACCGAAACCGAATAACAGAATAAGCACGGAACCGACAGGATCAAGATGAGAAATGGGGTTGAGGGTTAAGCGCCGCATATCCTTAGCGGTGGAATCCCCCAGCTTGAACGCTACGAAAGCGTGGGCCAGCTCATGGATAGGAAGAGCGACAAGGACAATAAAGGCTCCGGCCAAGAGGAATGTTCCCGCGTCGGCAAAGTTTCCGTTTATCAGCATGTTAAGCATATTTTCTGATATCCCCCCTGTTTCAGTTGACCAACCTTATTCTACACGAAATTGTTGCCGAGGGCAACATACTTGAGGAGACGAGGCAGACATGTTTGAACTTATCGAAAAGAAACGGAACGGCAAAAAGCTGAGCGGTGAAGAGATCGCTTTTATTGTTCAGGGATATACAGCAGGAACGATACCCGATTGCCAGATGGCGGCTTGGGCCATGGCGGTGTACTTTCAAGGTATGGATACAGAAGAAACCGCAGCGTTGACCCTGGCTATGGCGCAAAGCGGACGGATGCTGGACTGGCACTTGGGGGATCGGGTTGTTGTCGATAAACATAGCACCGGCGGTGTCGGAGATAAGACGACTCTTGTGGTGGGCCCCCTTGTGGCAGCCTGTGGAGTCCCGGTGGCCAAAATGTCGGGGCGTGGTCTTGGACACACCGGCGGGACGATCGATAAATTGCTGTCTATTCCGGGGTTTCGGGTGGAATTGTCTGAAGAGGAAATGTACCGGCAAGTGGAAGAAATCGGGTTGGCTGTTGTCGCTCAGAGCACTTTCCTGGCACCTGCCGATAAGAAACTGTATGCTCTGCGGGACGTTACCGCTTGTATTGATTCGATTCCCTTAATCGCTTCATCCGTTATGAGCAAAAAAATAGCCGCCGGTGCTCAAGGTATTGTCCTCGATGTCAAATACGGCTCCGGTGCTTTCATGAAAACCCGGGATCAGGCTCGACAACTGGCTGATATCATGGTGGCCATCGGGGAAAATCTGGAACGTTCAACCGAGGCCCTGATCAGCCCAATGGAGGAACCTCTCGGGTTCGCAGTGGGCAACAGTCTTGAGGTTGTAGAGGCTATCGAGGTCCTGCAGGGCGGGGGACCTGAAGATCTGCGCGAGATCTGTTTGGATCTGGCGGCCAGGATGTTGGTTGTCGGCGGTGGGGCGGCTGATGTGTCGAGGGCGAGAGCCTTAGCGGAACATGGGCTTCAAGGAACCATGAGTCCGGCCTGGATGAAGTTCCGGGAATTCGTGGTTGCCCAAGGGGGGGATCTGGAGGCTTTCCGACAGAGGGTGGAGGCGCGGCAATGCCTGGAGCCAATCTATTATCGAAGTCCGAACCGGGGTAAGGTCACGCGTTTGGATGCCCTGGGTATCGGGCAGGCGGCTATGCAACTTGGCGCGGGTCGAGCCGGCTTGTCCGGAGGAGGTTGTGATGGAATCGATCCCGATGGAATCGATCCCGATGCCGGGATCCGCCTCTGTAAAAAATGCGGCGACTTTGTTGAGGAGGGGGAACCGCTGGTGGCCTTGTATACTTCGCTTTCTGCGGAGAACCATTCGCGAAGGGTTGAGCGCGCATGGGAGAGTCTCGTGTGCAGCGTAGAGTGTCGGGAATAGCCGCGGCCCGGGCATTCGTCATTGACGACGATCTTCTCCAAGGCTATAATGAAATCAAGACTATCCACATCAAGGAGGTTTTGCCCCATGGCCGTGGAACGCGAAAAAGGACATTTCACTTATACCGACTATGTTGGTTGGGACGACAGTGTGCGCTACGAGTTGATCGAAGGGATTCCCTATATGATGACTGCGCCGACTTGGATCCATCAATCTGTTTCAGCTTCTTTAATAACCCAGATTCATAGCTTTTTATATGGGAAACCTTGTAAAGTGTTTGCGGCTCCTTTCGATGTGCGTTTGAACGCCGCCGAGAATGACGATACGGTTGTTCAACCTGATCTTGTGGTGGTATGCGACCGATCAAAACTAAGCGGATCCGGTTGTCTGGGGGCTCCCGATATGGTTGTTGAGATTCTGTCCCCATCCAATGCCCGCTATGATATTTTGGTAAAATTTCAGCAATATCAAAAAGCCGGCGTCAAGGAATACTGGATTGTGGATCCGGAGAGACGAATCGTTACCGTATTTGTGTTGGAGAACGGAAAATATGTTGCAGACACTTATGGTGACACAGACACCGTGCCTGTATTCGTTCTGGAAGGTTGTCAGATCAATATGCAGGATGTGTTTGAAGATGCGCCGGAAGCGCCGGAAGTCGCTGCTGAGGGTGAGGCCGGATGATAGGAAACAGTTGGGACACGTTTCTTGACCCGGATCATCTGCAGAAGATGTTGGATTGGGTCAGCGGCAAAAGAGCTGAAGGGGTACATATTCTGCCTGACGAAGGGAGCGTATTGAAAGCCTTCAGGCTGACGCCTTTCGATGAGGTCAAGGTTGTAATCCTGGGGCAAGATCCCTATCCCGGGAAAGATAAGGACGGCGCGTGGCACGCCATGGGGCTGGCCTTTTCAAGCCGGTCAAAGGGGGATGTGCCCGCGTCTTTAAGAAATGTATTTAAGGAGCTTGCTTTGGAGACGGGGATTGTGAATAAGATCGCCGACTTGACGAAATGGGCTCAACAGGGGGTGTTACTTCTGAACACTGTGCTGACGGTTGAGGCGGAGAAAGCCAATTCCCATAAAAATATGGGTTGGGAAAGCGTGACAATCGAGGCGACCCAAGCCTTGGCACGATCCGGGAGGCCCATGGTTTTTATGTTGTGGGGAAAACCGGCACAGAAGAACGAGAAATACATCACAAGCGCTTCCACTGAAGAATCCAATATGTTGGTGTTGCGGGCGGCGCATCCGAGTCCGTTGTCGGCGCACAACGGATTCTTTGGCTGCAATCATTTTGTTCTGGCGAATCAATTTCTTGAAGAAAACGGCGTAGATGCTGTGGATTGGGGGATTTTGTGATGACGATCTTCAAAGACAATGTGGTATCGTTTTGGCGATGGTTTCAAAAGAATACTGACAAGATGGCAGGGTTCCATGGGGATGATTTTATTAATAAAATGATGAAGAAGCTTGCCCGGGAATTGAACAAAGTTTTTGGCGATATAGGATTTTTGATCGGAGGGGCTGAAGGCTGTTACGAATTAATGCTTTCGCCTGAAGGAAACAGAGACAAGCTGTTTCTTTCCCGTTTCTGGAAGGAGATGGCCCCGGAGATTGCGGGATGGCAGTTTTTTAATTGTAAGCAGCCGAACAGAGCAGGCGGGAATCTGAAGGTTCATGGCAAAGATGATGTTGTCGTGGGTCCTTCTGATTTCTTAGCCCATGTCGAACCGGAGGAAGACCGGGAGAAATTGGGTGTCGAGATTTATTGTGAGAAATTGGCTCAGGTTGATAAAGAAACCGGACTGATGTATATATTTCTAATGCTTGATGACTGTTTGGGGGAAGGGTACACTGAGACAGCCATTGGTCAAATAGATTTCATTGGCGAGGAAAAACCGGATATGATACCGATGACGGATTTATACGCTCATGTTGTGCAGTTTTTTGCTGATCGGGAGTGGACCCTTTTTCGAGAGTCCGGATCGGGTTTATTCAGGCTATCAAATGAAGCCCGTAGAAGAGATCCAAAGACCCCGAGACGACATTGTCGCGGGAACGACATGTCATACCGGCCTGATTGCCTGCCATCTGCAACCGGAAAGGGAATCACCGTCGTGTTGGGAAAGCATCAACTATGTTCACTCAGTCGGGGCGGAATATGTCTTCCTGCTTTATAATCATGAAAGTGTACCGCAGGAGTCACTTGTGAATTATCGAGGTAGGATTGAGGAGTCCCTGGAAGGTTTTCTGAATACTCATAAACTGGGATACGTTCTGGGGGGAGCGAGTGGGACCGTATCCTCGTATGTTGACCTGCTTGTTGTTGATACGGATGCCTTTAACCGGTTGCTGGGCAATGTTATCGCTGATTTCGATGTTGAGATATCGTGTATTCCCTTCAGAGCGTTGAAGGATTAAATTATTCGTTGGTATCATCCTCAGAGAGCCACCGCCTGAGCCCGTCAATAGAGCCTGAATATATTCTTTTGATTTCGCTTGACCGTATCCTCGTTACGTGTTATTATACATAACGAGGGAGGGAAGCACTATGGGGATTATCTACCAACACGACGCCAGGTCAGGCATAACCTATGCCTACGAATCCGTTTCCTATTGGGACAAAGAGAAGAAACAATCCCGCTCGAAACGAACGCTCATTGGACGGGTTGATGAAGAAACCGGGGAGATTGTGCCCACCGACGGCCGA
This sequence comes from Peptococcaceae bacterium, assembly GCA_009778595.1. Taxonomy (GTDB): domain Bacteria; phylum Bacillota; class Desulfitobacteriia; order Desulfitobacteriales; family Syntrophobotulaceae; genus WRJI01. Next base: position 30,639 of record WRJI01000009.1, on the reverse strand, counting down.
CGCCGGAAAAAGAATGAGACCAGCCATGGGAAGGAAAGCCTTGAGCAAACCATCGCTCAAAGACTCTACGGCAATTCACTAAAGAACTTCGTCATGAATCTATACCGGCAAAAATCCATCACGGACGATGATATCAGCGAACTGCGGCAGTTCCTGGAAACATTGGAGGAGGAGAAATAATGGCAATAAAAATCATGCCGGATCTCTTGCTTATTTCCGCAACAGTTGGGATCCTCGTCCTCCTTATCAAAATCCTGAGCCCAATCATCAATCCCAATATGAGGTACCGCATGAAATGCGCTATCTGGCTCATTCTCGCTGCACGGCTCATGGTACCGGTTGTTTTCGCGGTACCATTTCTTGTTGACATCGGAGGAGGAGAAGGATGGATATCGGCGGTTCAAGAGCCGGTTTCCGCCTTGATTGGGATGTCCATATCCGGGTCGGCGTCTCAAGGCCAGGACATCCGGAATCAAGGGGCTCAAGGCGACCCGACAACTCAGGGGCAGGCCGGCCAGGGACAGGCCGCTCAGGGACAGGCCGCTCAGGGGCAGGCCGCCCAGGGACAGGCCGCTCAGGGACAGGCCGCCCAGGGACAGACCGCCCATGGACAGGCCGCCCAGGGACAGACCGTTCAGGGACAAGCCGCCCAGGGACAGGCCGCCCCAGAGCACGTTGCCGCCAATCAGAGCCAAGCTTCTTCGGAACAAGCTGTTCAAAAGGATTCGGGCATTTCCCTGGCACAAATCCTATTATTCACATGGGCCATCGGGGTTGTGGGTTTTCTGCTTTATCATGCTATCATGTATCGAATCTGCCGGAAGCAGGTGATCGGAAGAAGCAGGAATGTACAGAATCCTGCCGTTCTAACGGTGATGCAAAAACTGTGTATGAACAATCGACGCCTCAAAAGAATCATACTGGCCGTCAACCCGGATGCCGCATCTCCCATGATATGCGGACTATTCCGAACTTATCTGATCTTGCCCGATGAATCATACTCGGAAGACGAACTCACTTGTATTCTGAAACATGAGCTGTGCCACTGCACCAGAAGAGATCTGTGGAAGAAGATGTGTTTCCTGCTGGCCAACGCGGTACACTGGTTCAACCCTCTGATCTATCTCCTGCGTGCCGAAGCCTCCCTCGACTTGGAATTCGCCTGCGACGAATCTGTGACTCGCAAATTGAGCCCGCCTGAGAAAATGGCCTACAACCAGGCAATAGTCGCAGCTATAGCGGTTGCTCAAAACAAACAGCCGTATCCGGTTCTGTCCACATCTTTTAACGGAGGCATGAAAACAATGAAGAAGCGCATGAAAAACATTGTCAGCAAAAGAAAACGGTTCCTTGGGGTTCCCTTTTTGGCGGGAGTCTTGGCGGTGATGGTCGTGACCGGATGTACAGGAGGACTCGATTCACGAAATGATCAAAGGGAATACACATGGATTGTCGAGCCCAAGTTCGACTATCTTGATGTGAGTCTCTCTGCAAATGGGAGTCTGTTCGCGCAAACATCGGAAAGCGGTCCCGAATGGGGATCAGATAAATGGCTCATCAATCCCAAAACCGGAGAATTGTTAGATGAGGAATTGCCGCCGATGGGTGGAGGCGGCGGTTGCATCGCCTATGATAGGGACAAGAATATCTGGGCAACAATCGGGTCGGATGGCGGGTTTCTTACATCTTATGGGAGTCTGAACGAGATCTATGAAGATGATCTATATATGGGATGGCCTGTCTTCCTCAAATACAGAAGTGTTTTCCATGTCTGTGAAATTGAGTTGCCCCCATCATTTCAAGTGGGGGACACCGCTGAGTCACTTGAATATGATAGCAGAAGATACGCCTTGGCTGATAGAAAGGGTTTAATCACAGATTTCGTTTATGATGAATTCGACAGATACAGTTATGTATCGCCGACCATGATCCCTCTTTTCGCGGTTAGGCAAGGAGACAAATGGGGCTTCGTTGATGGGACAGGAAAGACAATCGTGCCATTCGAATTTGACGGAGCTGTAAGCGTTGATCATGAAACAGCTTTCGTCAAGGAAAAGGGCAAATGGGGTATTATCCGCAAACAAGAGTTGCCGGCGCTTGCCACCGACAAAACAAAATTCTCCCAGGAAGAACTCCCTTTCTTTGGCAAAGTCGCTGACGGGATGAGCGAACAAGAAGTCGTTGCGATCCTGGGAGAACCTGTGGATGTGACAACCAGCAACGAAATATACCCGGACAAGCATTATCATTACAACGACTGTATTGTAACTTTCAGAGATGAAAATGGGGATGGGGTCTACGAAACAATAGGTATCCACACTTACAGCGAACAACCAGACATGGCGTTTCGGGGGGTTTCTGTGGGAAGCTCCAGAGAGGAAGTTCTGAGCGCTTTCTGCCAAGAAAACCTCTTGCGGGGTTACCGTCCCCTGAACCCTTGGGGATATGGGGAGAATAGCAGATTCTTTGCCGGACGAGGGTACTATCATAACATGGGTTTTTTGTATGGTGAGAAACCGGCTTCTGTTGACAAGGATCTTCAGCTCGCGATACTGGGAGAATCCTATATTGAGTATCTCCATTTTGATCGCTACGATGAGGATAACGATGAATTCGCTGTTTGGTATTTATCTTTTGGTTTTGATGATGAAGATAAGGTTGCCAATATGACTTGGGGTTACAGCGGCCACAGGTTTAGTCCTTGAATGTCGGCCCTATAAACCAGAACCGCACACCGGATTTCGTATTCTCAACGCCGTAACGAAACCCATGAGCGGTTAAGATGGTTTTCGCAATGGATAACCCCAGTCCTGTTCCCTTCGGATTGGAGCGGGCCACATCTGTTTTATAGTAAGGATCCCATATGTGAATGATTTTGTCGGCGGGGATCTGCGGACCGCTGTTTTCGATGGCAAAGAAGCTCTCCCCGCCTTTATCGGTAACGGTGATTCGTATTTCCCCGTTGTTCCCGGTATGCCGGACAGCGTTGCTCAAAAAGTTAGAAATTACTTGTTCCATGAGCTTTTTGTCACAACTGATCGCGCAGCTGCCTGATGAGACAATTTCAGCAGCAATTCCTTTGTGGGTCAAAGCTTCCTGATAGCGCGCCAGAACCTGTTCCGCGATTTGCCTCACGGAATGGGTTTGCCACGACAGGGCGACACCGGACTCCAATTCGGAAAGGGAAACCATATCTGACAACATCTCATCCAGACGCCGGGCTTCCTCAAAAATGATATCGATATAGTGATCTCTCTTACTTTCGTTGATGTTCTCTTGCAACCCTTCACAGAAGTTGCGGACAATGCCCAAAGGCGTTTTGATTTCATGAGCGACAGCTGTTATGAGGTCTTGACGGGCTGTCTCTGTTGCGAGTTGCTGATCGTACAATCTCGTAAAGCTGCCGGAAAGCCCAAAGAACAACACGAGCATAAGTATGATGAGGACGCAGTAAATTGGGAGCAACCGCACAAGGGCGGCTTGCTGAACAACACCTTGCAAGCCCATTATCAAGTAAAATTCTTCGTGACCGATATTAATCGTTGTGGATGCTGCGTGGCTGAAATACCCTTTCTTATCTTCCACCCCATGGTTTCTCAAAGCCTGGTAAGCCATTCCCTCACATTCTTTGATAAGGGCCTGATCTTTGGATGTCAGAGCGTGATTAAACGTGCCAAAACCATGAACCCTTTCGGTGCTGTTGATAAGGACTTCGCGGTTGCTGTCCAATAAGAGGATAGACGAATAAATGTTGTTGATTGCCCACTCTTGGGCAACGGCACAAACAACATTGTCCATCTCACATATGAAGTCAGCACGATCCCAGGTGTCTGTCGAAAGGGTATTGACTGAATGAAGAGAACGGGGGCCGTTCACGAGTTGGGTATATCCGCTATACCAGTTCATGCTCATATTGCTGGTAAGGAGATCTGCTTGGGTCACTGTTACCAGATTAACAGCCAATGCCAATATAAACGCCAGACCAATTCCCGCCCGGCAATAGATCTTTATGATCTCGCGGCCCCTCTTCCGGATTGTCGCCGCTTGGTTTGTTTCCGGTTGCGCCACTTCCGGTTGCGCCAATTCCGGTTGTGCCGCCTCTGCCGACACCTTTCTCTTGTAGTAATACCGACGCAACCGGTGTCGGCCCAATCTTATGATCCGCGCTGTTTCCGAACGGGTGGTTTGTACCTGTCTCTCTTGGGACTTCAAATTCTCTGTCTGTACGTAGGTCAACAACCTTCTCACCGTTTCGTCCATCTTCTCTGTATCGCTGATGATGCTGTCCAAAAGTCTCGTTCCGGATCTTTCAGAATCGAATTGTCGGAACCTGGAACAGCTGTCATGAATGCTGTTCAGAGGATCTCTGAGGCTGGCGGCGGCATCTGCTGTAATCCGGCGGCGATCCCTTTCTAAAGTAAGCTGCCGCATATGTTGTTTAACAAATCCCCGGGAGATAATTCGAAATAACACAAGCATCACAATCAATACAAAGAGATAGATGGATTTCAGTTCCCTAATCGCAGACAAGATGGGGAAAGCCACCCCGCCCACAGCTAAATAATAGGTTTCTCCATCAAGGGTTAAGGTGCTGACACCATCGAAAGCCGCATAAACGGCATGATTCGTTCCGTTAACGTTGGTTAATCTTTTTTGAGGGTCGTCTATGTGATGAACAGCAATGGTGTCGCATTTCCTCAACAGCTTCCGGTCGACTTTGGTTTGTGTTTGATAAGAGCCGCTTGAACAATTAAATAAAATATTTGCGTTTATCAAGGATATTGAATGGAAGTGGTCGTCACCATCCGAAGGCGTATCGAAATCCAGCGTCAAGGATGTGGTTTCATCTCCTTTTAGGGAGAGTGTCAATCTATGCGGAATCCATTGCCCGAACCGGTCTTTGTACCCGGTGATATCGCCGCTTACGGCTAATGAATTTGATTGTTTCAACTCAGTACGGAAGGTGTGATAAATCATATCGAGCTGTTCATCCGTACAGAACCGATCAAGAGGAATGCTATAATAATCGTCAACAACCGAATGAGGAGAAAACTGCAAGATCATTGAGCCCGAACAGCCGACGATTTGCCGGTTGCTGTCAAGCAGGAGAGCAGAAGAATACGCATAATTATTCCAAGCCCCGCTGACGAAAGTAACCATGCTCTTGTTGATGTGCCACATTAAGCTGTTGATGTGCAAATCCGGTTCATCGGCATTATCATACCGGGCTACCTCCGCGTAGATAGCTTCTTCAAGATCCAGGGCGGACTTGAAAGTCCATTCCAGATCCGACCGATTCTTCTCGACCTGAATCCATGTCACAGCAACCATCGAAACCAACAAGAGCGCCAGAAAGGCGATCCCGGTTTTCCAATAGATCTGGTTCTTGTTGTTTTTGTTGAACGCGTTGATCCTGTTCAAATCTCATGATCTCCTTCAAAGCGATATCCGGCTTTAATCACGGTTTTGATCCGCCAGGATTGACTGCCCATGGCTGAGCGCAGCTTCTTGATATGGGTGTCCACAGCCCGGTCATCGCCGTAATAGTCGTATCCCCATACCGCGTTCAGGATCTGTTCGCGGGATCGGATGACGCCTTTATGCGCGATGAGGTATGTAAGGAGATCATATACCTTTGGGGTCAAGGCAATTGTCTTACCATCTGCAGTGACTGTGCGGGTTTGCGTGTCGACCAGTAACCCCTTAAACACATAATGGTTATCCGCGGCCAAACCTTTAGCCCGCTTAATCAGGGACAGCGCTTTTGCGTGAAGAACCGGCAAGGAAAAAGGCTTCGTAATATAGTCGTCAGCACCCAATTCATACCCGAAGAGCATGTCGTCTTCCCGGCTGCGTGCCGTGAGAAAAATCACCGGCGTGTTGCTCCTGGCCCGAATGGCACGGCAGACGGAAAAACCGTCCATGTGGGGCATCATGATATCCAGAAGGACAATATCATATGACGCCTCGGTGAGCCGATCAAGGGCTTCGGCTCCGTCAACAGCCTCGAATACTTTGAAGCCTTTCTGAGTGAAATAGTCATTGATGATTTCCCGGTAACGAACGTCGTCTTCAACAACAAGAAGTCTAAATACCATAGAAGATCCTCCCCCTTTGCACTTAGTATATCAAAGAGATTTGTATTCTGTATGTACTTATGCGGGCTTTGCCCGCAAGTATCCAGTATTCAGAATGTGGATTTTCTTGTTTTTTATTGACGCTTCGCGTCTATAAGTTACTAACGGATGAGAATACACAGAACCGGAGGATCACCCCAATGACAACACTCGATCCTGAGGGATTAAACACACTCACCATTGCCCCCCTTATCGAGCAGCGAGTCCGTGAACACCCCCACAAAACCGCAATCATCTGCCGCGACCGGGAAATCACCTACACAGCCCTCAACCGCGCGGCGAACCGCGTCGCCCACCGACTCCGGGCCCTCGGCGTCGGTCCGGACGACATCGTCGCCTTGGCCTCGCGACGAGACCCCGCCCTGATCGTCGGCATACTCGGAACCCTGAAAGCAGGCGGCGCTTATCTGCCGCTCAACCCGGCGGCTCCGGCGGCGCAAGTTCGCGGCATGCTGGCGGACAGCAACGCCAAAGCCGTGCTCGTTGCCGGCATCTCCCTGTCGGAGGCCCTGGCGGAGACTCCGGCGGAAGCCCCGGCGCAATTCCCGGCTGCAACCATCCCGGTCATCGACCTGTTCAACAGCGAATTCCGATGCGAGACCCCTTGTGCAGACAACGAACAAACAACCGATAACCCCCTACCCGTCAACAAACCTTCAGATATCGCGTGTTGTCTGTATACCTCCGGTACAACAGGCAAACTCAAAGGTGTCCTGATTGAACAGAGAAACATACTCAATTTCGCCCTGAATAACAAAGCATTTCTGACAGCGTTGCTAACCGACACAGAACCTCGCGTCATCTCAACTACTTTACCCTGTTTCGACGTTTTCTTGACAGAATCCCTTCTGCCCCTTCTGCATGGCTGGTGTATTCTGCTGGCGGACGAGGAGGAACAACGGGACGGCATCCGGCTCGCACAGCTTGTCGAAAACCACCGGGGAACCTTTTTGATAACGCCTCCCTCTAAAATGCGCATGTTTATGGCCTCCCCGGACCGTTGCGGCTATTTAGCCGGGCTTTCAGCCATCTGTCTTGGTGGCGAGCCTTTCCCCCCGGAAATGTACACCCAGATCCGCCAATATACACAAGCCCGCATCATCAACGCCTACGGGCCGACAGAAACAACCGTCTTCACGACCATGACGGAACTTCATTCCGAAGACATCCACATCGGCAAAGCCATACCCAACACCCAAGTCGTCATCCTGGACGGCATGGTACGGTGCGGCACCGGTGTGCCCGGCGAACTATGTGTCAGCGGCGCCTGCGTGGCGCGAGGATACCTTAACAATCCGGACCTTACGGCAACCCTCTTCCTCCCCAACCCCTTCGGCGACGGTCGGCTGTACCGGACAGGGGATCTGGCCCGTTGGCGCCCGGACGGCAACCTGGAATGCCTCGGCCGTATAGACAATCAGATCAAAATCCGGGGCTATCGCGTCGAACCCGGCGAAATCGAGAGCGCCTTGCGCCGACAAGACGACGTTGCGGACGCGGCGGTCATCCTCAAAGAAGACGAAACAGGAGACCCTGTCCTCCACGGTTATTTTGTAGCCACAGGCACCGCGCCCCTTCCTGTCGACGCTCTCCGCGCCGCCCTGAGGCAGGATCTACCGGAATATATGGTTCCCCAACGGTTGATGCAGATTGAACACATCCCCTTAACCTTGAACGGCAAGACCGACAAAAAAGCCCTGCCGGCAATCCCTCTCTGCTCAACCGCCGAATTCACCGCCCCCTCCTCTCTTGACGAAAAAATGATCGCCCTTGTTTTTCAGGAATTGCTGGGCATCTCCTCCGTCAGTATCCATGACAATTTCTTCACCCTCGGCGGACACTCCCTGCGCGTCACCAAAGGTATCGCCATGCTGGAAGAGGTAACCGGTATACGGCTGCCCCTGCGTGCCTGGTTCGAAACCCCCACTGTGAAAGGGATCGCCGCCGCACTCAAAGCCGCGCGGACAGCCGGCAGAGATATTCCGGGCACCTCTTCATCTATCCCGCCCGCGCCATCCCAGCCCTGGTATCCTCTGTCCCCCGCCCAGCAGCGGCTGTATCTCGCCTGCCAGACCGCGGACCGCGGCACCGCCTACAACATGCCCATGGCTTTAGAGCTCTCCGGAGAAATCGACTCAACCCGGGCCCAAGACGCTGTCCGGACCCTGCTGGAACGGCACACCGCCCTACGCACCGGGTTTCACATCCATGACACCGATTCTCCGGGCCGTGACGAGTTGCTGCTTCGTCAACGCATCGAACCCCCGGAAGACACCACAAACCCGTTCATCATCGAACCCTTAGCAGATAGCGACACCCCGGAAACTTTGCTCCGTTCTTTCGTTCAGCCCTTCGATCTCTCCCGCGCACCCCTTCTGCGGATCAAAGCAGCCGTCGGTCCTAACCGCACTATTCTTCTTATTGACATGCACCACATCATATCGGACCAAGGAACCGCCCTCCTCCTTCTTGACGAATTCACCCGCCTCTACAACGGCGAGCCGCTGCCACCCACAGAAGTTCAATACATTGACTGGAGCGAATGGGCTCAAAGACGCGACCTGTCGGCCCAGCGCGCCTTCTGGCTTGACATGTTCCGCGACACGCCTCCGGCCTCCGCCTACGCGACAGATTTCCCGCGGGCTTCACGCCAACGCTTTGAAGGCGCTGCCGCCACTCTGCCTTTGGGCACCCTCCTGCGCCGGGAAGTTGAAGCCTTCGCCGGCGAACACGGCGGCTCCCCCTTCATGGTTCTGCTCACAGCCCTCATCGCCCTTCTAAGCAAATACGGGCGCCAAGAGGATGTCACCGTGGGCTACCCTGTTTCCAACCGCCTACACAGCGATTGCGCACGCACAGCCGGCCTGTTCGTCAATATGCTTGCGCTGCGGGGACGCCCGGAAGGAAGCAAACCTTTCGCGAAACTGTTTGATGAAATCGCCCAGACCTGTACCCAAGCCTTGGAAAACCAGGAATACCCTTACGAACAACTCGTTGAAGAGCTGGGGGCCCGTCAGGACATGACGCGGAACCCTTTGTTCGACGTCACCATAACACTGGATCCCGAACCGCCGGACATGTACGCGGAATACTGCGGTCTTCCCTGCACACACATAGCCAAAGGCCCACCGGAAGCCAAGTTCGAACTGACTTTCAACATTGTGGAAACCGACAAGGCTTACACCATAGAGCTGATTTACAGAACCGCCCTGTTCAGCCCGGAGAGCGCCGAACGGATGCTGCGCCACTACCGCACCCTCCTGGAAACAGCCCTCTCGGAGCCGACGCAGACGATCGGAGAACTCCCCCTGATGGACGCGACAGAATACGATCAGGTCAGGGTATTCGGTAACACCCCCGCAAGGGACACAACGCGGACACCTCCGGAACCTTCGACCCAAACTTTTGTCTCGCTGTTCAAGGCTCACGCCGCCGCACGCCCGAACCACACCGCTCTCGTTCTCGGGGATCACCGGATCACCTATGCAGACCTGGATCGGATCACTGACACAGTTGCCCGACAGCTGCTGTCCGCCGGTGTCCAAAGGGAAGATATTGTCGCCGTATACAGCGGCCGCGGCTTCGGGTACCCCATCGGCGCCCTCGGTACCATGAAAGCCGGCGCCGCGTTCCTGCCGATTGACGCCTCCACACCGGCTGCACGCACACAATTTATTTTGGAAGACAGCGGCGCGACCGCCCTTCTGTTGGCGGATTCACATCCGCTGACGGATGCACATCCCCTAATGGATGCACATCCGCTGCCCACATTCGACCTCTCCGGCATCGATCTGCGCACCCCCGAGGCCTCCCTCGACACCGCCTCTCTGCCCCGGGACGCCTTTGACCCGCATCCTTTACCCCATAACCTAGCCTACAGCATCTACACATCGGGCACGACAGGACAACCCAAAGGCACGCTCCTTGAGCACCGGGGCCTGGTTAACTTATCGTCCTATTTCGTCTCTGACCTTGGAATCACCCCGGCGGATACCGTTCTGCAGTTTGCCAGCTGCGCCTTTGACGCTTCCGTCTGGGAGATGACCATGGCCTTCACATGCGGCGCCACATTGCGGCTGTTGCCAACCGACGCCTCCCTCGATCCAACCCTGCTGCGTGAAAATCTGCGACGATGCACGGCGGCGCTCTTGCCGCCCCCCCTGGTACCCGCTGTCAAACCGCGAGGCCTACGTTTGTTTATGACTGCCGGCAGCGCAGCAACCCCGGAAACCGTCCGCCTCGCTGTCCCCGCCAACGAATCGTATGTCAACGCTTACGGGCCAACCGAAACCACAATCTGCGCAACAACCTGGCCCTATCATCCAGGCAGCAAAATCCCGGCTACCGTCCCTATCGGCAAGCCGTTTCCGGGCATTGAGGTCTACATCGTCACCATCGATAGAAACAAGAAACACCCCCTTTCCCTTTGCGCCATCGGTGTTCCCGGCGAACTCTGCGTCGGCGGCGCCGGTATCGGGCGGGGATATCTGAACAGACCGGCCCTCACCGCCGAGAAGTTTATCAGAAACCCCTTTATCCCCCTCCCAGGAGATCCTACCTCTGAAGACGATCATCCCTCCGCAGGATCCCTTTCCGACTCTTACCCCTTGTTATACCGAACCGGCGACCTCGTCCGCTGGTTGCCTGACGGCAATATCGAATACCTTGGGCGCCTGGACGACCAAATCAAAATCCGTGGATTCCGTGTAGAGCTTGGCGAAGTGGAAGCTGCTCTGGAACGGCTTCCCGATGTGGGCGAAGCTACGGTCGTCGCTGAGCCCGGCCGACACAATGATGAAATGGCGCTCATCGCTTATATCGCCGCCGATCCCGATCTTGATCCCGCTGCCATCCGCGCCGCTCTTGCCCGGTCACTGCCGGAATACATGATCCCGGTTCGCTATATATGCCTTGACGCGCTACCTAAGACCGTCAGCGGTAAAATTGATAAACGGGCGCTGCCCGCACCTGCAGAACGCCCTGACACCGGCGCGGACTCACTCCCGCCCCGGGACCGAGAGGAGAAGCTGGTCGTCCGGGTGTTCGAAGAAATCCTCAGCATCAGGAACATTGGCGTCAACGACAGCTTCTTTGCCTTGGGCGGCGACTCAATCAAAGCTATCCGCATCGTATCCCGCATCCGGGAAGCGGGATACGCCGTCTCCGTTCATGACATTATGGAACAACGGACCGCTGCCGCCATCGCTACGACCCTTCGCCTGACTTCCGGCGACATAGGCGACCAAAGCGCCATCGCCGGCACCCTGCCCCTGACACCCATTCAACAAGCCTTCTTCACCCAGTACCATACGCATCCGCACCATTTCAACCAGGCTCTCGCCATACATTGCAGCAATCTCTTGGAGGAAGACGCCCTGAGAGGCGCTCTGGCTGCTGTGTTTGAGCATCATGACATGCTCCGCGCGGTCTATCCCGGCGGCACACAAACGATTCTTCCTGTTGACGCGACTGAGATCCCTTTAAACATTGTGAACTTGCGCGGACAATCCGTAACCCCTTCCGACCTGGAAGCCCGCAACACCGCCCTTCAGTCGGCTTTCAACCTGGAGGAAGGACCGCTGTTGTGCGCCGCTTTGTACCGAACAGAAGACGGCGACCACCTCCTGCTGATCGCCCACCACCTTATCATAGACAGTATTTCCTGGTACATCCTTGTCGAAGATCTCTTCTCCGCGTATCACCAAATCCAAGCCGGTCACACGCCCTTGTTACCGGCGAAAACGGCTTCCTTCCGGGATTGGGCCCTCAGTCTTCAAGCCTACGCGGCCGGCAATGCGTTAGCAGCGGAACAGCCTTATTGGCTGGAAGAGATAGCTAATATTAAACGCTACGACCTCGCCCCGGCACAGACCGATATTCCCCAGTCCCCCCCCAACCCAACGCCACAGCAAAGAACCCAAATCTGTATCAACAGCGACATCGTCTATAATTTGCTCTTCGAAGCCGGTAAAGCCTATGACACGGAGATCAACGACCTGTTGCTGTGCGCTTTCGCGCTGGCTGTAAGACACTGGACAGGCCAACACAAGATCTGTGTTGAGCTGGAAAGCCACGGGCGTTTACCGTTGTCCCACCTGCTCAATCTCGACCGGACAATAGGCTGGTTCACCTGCAGCTATCCGATTACCCTGCCCTCAGGCGACACCGTCGAAGACAGCATCCTGATGACCAAACAAGCCTTACGCGCCGTCCCGAATCAAGGCATCGGGTACAGCCTGTTGCTGGCCCGGGGGGATTTTGGTAACGTCTTGCGCCCCCGTTTCGGCTTCAACTATTTGGGAGACGAAGACAACGGCGCGGCATCCGCTTTTGGTCCTGACATGTCCTGGTCGTCCATCCCTCTGGGCGAAATGATTGCCCCGGAAAACAGCCTCTGCAACGAAATCAGTATTAGCGGCGGCATTCGCCGGGGTGAGCTCACCTTCGCCGTCGCTTATGATGCTGAAATATGGAGCGAAGACGCCATCGCGGACTTCTGCGGAGCCTATGAAGCAGCCCTGAGTGACATTGTCTCCCATTGCCGGAACCACCATGGAGATAACAGGTTTGACCTGGACCAAAGTGACGCGGAGGTCTTGGACGCGTTGCTTGGAGAATTGACGACGGGGACTTAAAGTCATATTCTCTGTCCCCATCCAGTCGCTATGAACGGAGAATGATGTATGAGCTCGAGCAAGATCAGTAGCCAGGTGCAGGCTATCTATAGCCTGACCCCTTTGCAGCAAGGCATGTTGTATCAGAAAATTTATGATGAGAACGCCCCTGTCAACATCCTGCAATACACCTTGCGCATTCGCGGAACCTTGGACGAAACCCTCGCACGGGATGCGTTGCGGCTTGTAACCGCCAAACATGACGCTCTGCGCACGCTGATCCTGTACCGCAAAGTGGAAAAACCACGACAGGTTGTGCTGAAGGAGCGGGATCCCGATCTAAACGCCCTTGATTTGCGTGGGAATCCCGACGTTGACGCTTGTGTACAACGCCTTTTGGAGGACGACATGTCCCATGGCTTCGATTTGGAACGGGACCCTCTGTTGCGCCTAACCCTTGTTCGTATCAACGACGAAGAATCCCTCATTATATGGAGCATGCATCACATTATTGTGGACGGTTGGTGCCTCACCATACTCAGCGACGACTTCGTCTCCTTTTATCACAATCTTTCCGCAGGCCGGCCCTATGACGACCTTCATGCTAAAATTCGTTTGCAAAGTCGTTGGCAGACAACTTACGAAGACTATGTGACGTGGATCGGCTCCCAACCCGACGACGCTGCCGCCTATTGGCGATCCCTACTGGAAGGCTACAGCGAACCGGCCCTGGTCATCCCCACGAAAAGAGACACTCCCGGTTCAGGCCTCATGCGCGTCCTTGTGCCTGCTGAGCTTGAAACCCGGATCAAGGCCCTCGCCTCCGACCTAAACATCACCGTCAACGCGATTTTAGAAACGGCTTGGGGCCTCGCGTTGCAGCGAAGCGCTTACACCTGTGACGCCGTATTCGGCAAAGTCGTTTCCGGCCGCGACGCGGAAATTGCGGGATTGGATGGGGTCGTCGGGTTATTCGTTAACACAATCCCGGTCAGAATTGCCACAGACGAGATCGACACAGTCGAAGACCTCCTGCGCAAAACCCATGAACAGGCCCTGGCCAGCGCCCGCCAAAGGCCCCGCTCCCTTGCCGAAATCCAGCAGCAAAGCCCCTTGGGTAATGCGTTGGTGCAAGTTCTGTTCATCTATGAAAACCATATCCAACTCGATACAGAAAAACTCACCTTACTGGGCATGGATATCACAGAACAAACTATCCGCGAACATACCGGCTACCCCTTGGTGCTCAAAGCCTGGCACGACACCAACCTAAATCTTGATGTCGCTTACAGCGAAGACTATGGCGAGCTCGAAATGGAACTTCTGGCTACGCGACTTATGGCTCTCTTGGATCAGATGACGCGCACCCCGTCCCGGCGAGTCAGGGAGCTCGATTTTATCACCCCCCATGAACGCGCCTTGATCTTAGGATCTTTCAACGACACTGCCACCCCCTGGCCGGAAGACAAAGTCTACTCCCAACTCTTCGAAGAACAAGTGAAGGCGCACCCAGCCAGAATAGCTGTTTGTTTTCGCAATGACCGCATGACTTACGCTGACTTGAACCGCCAAGCTGATGCTGTCGCGCACAAACTACGGACACTTGGCATCGGGGCTGAAAGCATTGTTGCGATCCTTTCACAGCGCGATCCGGCTCTGCTTATTGGTCTTCTTGGTATTATGAAAGCAGGCGGTGCCTATCTGCCCATAGAACCGGATCTGCCTGAAGCCCGTATTCGCTTTATGTTGGAAGACAGCGGCGCCAAAGCCATTCTTACCACAAATCTCGATCTGTCCTGGACGAATCTGCCTGTCGTTAACATGGATTCCCTGATTACGCAATTCGAATCCGATAGTCAACCTCCAGATAGTTCACCTCCCCTTGACATAGACCCGGACTATGGCCCTGGCAACCTCGCCTATTGTATTTATACCTCAGGCACAACAGGCCGACCCAAAGGCGTCCTGCTCGAGCAACGAAACCTGGTCTGTTTCTGCGCCTCCCCTTTTCCTCTTGTGGCTGAAAAACCCAAAAACCCTCTTCCAACGTTTCTTTCGGCATGCGCCTTCTGCTTTGATGTTTTCATCTTTGAAACCCTCTTCCCCCTCGCGCAAGGCTGGACGGTCGCTCTTTCTGATGAAGATGAACGCAAGGAACAAGCCGCCTTCGCTCAACTTGTTGAGCGGCATCCGGGGGCCATTGCCATGCTAACACCATCCCACCTAAGGCTGCTCACATCCGCAACGGAAGATCGCTCTTTTCTCGCGAAACTCTCTCTATTGTTTTTAGGCGGAGAACCCTTCCCACCCGGTCAATACAACGATCTTCGACGCGACATGGATTCGCCCATTGTTAATCTGTACGGACCAACAGAAACCTCCGTGTGGACAAGTGGTGGCGAAGTGGGTGCTCTCGGTGTTGATATCGGTCGGCCAATCCCCAACAGACAATTGTATATCCTCAATGGCACAACCCTCTGCGGCATTGGTACGCCCGGAGAGCTGTGCATCGCCGGTCCAGGTGTGGGACGCGGCTATTTAAACTTAGCCGTTCAAACAGCAGAAGCCTTTGTTCCCAACCCCTTTGGACCCGGAAGACTTTATCGCACAGGAGACCTCGCACGCTGGCTTCCAAACGGTCGCATCGAGCATCTAAGCCGAATAGACGGACAAGTCAAAATACGTGGCAACCGTATTGAACTCGGGGAAATAGAAACCGCTATGCGGCAACAACCCGGAATAAAAGACGCCGCTGTCATCATATCAACCGGCGGCGAAAGCGATGGTACAGAACTTTGGGGATATGTTGTGTCGAATAGTACGATCGATTTCCTGCTTCTTAAGAACGCCCTTGCTGAGTCCCTTCCGGACTACATGATCCCTTCACGTTTGGCACAAATTGAGCGGATCCCTCTAAACGCCAACGGCAAAACCGATAAAAACGCGCTTCCCACGATCACGCAAACAGACTCAAGTGGCACTTACTCCGCGCCCCGCGACGACGAGGAAGTCATGGCAGCACAAGCCCTTACCAAAGCCCTCAACCTTAACCGACCTATTGGGATTCACGAAAATTTCTTCGACTTGGGAGGCCATTCCCTTCGAGCGGTGCGAGCCGTCAACATTCTGGAAACCCTTTCAGGCATCCGGCTTTCTCTGAAAAGTCTATTTGCTTTTCCCACCGTGGAAGGCATCGCCGCCTTGCTACGTGAAGCCAAAGAAGCACTGCCCGAAAAGCCGTTGGCTAAATCTCCGGCCTGTACACTGTCCGACTTGACGACAGACGCACTTCCCCTTGCATTGCCGGGTAAACTCCCTGCCGCACCGGCACAAACGAGTTACCCAATGTCGCCGGCGCAGCGGCGTCTCTTCGCCGTTTGTCAGATTGACGACATCGGTGTTGCCTATAACATCCCTGTCGCATTGGAATTCCACGGGTCACTCGACATTATGCGCTTACATGAGGCGCTTCAGATCCTTGTGCGGAGACATGACACCCTCCGCACCTGTTTCCGGATCCTCCCAGACGAACCCGGCGACGAGCCCAGACAGATTATCATGACAGTCGAGGAAACAACCCTTTTACCGGACTCCCAGCTGTTAGAAGGACAAGACACCGCACAAACGTTGCTGGCGGACTTTGTCCGCCCTTTCGACCTAAGCTACGCACCCCTTATGCGCGTGAAAGCGGCGGTAGGGCAAGACCGCAGCCTGCTTCTTGTTGACATTCACCATATTATTGCCGACGGCGCAACCGTTTCGCTGCTTTTTGAAGAACTAGCGGCTTTGTACAACAATATCGCTCTTCCTGAACCAGGACCTCAATACAAAGACTGGAGCGAATGGTCACACAGCCGTGATATATCCTGTCAAAAAAGCTACTGGAAAACTATGTTTGCCGATGAAGCCCCATCACTCAACATCTCCACAGATTTCCCCCGCCCACTGAATCAACAGTTCAAGGGTGGTCACACGTTTATCCGAATCCCGACGGCGATGAGACAAGCTATTGACACCCTTGCCCTCGCCCGGGGCGCGACACCCTTCATGGTTCTGCTTACGGCCTTGATGGTTCTCTTTGGCAAATATGCTAATGAAGAAGATGTCACCATTGGCAGCCCCGTTTCCGGGCGAACTCATCCGGATTGTGAACACATAGCCGGTATGTTCGTTAACACGGTCGCCTTGCGTGGCCGTCCACAACGCGGCAAATCTTTTAATACCTTGCTTAGCGAGGTTAAAGAAACCTGCCTGCAAGCCTTTGAAAATCAGGATTATCCCTTTGAGTCTCTCGTTGACACCCTTCCCTGGATACGTCGGGATTTTTCGCGCAATCCCTTGTTCGACGTTATGTTCGCCCTTCAAAATAATGATCTTCCTCAAGTAATTTTTGACGATCTAACATTTTTACATGCGGTAAGCGGTGCTACACCGGCCCGCTTCGATCTCACCCTGAATGTTGAGGCGGAAGAAGACGGCTACAAAGTTGATCTTTTGTACAGTACCGCTCTGTTCCGCCCGGAAAGCGCCGCGCGTTTATTGCGGCATTATGTCACACTGCTTGGCGGAGCCGTGGGGGACCCGTCACGTTCTCTCGACAGTCTGCCAATGATGGACAATGACGAATCCGCTCAAGTGATGGGCTTTCGCGGTATACCCTTATCTCCTGACCAAGCCCCTTTATTGCACAAAACCTTTGTTGCGCTGTTTGAAGATCAAACCGCCGCCCGACCGGACCACCCCGCCCTCGTTCTTGCCGGACAAACAATCACCTACAAGGAATTGAACCGCCTTTCCGACGCTGTTGCCCGTTGGCTTCTTTCTATAGATATTAGGTTGGAGGACATTGTCGCTGTATTCGGAGGACGCGGTTTCGGCTGGATTATCGGAGCTCTCGGAGCCATGAAAGCGGGGGCCGCCTTCTTACCGATTGACGCATCCACCCCATCCGAACGAACGCGATTTATACTGGAAGACAGCGGCGCCGGTGCTGTGCTGGTTGCGGACGCGCTTTTGCCGATTTCTACAGCCCTGCCTGTGCTTGCTCTTTCAGGAGACTCCCGTCCTGACGATATCAACGACATGATAAGAAAAACCGTCATGAATACGGCAAAAGATGCCGTTGATACAGATGATCCTAACAGCCGAGTTGATATCTGTCCCCATAATCTGGCTTATTGCATCTACACATCAGGAACAACCGGCGTGCCAAAAGGGGCGTTGCTGGAACACCTCGGGCTCACAAACCTAGTTGCTTTTTATGCAGATTTCCTGAAAATAACTTCGGCAGATACAATATTGCAGTTCGCCAGCTGTGCTTTCGACGCCTCGATATTGGAATTAACTATGGCTCTTTCATTTGGTGCCACTTTGCAGCTCCTGCCGCCGGGTGCGACACATGATCCGGATCAGTTGTGCGAAACCCTTCGGTGCTGCACAATTGCTTTGCTACCACCCCAATTGGTTGGGACGGTAAACCCTCATGGCCTTCGCTTGCTGCAGACCGGTGGAAGCGCCTCCAATTCTGAGATCGTACGACTTGCGGAGTCCAACGATTCCTATGTCAATGCGTATGGGCCAAGCGAAACCACTATATGCGCGACAGCCTGGTTCCATACCCCGGGTGAAGAAATCCCGGTTAATGTGCCAATAGGCAAGCCTTTGCCGGGTGTATATGTCTACATTGTGACCCTTGACAAGGCTGATGAACTCTGCGCTATTGGGGTTCCCGGTGAACTCTGTATCGGCGGTTCCGGTGTCGGCCGCGGATATTTGAACAGGCCGCAGCTTACTGCCGAGATGTTCATTGTGAATCCTTTTGTCAAAGCCAATGATCCGCTGCCTATGAAGAATCGACTCTATCGCACGGGAGACCTCGCCCGCTGGTTACCGGACGGAAACATCGAATACCTGGGGCGGTTGGATGATCAGGTAAAAATTCGTGGGTATCGTGTGGAGCTGGGCGAAGTCGAGGCCGCTCTGGGGCGGCAACCCGGTGTCCGGGACGCTGCCGCGGTGGTACGCACAGACCCTGACGGTGCCCTGACCCTGAGCGGATATGTGGCGGCGGCAAAGGATTTTGACATCGATGCTCTGCGCGAAAGCTTGCTGCGGGAACTGCCGGACTATATGGTTCCTGACCTCTTTATGAGGCTGGATTCTCTGCCGACGAATACAAGCGGCAAAGTCGACAAGAAGATCTTGCCTGTCATCGAAACGCGCTCCACCGTCAAAGGCGCGGCACCCCAAGGGGAAAGGGAAACACGGACCGCCCGCATATTCGAAGATATCCTGGGTGTTGAGCATGTGGACGCGGACAGCGACTTCTTCCGGCTGGGCGGTGATTCCATCAAGGCAATCCGCATGATCTCCCGCTTCCGCGACGCCGGGTATGAGATCACGGTTCGGGAAATCATGACTCACCGTTGCGTCAGAAAAATCGCTCAGGCGTTGCAACTCGCCGCTCTGAAAACCTCAGCACCCGGGTCTGACGGATTCTTGTTCAATCAAGAGCCCCTGTGGGGGGATGTGCCCCTAGGCCCCATTCAACACACTTTCTTTGCCCAAGACTACGCACGACCACAACACTTCAACCAAGCGATTTTCCTGTACTCCCGGGAGGACCTGGACGCAACCGCCCTGCACAGCGCCCTAACCGCTGTTACCCTACACCATGACATGCTGCGCGCAGTCTATCCCGCCGGGATCCAAACCATCCTGCCGCCGGAGGAGAGCGCTTTGTTCACCTTTACCATTCATGACCTTCGCGGGGGCCCGGTTTCGCCTGGTAGCATTGAAAATACCAACGACACCCAACAGGCCCTCATTGACCTGGATAAGGGTCCTTTGCTGCGTGTCGTGCTGTACCGCACAGACGACGGCAGCCATCTGTTGCTCTGCGCACACCATCTCGTCGTAGACGGCGTTTCCTGGCGCATCCTCGCTGAAGATCTGTTTTCCGCTTACAGGCAGGCCCAAACGACAACCCACACACCTCTCCTGCC
The DNA here is from genome assembly GCA_009778595.1 of Peptococcaceae bacterium. GTDB lineage: Bacteria > Bacillota > Desulfitobacteriia > Desulfitobacteriales > Syntrophobotulaceae > WRJI01. The sequence continues at coordinate 10,884 of WRJI01000009.1, read as the reverse complement.
CCCGAAAACCGCTTCTTACAGAGATTGGACCACACTGCTTGGAGAATTCTTCAACAGCGGCGCGCCTGAAGCGCAACAGGCATACTGGGCCAAGATTCTTGAGGAAGCCAAATGTTGGGACGTCCGAACCATCCTTGGATCAACATCCGGGTCCAATGATATCTCCTATGATCTGGCTGAAATCCGGACCTCACGCCACATCACCAAGGCTCTGCTTTATGACGTCGGCTCTGTTTTGGAGGTCGAGATTAATGATATCTTGCTCAGTGCTCTGGCCCTGGCCGTTCGTCGCCGGACCGGCCAACTGAAAATCTCCATCGAGCTGGAGGGCCACGGTCGGGAACAGCTGCATCGCCCTCTGGACATCGATCGAACCGTAGGCTGGTTTACCTGTTGTTTCCCGGTCATCCTTGAGGCCCGGGATAATCCCGGTGACACGGTTCGTGCCACCAGGGATATGCTCTTGGGCATCCCTCATCGGGGTGTCAGCTATGCTTTGCTTGCTGAACGGGACATCCTCGGCACGGAGCGGTTTCACCCAGGCTTGTCTTTCAATTATCTGGGAAACGCCGACAGTGAGCACTCCCAATTCAACGGGGCGGTTACCCCCTCCCCCCTGCCTCCCGGAAGGATGATTGCCACTGAAAACCGCCTGCCCAACGTCCTTTCAATCAATGGTGCTGTCTCCGGTGGCGAGCTGGTTCTCACTGTCCAGTATGAATCCACCCTGTGGGAGCGGGAGGAAATCCTGAATTTCTGCGCGGCTTACGAACAAGCCCTCACGGAGATTGTTGAATACAGCGCGGCTGCTGCCGCAACCTTGAAGACAACGAAAGAAAGGGTCTCCGACGATGAGGATCTCTCGGATGAGGAGTTCGAGGAAATCCAAGGATTGTTTCCGTAACCCATTCATCGTTCACATCAGGATTTTCCTGGGATTCAACCGAGTCGTATACACAATCGGCGCCAACGTAGAAACACAGACAGTTCCAAGACCGACAGCATAGAACAGGATTACGACCATCATATCAAGAGATACCGTATAGGACTCCATAAGATCCTTCCCGGTGATTCCACTGTCATACCCTCTATAGTTCAGATCCATGTAGTAATAATAATCGGTCTCATTAGCCTGATCAGCAATAATCTGATCCGTAAGCATTTTTTCGGAAACGGCTCTGGCAATAATATTGCCGGAAAACAGCGACAGCGTTATGGCGACCACCGCCACAACAGCCACCTCCATAACAATCTGGCCGGCAATCTTGATCTTCCTCTCCCCTAAGGAAAGGTAGATACCCATTTCCCGCTTGCGGTCTCTGAGAAACAATGTCATCAGTAAACTTATAACAACCACAGCAGCGCCTACAGCGACATACAATATCAGAACAGAAATCCCTTGGATAGTCCTCATAGGAGCCGCCACCTGGTCAAAAGAGCCGCCGCCAACCATAACATAGCCCTCAGGCAAGAAAACTGCTGCTGCTTCAATGAACTCCTCCAGATCCATCGGATCATGAAGAATATATAAAGTAATATAGAATTCATCTGTTGTGTAGCTCGTTTCAGGATACAATCTCCGCAACTCATTTATTTGATACGTGTTCGCTTCGATCAGAACCCTGTTTGGGGCATAGATCCTGTTCTCCATTTCTTCTTCAACCCATTGGTTCGGGTTATCTTCATTTTTATCTCCCAAATGAGAATGCCTAACCGGTTCAAAAATACCTATGATTTCGAAATCGTAGTTCTGAGACACCCTCTCATCAGGTAGGTTGCCGTAAACAGCATTCTCTAGGGTTACAACAGAACCCACTGTCAACCCATTGGCATTGGCAAAGCTCTGCGAAACCAAAATCACGTATTCCAAATCAGAGACTTCCTGCTCACTAAACACTCGGCCCGAAAGAAGTCTGATCTTCTCTTCTTTCAGGTCTAGGATATCCGGGTCATGGACTCCTGTCAGGGTAAACAGGCTATTAATTTCCTCAAAGTCAATCTCAGAGTATGAGGAATACTCCGAATACCTTCTTAACGATGGGCTTTCTAATGATACCATAGCAGAATAGTCAAAATATTTAACAAAAGGCAACTCGCCAATTCTCTCTATAGCCTCAGCGGAAACCATCTTCTGGTTGATTTCCGGATCATGACTATAATCGTCAGGTAAGTTCCCATAGTCGCGAGATATTGAAGCAATTGGACTCATTTTAGTCCGCAAATTCAGCTCGGTCTTCTCAACCGCTTGTCTAACAGAGATTGTCCCGGCGATGATATTTCCCAGCATGAAGATGATCGCCAACAATATGATGGTTTTCCCTGGCTTACGAACAATACTGGCAAACCCTCTTTTCAGATAATTCATGAAGCTGTCCTCTCCCCTTCTGTGAGAATGGGTAGTTCATTCCACTACGATACTATGCGGTATTGGCTTTATCTTCTCGATTATCCTAAAGACATTCCACAAAATACCCACCAACACAACAAGCAAGCCCGCTTCAAAAATGAACCATAAGTGCCAAGGCAACGCAACATGATAGATGACTCCAAGGTTCTTAATCACATAATTCAGAACACTCGTTGTAAGCAACAGCCCAATAAATGTTATCAATATACTCAATAAAAAATAAACAGCTGTCTCGATTATAAAGAATGATAATATCTTGAACTTACCGACACCCATGATCATGTATGAGACATAAGTGTCCATGTCGTTTTTAAGTTTGAGAATTAATAGAGCAAAGATGTTGATGATAGCAAACAGGGCTGTGATTCCAATAAAGATTCCAAATAAGAAACGTGTTATTTCAACACTCATAGCCCTTTGAGCATTAGTGTCCTGATGATCAATAACAGCGTATGAAAGATTTCCTGTAATGATATCTTTTATTCTCCTGTCTGAGTCTCTTACATCTTTATTGGAAATAACATAGTAACTGGCCTGCTCCAAAAACGGAAACCATTCATCAAGCAGTTTTTGACTAACAATGACTATTGTAACCGGATCCATCGTTTCAACATCAAACAGCAACTTATCGGCAGAATATCTCGGGTACAGATTTACAGGTTTGCTCTCCACCCCCCCATCTTCTGTCATAACATCGCCTCTCATTATCAGGGGTTCTTCTGTTCCTAAGAAGAGGTCATCAACGCCAAATCTATTGAAGCTTCTGGTGTAGACAACGCACTCGTCTTTTTCAAGATGGTCAATTCCTATATCCAACATACTGATCTGAATATCATTATAACCAAGGAGCAAGAAAGGCAAGCTGAGTCTATTGCTGTATTTGTCTCTCATCATGCTCCCATATTCTTTGGAATTGGTCAGCACTTTTGCCGCGCCTGCGGTGAACGCTTCCTTATTAATGCTCATTGTGGATATGAATTGAAAATTATCATACACAGTACAAATGTCCTGCTCCTGCTTCAATCTGGTTATCTTGTCCTGGAATATTGTGTAAGCCTCGCTATCAGGATTGTAATAATTATTCATGATTTCATAATCACAAGTCAGAAGAGCCTCCGGAGACTTCTGATTCCATAAGGCCGCCATGGAAACATTAATGATTACCGACAACGATATACCAAGAACGATGACAATCCCCTTCATGGCCCTGCCTCTGAGCATAGATAGAGAAAATTTCAAGCTGTTTACGATTTTATGATCAGAATTGTAGTAAGGTCTTTTTCTCTCCCTGAATCTCCCGGACGTTGGCAGTTTCGAGGACTTCATAATATCAACAGGATTCAAACACATGAGCGTTTTCATCTTGTCTCTATAAAAAAGGATGAACAACACAAGAACGACCCCACTAACAATAAAGAATTCTGCTAAAGGCAGTCTGACAACAATGTCTCCATAGTAATCCAGCCTAATCTTTACAAAAGTTGTGGCCATAACCCCGGAGAGACCAAACCCGCCTACAATCCCCACAAACATCATCACATACATAGGAATAAGCAATTGAAGAACGATTGGCGCTGTTGAACCGTGTAAAACTTTGTAAACAGCGATTGCTTTGAGATTCTTCTCAATCATCATTTCGACTAGATTATTGAAAATGACGCCTGCTAAAAGAACGAGAACAAAAAGCAAGACAATAAGGTAACTCATATTAATAGTTGCCTGTTTAGCCCCTTCCTCATCCATCCCCAAAGTTGTCAATAGAGGAGCATTCTCCAGGACAAAATCATAATTTGCCGGTAAATCCAAATCTTGTAGCAGCATTGAAATATTGTCTCCCATTTTCTTGGGATTAACAAATCGCACAGCTGCGCTCTGGGCCCCTTGGCGCCCAAATGCCTTGCTAAGAATGAGTGTGTTGGTTGCTATCCAGGAATCGTCGTAGTAAATGCCAGTCACCGTATATGTTCTTCCATCACAATCAATCGTTTTTCCGATAATCTCATCATAATCATTGGACTCGGTCAACGAGATAGCGTAATTTTTCTCAATCATGACTGATTCGGGCTCATTAGGAAACACGCCGCCAACAGTTTTCATGCCTAATAGCCAGAAAATATTCTCCCGGCAATATAAGCGTCCAACGCTTCCTTCCGGATCTCCATAATAGGATTCGAAGGATTCAACATATCCCAAGGCGCTCCCCGTCTCCACCATATCATCGGTAATGTTGCCAATGAGAATATGGTAACCGCCATGCACACTCTGTGTATCATTGATAGCTTTTTCTTGAGCCAAATTTACGTAGTGTATGAAAGACCCCAACAGCGTCGCAAAACTCACCGCTACCAGCAAAGCAAGGATAATGTATGTTATATTATATTTTATGAACTCAAACTGTATCCTAGCTCTTTCCAACTAATTCACCGTCCATAATCTCAATTGTTCTATCCGCCAAAGCGGCCAAATGGGCGTCATGAGTTACATAAACGAGCGTCTGTTTATTATCTTTGGCGCTCGACAACAACAGATCAAGAATTGATTTCCCATTTCTAGAGTCAAGATTCCCTGTGGGTTCATCCGCAAATAAGACTTTGGGACCGTTCGTTAAAGCTCTGATAATAGCAACCCTTTGCTGTTCTCCGCCCGAAAGTTGTGACGGTAATAAATTCTCTTTATCTCCCAAACCGGTTCTGGTGAATAGTTCTTTGACATAGGTTCTCTTTTCCTTTGTTGTTCCGTTCAGCACTGCCGGCAGTATAGCATTGTCAAAGGCTGATAGATTAGGAATCAGATTGAAAAACTGAAAGACAAATCCGAAATCATTTACTCTCATGAACGTTTTATCCTTACCACCCATCTCATTGATATTTTTCCCTTGGTAAAAGACTTCTCCCGACGTGGGTGTGTCGATTCCGCTTAATAAGTTCAGCAATGTGCTTTTCCCCGAACCACTCTGTCCAACTATAGAGACAACTTCGGACTCCAGAATGGCTAAGGTCATTTCTCTGATGGCTGTCGTTGAATTTTTGCTATCGCCGTATCTTTTCACTAGGTTTTTGGCTCTCAGAACTTCTTTCACAGACAATGTCACACTCCAATCCTTCTATCTAACAATAATTTCCTCAGGCAGCAGATCCGATGGAATTGATATGCTCTGGCGTTTATACCCGAATAATTCTTGTTTGTACCGCAACTCGGCCTTGACGTTCTTAACCATCTCTGCCACCTCATCTTTAGATAACCCTTTAGTATACATATGGAGATCCAATCTAATTGCAGTCTTCTCTCCCCTTCCGGCGAATTGCGTAACCACATGATCCAGTCTGAACATGAATCTATCTTCGATCCCTCCCAAATCAAGGACATTGAATTCTATATTGCTTATTTTAAATATACTTATATTTCTCACATCATAGAATAGGGTAATATGTGAATAATCCTGGTGCTCCTCAAATTTATAATCGATATCCGAGAATAATTGAACGTCAGGTCTAATCCCTGCTCTTGCTTGTTCGTAATCCATTTCTACTATAGCCCCAAAACTGTCTCCTAGATACTTGTGAATCTTCGCTCCGGTATAAGAGCATTGTAACGGCAAAATAATTTGTGTAATACACAATATTGAACACAATGACAACGCGATTACTGCACAAGATGTTGCGATTATAGTCTTCTTTTTCTCCATAGTCCCCTCCAATATTTTCCTTGCGGACAGGCACACGGAATGGCCATACCTGTCCGCAAGGAATTATCATTCAATCAATAACCTTTGGCCCACATGATACTACATGTAGTGTCTAATTCCAGTTTCGATAGACTGTGTATTTGTTAGTCCCCTTTCCCTGCCCAAAATTTGCATCAAAATTGTCCAATTGTCGAGCATTGTTGGGCGAATGATAATACAGAAATAGCTCATTTACTGCGCTTTTTTGCCCAACAATTACAGAGTGGTGCCTAACAGTCCTGTTGCTTGCTTGCACTTGGATTACATTGCCTACTTGGGAATTTGAACGAATATAATTTTTATCTGTTGTGGTCACAACTTGATAGCGGTTACTCCAATACTCGTAAAATCCCCCTCCTGTACCACCTGCCGCACGAATCCATGAACTGGATTCTCTCCAAACAGGCGTACTGCTAATTAGGACCCCAAATAGATAAACGTTTTGAATATACTTTTTGCTATACCAATAACTTGACGTTCCTGAAACCCCTTGAGGAATAACACTTGGTGTATTCATTGGTATTCCGCCAGCATAAAGAGCTTGGGAAGCAAAATTTGTGCAATCACCTCCTTCGCCCTCGTATCGATTATACATCGAATTATAACTCTGAAACCAGTTAATTGCGTAATTTGCTGTGGCTTGCTTATTATATGCAAATGCCGATGGCGCAAATAAACCGCAAAGCAACATTGTGATAACAAGAACAGCTGATATCCTTTTCATCTTTCTCATCATCTCTATCAAACTCCTTCTTAATTATTTCACATACTCACATAATTGTGTGCACCCAACTATGCTTGATGTATCTCCCATCATACCCCATCCTACTTGTCAAATCTTCACGAAAATATCAAGAATACCTTAAGAATTTGTTACGAACCCCCGGCAGAAGTGACATTTTCGCCCATATTGGATCCATCCTCCATACGATATCCATATTTGGGCACTGTCCTGACAATATTGTAGCCCAGCTTTTTTCGCAGGTTGGAAACCCTCACATCAAGCGTATGGGGGTCATAGAAGCAATCTGCGCCCCAAACCTCATTAAGTATCGTATCCCGTGAAAGAGTCTTATTCATATTCCGAACCATTACAGATAGCACATCGAATTCCTTTGGTTCAAGTAAGACCTCCCTGCCGTTTCTACTTACCATTCGATTATCTAAATCGACTGCTACATCATCAACACGATCACCCTCATCATCTCCCACCATCAGAATCCATCTGTTCTCATTCATGCTATTCCTCCTCAAATTCAGCCATCTTGAGTTATTGGTATTGATATTTTCCCCCGGCTCACCTGTATCTCCACATGGGTGGTCATCTCCATGTACTGGTTGTACAGGGACACGCTGACCACCTGTCCCTTCGGTTCCCCGGAATCTACATAGGTGACACTGTAGGTGATGTTGGCGCCTTTGCCGGTGAACTCGTAGAAGTAGGAGGGCAATTCTTTCTCTGATTTTCCCACCAGATCGTCGATATAGGGGCGGCCTTCGGAGTAGATCACGGTGACCTTGGCGGGTTCATCGGTGAACTGTCGTCCGGCCGGTACGGATTGGGAGATCAGTTTTCCGTATGCTATTGTGCCGCTGTATTGGGTCTTGAGGGTGACAAGCACATCCTCTTGGGCTGCGGCTTCTTCTTTGGTTATCCGGCTGAAGTTGGGCATGATCACCGCTTTGCCGCTTGATATGATGAAGGTCATTTTGGTGTTCTGGGCTATTTTGGTGCCGGCATCGATATCTTGGGAGATGACGAAGTCTCTGGGGATTTTGTCCGACGCTTTCTCTTTGTATTCGGCTTCGATTTTGTTCTGCCCGGCCCAGGTTTCGACTTCTGTTTTGGATTTGTCCGCGAAGTTGGGCATGGTGATGTTCTTGTCGTAGGTTCCTTTGGACATGTAGATCAGCAGCCCGTCTTTGCGGGTGTAGTTGGTTTCGGTGATGGTGGGATTGTTGAATTCTTTGCGGATGAACCGGTTTGGCTCAACCGTTTCACTGTTTTCTTGCATGATGTTGACGTTGTTGGCTTTGTTCTGGTCTTTCCATCCGTAGATCTGATTCGTATTCATGGCGGCGAAGTCGGGCAGCTCGATCTGTTCGTCAGGATCGGGGCCTTTGCTCACTTGGAAGACTAGGATGGATCCTTTGCGTATCTTTTTGCCGGGGTCCTGGCTCTGGGTTATGATGAAGTTGTTGTCGTATTCGTTGTTGAAGAGGGTCTCGATTTCCAGGGTGACCTTGTTGGTTATGCCCCAGGTTTTGGCGTCGCCCAAGGAGGTGCCGACGAAGTTTTTGACGGTGACCTGATTGAAGAGGGCGACGATAAGATAGAGGATGATCGCCACAACTATGACGGTTCCCGCGATGACCCCGTATCGGATCAGTTTGCGTTTGTTGTACGCGCTGTCGAATTCTGTGTCGTGCTCGGGGGCGGATATGGCGACGTTTTTGCGTCCGCTGAATTGGCTGAGAAAGTCTTCACTCATGAGGTTCCAGCTTCCCTTTGCGCAGTTTGTAGACCTCATCCCCTTGCCCGGCGATCTGGGAGGAGTGGGTAACCACAATGACGCATTTGTTGTGTTCGTGGGCCAGCTTCCGCAGTATGGCGACGATTTCGTTTTCCATGTCTTCGTCCAGGTTCCCGGTGGGTTCGTCGGCCAGTATGACGTCCACATTGGTGGCTAGGGCTCTGGCGATGGCCACCCTTTGCTGTTCGCCCCCCGAGAGCTTGTTGACGGTTCGGTCGGCTTTGGCGCTGTCCAGGCCGATGTAGTCCAGCAGGTTGTGGGCGACTGCGTTGATATCCGGGGGGAGTTGGTTGTCTGTTATGCTCATGGCGACTTTGATGTTCTCCGCCGCCGTCATGTACGGAATCAGGTTGTAGGCTTGAAAGACGATGCTGACTTTGTTGCGCCGGTATTTCTCGAAGCCGATTGAGGCGATGTCCCTGCCGTCGTAAAGGATTTGGCCGGATTGGGGCTTGTCCAAAGCGCAGAGCAGGGAGAGGAAGGTGGTTTTGCCTGAACCGGATTCCCCCAGAACGACGTGGAATGTGCCCCGTTCGAAGGCGCAGGATACATCTTTCAAGATGTATCTTCGGGAATCGCCGTCTTGATAATAGTAGTTGATGTCTTGTCCTGTGAGCAGACTCATTGTTTTTCCTCCTACATCAATGGTTATACTTCATTTTATCATAGAGAAACATAATCTTCTACAGCTTTTCCTGGTTTCCTTGTTATGCCGGCTATTGAAAATCCCAAAAATGGGAACCCTGAACCTATGAATACTAACAATAAACGGCACCGGGCCGTCAATATCCTCATCGGACTCCTCCTGTTCACCCTCATCTGGCTTGTCTGGCCGACACCCGAAACCTACGTCACAAACAATGCCTTGCCCACCATCCGCCCAACCTGGCCCGGCAACCGCTTGATCGGCCACCGCCTTTCCGACCGCACTTACATCAACATGCCTGAAGTCCTCGGGGGTGACGACCAGGCCCCGTCCCGGGCACTCCGCAAATCCTCCCTGCAGAATCAACCCGGATTGAAAAGTCGAACCTGGCGGGACGAACTCATTCTGAAGATATACGCAAACCGCCGACAAGACCGGGAAATTCCGGATTCTGCCCCCCTCTCCTCAATCCCCCTATCCAATCTCTGGCAAACCACCGGCAACACCGCTGTCTGGCTTGGACACGCTTCATTCTTCATCCGTATAGATGGCATAACTTTTCTGACCGACCCCAGTTACAGCCCCAGTGCCTGCGGCTATCCGCGCCTGTTGCCCGAACCGGACTACAACCAAATCCGGGGACTCGACTATATCCTGCTCTCCAGCAATCAACCCACCCACGCCGACATACAAACCTTAGAGCGGCTCCGGATCAACAACCCCTCCGGCGTTATGCTGGTTCCGCTGGGTCTGCGGCACTGGCTCGGCGACCTTACGAAATCCGCTCCCGAACTCATACAGGAAGCCGGCTGGTTCCAACAATACCGGACCTACGGTAATATCACCGTCACCCTGATGCCGGCCCGCTCCTGGAGCGGCCCCACCCTCTCCGAACGGGACCGGACCCTCTGGGGCAGCTTCATTATTCAGACCCCCGGTCACACCCTCTATTTTGCCGGCAGCAGCGGTTGGGGCGGTCACTTTGAACAGATTGCCCGCCACTTCCCCGACATCGACTACGCTTTCATTCCCATCGGAGCCTTCGGGCCTGAATCCGTCATGAACAAAAGCCAACTCACTCCGGAAGATGTTTCCCGTCTGTGTCAGACTCTTCGTCCCCGGCACATCATCCCTATGAGCTACGGAACCTACATGACAGGTGACCCTTTGGGGGAACCTCTGGAACAATTCCTGGACTTGGCCGCCCAAGGTCTCCTCTACAGCGAACCTCATATCCTGACAGTGGGCCAGATTTTTGCCCTGCCCTGATTTCCCGGACCACGCGCAAGTTGTTATGGTCACAAATGGCCTTGCATCCGAATAGAGTAGTAGAAGAACTACCTTCGAGGAGCGCGATTGATTATGGTATATTTTCTTCAGCGGGAATGCAACTCAGCAACAGAGATCGCCGTAAATTCCATTGTCAGATTTGAGACGGCTATCGCGTTAAGCGAAACCGACTCGTCGTCCCCTTCAGAGGATTTTGTCTACCACGCCGATGGATCGATTGACATTCTGAGGCCGGGCATTTATATCACTTTTTGGCATGTTGTCGCCATGACCGGTCTGTCTA
>WRJI01000008.1 GCA_009778595.1 Peptococcaceae bacterium | reverse complement strand
TCTCGTTGAATATGATACGTCCCACAGTGGTTTCCAGTCGCGTTCCATCCTCCTGACGAACAAAAATCTTGGCATGAAGGTGAATCGCCCCGGAATCATAGGCTAATCTGGCTTCAACCGAATCTTTGAAAATCTTGCCGGATCCCGCTACGTTTTCTTGTTCTAAGGTTAGATAGTAGCAACCCAAAATCATATCTTTCGTGGGCGACGCTACCGGTCGACCATCTTTGGGGTTCAGGATATTGTGGGCCGAAAGCATGAGTAACCGCGCTTCTGCTTGGGCTTCGGCACTAAGAGGTACATGGACGGCCATCTGATCGCCGTCGAAGTCGGCGTTGTAGGCTGTGCAAACCAAGGGATGGATCTGAAGGGCGCGGCCTTCAACCAAAATCGGTTCAAAAGCCTGGATCCCGAGGCGGTGCAATGTTGGCGCCCGATTCAGCAGCACCGGATGTTCCGTAATGACTTTTTCCAAGACGTCCCAGACTTCCGGTCGCATACGCTCTACCATACGTTTGGCGCTTTTAATGTTATGAACATGGCCGTCTTTGACCAAGTTCTTCATAACGAAAGGTTTGAAGAGTTCCAGAGCCATTTCTTTGGGCAACCCGCATTGATGCAGGCGCAGGCTGGGACCAACGACGATAACAGAGCGGCCCGAATAGTCTACGCGTTTGCCAAGCAGGTTCTGACGAAATCGGCCTTGTTTCCCTTTGAGCATATCGCTCAGGGATTTAAGAGGACGGTTTCCCGGTCCTGTGACCGGACGACCACGCCGGCCGTTATCGATAAGGGCATCAACCGCTTCCTGAAGCATCCGCTTCTCATTGCGCACAATGATATCGGGAGCGCCCAAGTCCAGAAGTTTTTTCAAACGATTGTTACGGTTGATCACCCGGCGGTACAAGTCGTTCAGGTCAGAAGTGGCGAACCGTCCACCGTCTAATTGCACCATCGGCCGCAGTTCCGGAGAAATCACCGGCACGACATCCAAAATCATCCAATCCAGACAGTTGCCCGATTTCTCAAATGCTTCGACAACCTCAAGACGGCGAATCGCGCGTATTTTGCGTTGCCCGGACACTTCTCTGAGTTCTGTACGCAATTCTTCGTTGAGCTTTTTCAGATCGATTTCCTGCAGCAAAGCTTTGATCGCTTCGGCTCCCATCTCAGCCCGGAAGAGAGAACCATATTTTTCTCTGGCCTCCCGGTGTTCGGTTTCTGTTAGAAGCTGCTTTTTCATCAATGGGGTTTCACCCGGATCGATGACGATATACGCTACAAAATACAGCACTTTTTCCAGTGAGCGAGGAGACATATCCAGCAGCAGCCCCATACGGCTGGGGATCCCTTTAAAATACCAAATATGGGAGACCGGAGCCGCCAACTCGATGTGCCCCATCCTTTCGCGGCGTACTTTGGACTTGGTAACCTCAACACCGCACCTGTCGCAAACTATGCCCTTGTAACGAACCCTCTTATACTTCCCGCAATGGCATTCCCAATCTCGTGTCGGACCAAAAATCCGTTCACAAAAGAGACCGTCTCTTTCCGGCTTCAGCGTGCGGTAATTGATGGTCTCCGGTTTTTTGACCTCACCGTAGGACCAATCCCTAATCATTGTTGGCGATGCCAAACCAATGCGCATTCTGTCGAAGTCGTTAACGTCTAGCAAGTGTATCGCTCCTTTCACCGGGGTTTAAAGGTCGCCGTCATTGTCATCATCGTCGTCATCAAAGTTGCTGTCGTCATCTTCCTCATCATCTTCATTGTCATCAGTCTCTTCAATTAAACTGAATCCGGTTTGCCCTTGTATAAGATCAGGATCGTCAGATTCATCATAATCGTTGTCGACCAGTATCAGTCCCGGGGTCTCTTCAAGGTCACTGTCATCGTCAAAACCCCCTTCAATAATCACGCCGGGCATCTCTGATTCCATATCCATGCCTAGCTCTTGATCAATGTCGGTATCATCATCGAATTCCTGAATCTCAATCTCATCATTCACATCGGATAACACGGATACATCCAGGGCCAAGCTTTGCAGTTCTTTAATCAGAACCTTAAAGGACTCCGGTACCCCCGGTTCAGGAATATTCTCGCCTTTGACGATGGCTTCGTAGGTTTTGACTCGGCCAACGACATCATCGGATTTGACTGTAAGAATCTCTTGGAGGGTGTAGGACGCCCCATACGCCTCCAAAGCCCAAACTTCCATTTCCCCAAAACGTTGTCCACCAAACTGGGCTTTGCCGCCCAAAGGTTGCTGCGTGACAAGGGAGTATGGACCCGTCGAACGGGCGTGGATTTTATCGTCGACTAAATGGTGCAGCTTCATCATATACATGTAACCAACAGTAATTCTGTTATCAAACGGTTCCCCGGTTCGTCCGTCAAAAAGAACGCTTTTGCCGTCGTCCGGAAGCTTCGCCTTTTTCAGCGTCGCAAAAATGTCAGCCTCTGTCGCACCATCGAAAACGGGGCTGGCCATATGCAGATCGAGACAGCTGGCCGCCCAACCCAAATGGGTTTCCATGACTTGGCCGATGTTCATCCGGGACGGCACGCCGAGGGGGTTCAACACGATCTCAATTGGTGTCCCGTCCGGCATAAACGGCATATCTTCCTGGCGCATAATCCGCGAGATGACGCCTTTGTTGCCGTGCCTTCCGGCCATTTTGTCGCCGACAGATACTTTTCTCTTTTGGGCGATGTATACCCGCACCAGCTGATTGACTCCCGGGGACAGCTCATCGCCGTTATCCCGTTTAAATACTTTTACGTCGACAATCTTGCCGGCTTCACCGTGGGGCACCCGCAAGGAAGTATCGCGGACTTCCCGAGCTTTTTCACCGAAAATGGCACGCAACAGACGCTCTTCGGCAGTCAGCTCCGTCTCCCCTTTTGGTGTGACTTTGCCCACCAGGATATCGCCTGGTCGGACTTCCGCCCCGATCCGAACGATACCTCGATCGTCCAGATCCTTCAAAACATCTTCCCCTACATTGGGTATGTCCCGGGTGATTTCTTCCGGCCCCAATTTGGTATCCCTGGCATCTGCTTCGTATTCTTCTATGTGAATTGATGTGAAATAGTCGTCCTTTACCAGCTTCTCGCTGATGAGGATAGCATCTTCATAGTTGTAGCCTTCCCAAGGCATAAAAGCAATGAGTACATTGCGTCCCAAAGCCAGTTCCCCATGATCCGTTGAAGGCCCATCGGCAATAACCTGTCCCATTTTTACAAAATCGCCCTGATCGACAATCGGCCTTTGGTTAATGCATGTCCCCTGATTGCTTCGGACAAATTTGTGTAACTTGACCGTTTCTCTCAGTCCTGTGTCACACTTGACAATAATCTCTCGGGATGTCACCCGCTCGACAATACCGTCGCAAGGGGCCAAAGCACAAACTCCCGAATCCACAGCCGCCTTGTATTCCATCCCCGTTCCCACCATGGGGGCTTCCGTTCGCAAAAGAGGTACAGCTTGGCGCTGCATATTCGAACCCATGAGAGCGCGGTTGGCATCGTCATGTTCCAAAAACGGAATGAGCGCTGTGGCGATGGAAACCATCTGTTTCGGTGATACATCCATATAATGCAAGGCATCGGGAGACGCTAAGACAAAATCATCAGCGAAACGCGCTTCGATTTTCTCTGATAAAAACGCCCCGTCTTCGCTTATATGGGCATTCGCCTGAGCAATGACATATTGGTCTTCTTCATCAGCGTCAAGGTAATGGATTTCGTCGGTTACCCGGCCGTTTTCCACTTTGCGATAAGAGGCTTCAATGAATCCGTATTCATCAATGCGGCCATAGGTGCTTAGAGAGCCAATCAGACCGATGTTCGGACCCTCTGGTGTCTCAATCGGGCACATCCGGCCATAGTGGGAGTGATGCACGTCCCGAACCTCAAACCCTGCCCGCTCACGACTCAGCCCCCCCGGTCCCAAGGCGCTTAAGCGACGCTTATGGGTTAGTTCTGCCAAGGGGTTGGTCTGATCCATGAACTGAGAAAGTTGGCTGCTGCCAAAAAACTCTTTGATGACAGCCACTACCGGGCGAATATTAATCAACGCTTGAGGGGTGATTCCTTCGATATCTTGAATGGTCATTCGTTCCCTGACAACCCGTTCCATCCGCGAAAGACCGATACGGAACTGATTTTGCAGCAATTCGCCAACAGAACGCAACCGCCGGTTGCCCAAGTGATCAATATCGTCGCTGGCGCCGCCGTTCTCAATAAAACTGAGCATTTTCGCGATGCTGGCAATAATATCCTCCGGTGTCAGATAGCGAATATTCGCCGGAATGTCAAGCCCCAGCTTCTTGTTGAGCTTATAGCGGCCAACTCTAGCCAAATCATATCGCTTAGGATCAAAGAACAGAGACTCCAGAAGGGATCGTGCACTTTCTACCGTCGGCGGTTCACCCGGGCGCAGCCTCTTGTAGATCTCAATTAAGGCTTCCTCAGTGGTTTCGGAACCGTCTTTCTCCAACGTCACCCGGATGGTTTCATTATCATTGAACAACTCTGTGATTCTGGCGTTGGAGGAGTACCCCAGAGCCCGTACCAATACCGTCGCAGGCAATTTTCGTGTGCGATCGACACGCACAAAAAGGTTGTCGTTCACGTCAGTTTCAAACTCTAACCAAGCTCCCCGGTTGGGAATAACGGTAGCTCCAAAGATTTTTTTGCCACTGGGATCAAAATTCGCCGAATAATAGACACCGGGAGAGCGTACAAGCTGGCTGACAATAACACGTTCAGCGCCGTTGATGATGAATGTGCCTTTATCGGTCATGAGGGGGAAATCACCCATGAACACTTCCTGTTCCTTCACTTCACCGGTTTCCTTATTAAACAGCCGCACACGCAACCGCAGAGGCGCCGCATAATTGACATCCCGCTCTTTGCACTCGTCAACTTCGTATTTGGGATCGCCAAAAGTGTAATCTGTAAATTCCAGAACAAGGGTCCCGGTAAAATCCTGAATAGGCGAGATGTCGCGGAACATATCCCGCAAGCCCTCTTCCAAAAACCATTTGTATGAATTCTGCTGAATCTCAATCAAATTAGGCATGTCCAGGACTTCACGCAAACGGGAATAACTCCATCTCTCGCGTGATCCTACACTCATAGTCTGTACCATACAATCTCTCCCTTCAGTCTGTTCGTGATTCGTGATTCGATTGGGCGACCAAGAGACACACAAACATCGAAATACAGGCGACGGGCCAGTCAACACATTGACTCTCATAAGAAGCATAGCTGTCGTGTCGCGCCGGATATCAGGGTCACAATGCGGCAATGATAACCGGCAACAAATAAGTAACTCAGGTCAAACCAGAAAAAGTCAGGTCAAACTAGAAAAAGCAAGGCTCATTCCAAAGAAAACCTTGCATATACGGGCAAGTTATTCCAAATTATGTTGATATATTTGAAGCTGATGTAATAATCAAAATACATTTAAACCTTTGTCTCCTCAACACAGGTTTTGGCGATAACAGGTGTCTATGTTATAGCGGCAATTATAAATATTACCACCTCTTTGAATTCCTGTCAAGAAAAACATATATATATTATTACGAAATATTATTTAATTTAACTTGTGCCTTTTCATGATAATCGGCTGGATCCGCTTTGGCGGATCCAGCCCCGGACTTTCAAAGCACGCGAAATCCAAAATATGGTACACTTGCAGCGCTCTTGAATTCTAAGGTCTATTTGATTTCTACTGTGGCACCGGCTTCTTCTAATTTGGCTTTAATACTGTCGGCCTCATCCCGGCTGACTTTCTCCTTAATAGCTTTAGGCGCGGCGTCAACTATTTCTTTCGCGCCTTTGAGCCCTGCCCCTGTGACTTCGTTGACAACCTTAATAACCGTCATCTTGGTTGCGCCCACATTGGTCAGGATAATATCGAATTCTGTCTGTTCAGCTTCATCAGCGGCCGGAGCGGGACCGGCTGCCGGCGCGACTGCCATAGCCATAGGCGCAGCCGCGGTTACACCAAATTTTTCTTCAAAGGCTTTCGATAACTCCGAAAGCTCCAAAACTGTGAGACCCTCGATCATTCCCAAAATATCATCAATCTTTGACATGTTTTAAACCTCCATAATAATGAATAATAATCAGCTTTCAGTTGCCTTGGCCCGGCTGAGTTCATTCAGCGCATAACCCATCTTACGTAAAGGCCCTTGCATACAGTTGGCCCACCGGCTTAACGGTGCTTGAATTAATCCGGCGACTTTTCCAAGAAGCTGCTCACGAGACGGCAGTTCCGCCAAAGCCAAAACGTCTTTAACAGGAATCACATTCCCTTCAACAACCCCGGCTTTGATTTTTAGCTGCTTATGCTTGCCCGCGAATTCTACGAGCAATTTTGCAGGAGCCACCGGGTCGGCACTGAAAGCAATGGCTGTCGGTCCTTTCAGATCAGGAACCAGTCCATCGAACCCCAGATCCCGGACTGCCCGCGTAACCATAGTGTTTTTCAAAACCTTATATTCCACTTGGGCAGCGCGTAGCTTAGCTCGCAATTCGGTAACTTCAGCAACAGTTAATCCCCTGTAATCGGCCAGAACCACGCCTTTAGCATTTTGAAATCTGGTTTTGATGTCCTCAACCACCCGTTGTTTCGCAACAATATCAGGCATGTGTTATTACTCCCTCCTTTCTTATTCTCCCAGTTCATCGATAATAGACGATTCCATGCGGGTTTCTTGCTCGTCTGAATAAGAACACCTCCACAACTGCCGAGAAATCCGCGAGGGGGGATTTCTCCGAGCTGCAGAGGCATCTTCACTTAACATTGGCTATGCCGATTGCTATCAGCACTATGTTGAGCTTCCACCTCGGCAGGATCAATTCGCCTTGACAGACAAATTGTCGAATTCACGCTAACGGTTGAATTCATTTGTTTAAGCCCTCAGTTCTGCAGTTCGAACCTCAAAGCTCCTGCTTTCTGCAGCGGTCTATTCGGTTATCTGGATTATATCTCAACCTCCGAAACCTTGAAACAAATACGGATTCTCCAATTGCTAACAAGAAACCCCTATCCCAAATATTTCAGAGGATTGATTCTCACGCTCGGTCCCATTGATGAAGACAGCATGACGCTTTTGACATACTGCCCTTTCGCGGCAGCCGGTTTGGCGCGCATGACAACTTCAGCCATGGTCTTATAGTTCTCCAGCAATTTGGGTTCTTCAAAAGACGCTTTGCCAAGGGGCACATGAATAATCCCGGCTTTGTCAGCACGATATTCGACTTTCCCGGCCTTAATCTCGGCAATAGCCCGTGCCACATCGAAGGTCACCGTTCCTGTTTTCGGATTGGGCATGAGACCCTTAGGCCCAAGAAGTTTCCCCAGCCGACCTACCAACCCCATTAAATCAGGAGTAGCAACAGCGACATCAAACCCAAACCAACCTCCTTGGATTTTCTGAACAATGTCCTCAGCCCCAACAAAATCGGCACCGGCGCTCTCAGCTTCATTAGCCTTTTCGCCTTTAGCAAAAACCAAAACGCTGCGGGTTTTACCCGTACCGTGAGGCAACACAACCGCGCCACGGATCTGTTGATCAGCATGCCTTGTATCGATACCAAGGCGGAACGCCACCTCAATTGTTTCGTCAAACTTTGCGTTAGCATTCTTTTTGACCAACGCAATCGCTTCCCCTGTTTCAAACAGTTGGAGCTGATCAAATGATTTAAGCAGCTCCTGGGTCCGTTTTCCTACTTTAGCCATACATACTTCCTCCTTGTGGTCCTCGAGGTGCTATCCTCTCCCACAAATTCTTAAAACCAACTCAGCTCTTCGCGATTTGCTCAATTCTTAGTCTGCAACCTCAATTCCCATACTGCGCGCGGTTCCTTCAACCATGCGCATAGCCGCTTCCACACTGGCCGCGTTTAAATCAACCATCTTCGCTTCGGCGATCTCTTTGACTTTGTCACGTCCAACCTTAGCCACCTTAACACGGTTCGGCGTCGCCGAGCCGGAAGGGATACCGGCAGCTTTCTTCAGCAATACGGATGCCGGCGGCGTTTTCAGCACAAACGTGAACGAACGATCCTCATAAACCGTTATCAAGGCCGGAATAACCAACCCCGCCTGATCCTTAGTTCGTTCATTATATTCTTTGCAGAAACCCATAATATTCACGCCATGCATACCCAGGGCCGGACCCACAGGTGGAGCAGGATTCGCCTTGCCCGCTTCAATAGCCAATTTGATCGTACCGACAACTCTTTTCGCCATGATTCTCACCTCCTTTCCCGTTAGTTCGTTGGCTTCTGATTTCAACTGTCTGATAGTTAGTACCCTACAGACGCGAAGCGTCAATAAAAAACAAGAAAATCCACATTCTGAATACTGAATCCTGAATACTGAATACTTGCGGTCGAAGACCGCATTAGGATAATTTTTCGACCTGACCGAAGTCGAGTTCAACCGGAGTTTCCCGGCCAAACATAGATACCATGACTTTGAGTTTGGCACGATCTTCCAGGACCTCGACAACTGCCCCGATAAAATCTTTAAACGGCCCGTTGATCACACGAACCGATTGGCCCACCCCAATATCAATCTTCGCTCTCACCTTTTCAAGCCCCATTTGCCGCAAGATCGAGGCGACCTCTGTTTCCATCAAAGGTATCGGTTTGCTCCCGCTGCCGACAAATCCTGTAACACCGGGTGTATTCCTGACAACATACCATGAATCATCTGTCATATCCATTTCCACCAGAACATATCCGGGGAAAACTTTGCGCTTCGTGATTTTCTTCTTGCCGTTCTTGATCTCAACTTCGTCTTCCATAGGAACAAGGACGCGAAAGATCTTTTCCTCCATGTTCATAGATTCAACGCGCTTCTCAAGATTCGCCTTAACTTTGCTTTCATACCCTGAATACGTATGAACGACATACCAATTCTTTGTCGTCATGCAGAAAAAAGCCTCCCCCCAACAAAACCAACCAAACTAACCAAGGATAAAATGCATTAACCACATCAAAATGCTATCGACAATCCAGGTCAGAACACCCATAATTGCCACGGCGACTAACACAACGCTTGTATAAATCAACAATTGCCTTCGTGTCGGCCAATGCACCTTTTTCAGTTCGAACCCAACTTCTTTGATGAATCTCCCCGCCCTGTTGAAAAGCGTCCCCTTCTTAACGGCTACCGCTTTATTCGCCAAAGTCATCACCCTTCCTAACTAAACACTTATTTGTGGACCACACGCCAGACGGCGCAAACCCCACCATCGTTTCACAACCAATACACGACTCCAACCACCCAACCACGAGCTTCCAATTAGGCCTGCACAACCTCCGATTTCTCACTTGCTTTCACGATGGGTGGTATGAGTCTTGCAAGTACTGCAGTATTTCCTGATCTCCAAGCGATCCGGATCATTCTTCTTACTCTTCATCGTTTGATAATTTCTATGTTTACACTCAGTACATGCCAGAGTTATCGCCATTCTATCTTTACCCTTTGCCATAAAAACACCTCCCCGGCAACAAAATAATGACTTGTTGACTCCATCATACAAGTCGCAGTACTAAATCTACCATATATCAAACAGAATTGTCAAATTCGTTTAGCGCCTGTTTCCTTCTAACGCTTTTATTCTATCCTCAAGACGCGGATGGGTCGAAAACAAGAAAGAAAGTTTCCCGCCGGAGATACCGGAAGCTTTCAGTGAATCCGGCAGAGGTTTGGTGCTCATCTCGCCTAAACGTTTCAAGGCACTGATCATAGTATTCGGCTGACCCAGATATTGGGCACTTCCTGAATCGGCTTTGTATTCCCTTCGCCTCGAAAAATACGCTACGATAACGCTGGCCAAAATGCCCAACACTATTTGAGCCAAAAAAACGGTTGCATAATAGGCAATACCGGTTCCTCGATCGTTGCGAAGGACGACCCTATCAATAACAAACCCAAGAACACGCGCCAGGAAGAAGACAAATGTGTTCAGAACACCTTGAATCAATGTCAGTGTGATCATATCACCATTGGCAACATGGGCAATCTCGTGTCCAAGAACCGCCTCGACTTCAGCTTTGTTCATGCTCTGCAATAACCCGGTTGACACAGCAACCAAAGCAGCGTCGCGTTTGGCACCTGTCGCGAACGCATTGGGTTCGCCATTGTAGATCCCAACTTCCGGCATACCGATATGGGCTTCCTGAGCCAATTTTGAAACGGTATCGATAAGAAACGCCTCGGTTTCGTTTGTTGGGTTCGTGATGATCTGAAGTCCCATAGTGCGTTTCGCCATGGTTTTGGATAACAAAAGGGAAATAAACGATCCACCAAAACCCAATATGAGCGAGAAAACCAGTAACATCGGAAGGTTGAGACCCGCATCAGTCAGAAACTTATCAACGCCAAACACCATACACACAACCAAGAGTACAGCCATGATGGCGAAGTTTGTAAGCAAAAACAAAAATACACGTTTCATGAACCTCGAATACCTCCTCACAAGATTTTTATAGGACTGGATCTGTCGACATCATCCAACATATTATGGCATACACAAAGGATTGTGTCAAGTCTATCATCATAGACTTATTTCCTCTCTCCAAACCTTCATGGTATAATAGACAATACTGTTATCCTATACTTGGGAGTCTCACATAATTTTCAATCCGGGGAAGATACCCATGTCAACCGGGCTAAGAAAGGCATGTGGACAGAAAAGGGGTCAAACTATGCACGAAGAAATCCTATCCGTCAGAGAGATCGAAAAGACTTTCACCCTCTCAGCCAAACAACGAAAAATCGAAAAGACCACTTTGAAGAAGAAGGTGGCTGTGGACAAACTCTCGTTCACCGCCCACAAGGGCGAAGTCTTTGGGCTTCTGGGCCCCAACGGGGCAGGCAAGACCACCACATTGAGAATTCTCTCAACTTTAATGACTCCGGACAAAGGTGACGCTTTCATTGACAACATCAGTGTTCGGTCTCACCCTCATGAGATCCGGAAAAAAATCGGTTTTTTGACAAGTGAACTCAAACTGGAGGATTTTTTCACACCTAATTATCTCTACGATTTCTTTTCACATCTCCATCACGTGGAACCCGACATCGCCCAGAAGCGCAAGGCCGAGCTGTTTGATCATTTTGGCGTGAGCCGGTTTGCCGAAGTCAAAGTCGCTAATCTGTCCACAGGCATGAAACAGAAAACATCTTTGGTTGTTGCCATGGCTCATGCTCCGGATATCGTAATTTTCGATGAACCCACCAACGGGCTTGATCTCCTCACGGCCAAGTCTGTCACAGACTTTCTATTGGATTTAAGGGAACAAGGTAAGACCATTATCCTCTCCACCCACATTTTCAGTTTGGCCGAGAAGGTTTGTGACCGCATCGGTATCATTATTGACGGCAAGATGACTGCTTGCGCCCCTTTGGCGGAACTGACAAGGGAAGCGTCTCTCGAAACCGTGTTCTTCAACCTCTATGAAAAGACGGCAGGTGAAATCAATGAATAGCAATATTATCGTGATGATCAAAAAAGAGCTTCATCGTTTCTTCCGCGATCCCAGGGTTGTTCTGACAACCATCCTGCTTCCGGGGTTGTTGATCTATGTCATTTACACATTCCTTGGGGGCGCCATGAGCAATATGCTCAAAATCGACGAAACTTATGAATATCAAATAGCGGTTGTTCAGCCCTCAGAAGCTTTTTCTACCTTCATAGAGTCTCAATCCACCCTCAATTACTCCCTTGAGACAATCCCTCCGGATCAGATCGAGTCCTATCGAACCCGCATAACTGACGAGGAAGCCGATCTGTTGGTGGTATTCCCCGCAGGGTTTGATCAGGATGTGGCTCTCTTGGAGAGATCGCCTGTTGTCCCCAATGTGGAGGTTTACTACAATTCCGCGTCTATGGCATCCGGTCAAGCGTATTCGGTGGTTTTATCTGTGTTGGAAAGCATGAAGACCAGCAGTTTTGATATCAACAGAGGTGTGGACTCTGCCGATCTGGCACCTTCGAAGGGGGCGTTCCTTCAGTATCTTTCCTCCATGCTGCCTATGCTGATTTTGATCTTTATCTTTACAGGCTGCATGGCTGTCGCTACAGAATCCATTGCCGGTGAAAAAGAACGGGGAACCATTGCGACGCTGTTGGTAACACCCACCAAACGAGGAGAAGTGGCCGTAGCCAAAATTCTCAGCCTGGGGATTATCGCCCTGTGCAGCGGTGCGTCCAGTTTCCTGGGCCTCTACCTGTCCTTGCCAAAAATGTTTGGAATGCTTGAGGATGAATCCGTCTCTTTCGCGTCCCTGTTCGGAATTGTTGAATATGTTTATTTGGCTCTTGTGGTGTTGGCCACGTCTCTTCTGTTAGTTGCTCTGATATCCATTATCTCCTCTTTTTCTAAGTCGGTAAAAGAAGCAACAACAGCAGTGACTCCCTTTATGTTGGTTGTCGCTCTTGTCGGGTTAAGCGCTATGTTCACCGGCGGAGCCCAGAGCGATGTGGTCTTCTATTTGATCCCTTTATATAACAGCGTTCAAGCCCTTGCGGGGATTTTTGCCGGAGAATCTTCGGCGGTTAACATCCTGATTTGCACCGTGTCGAATCTGGTATACACCATGGTGGCGGCGTATGTTTTGGCCCGGTTGTTCAATAGTGAGAAGGTTATGTTTTCAAAGTAGGTGAAGCCTTAATTGAATATATAAGCTGTTATTCTTTTGGCGGCAGCTGATGTTGCTTTGTCGATATCTTCTTTTTGCCATGTGTCTTTGTGATAAGACGTCAGGCTCTTCGCAATGGGAAAAAGAGAGTCCTTGTAGCCGCTTTTTTCGTGGATGGACTTTTGTTTCTTGACTTTGAACCAGTCGTTTGAGATGGCAGCGTTGATAGATCCTTCAAGCAGTATTTTATTGCCAAGTTTGTTGACGTATTGTTTGAATTCGTCTTCTGTCATATCAGCATCTTCTCGAACAGATGAAAGATTTCGCCCGCTCGCCGGCATAATGTGTTCGATCTCTGTTTTCGTTGTATCGAAATCGATTTGAACCCCCATCTCTCGCGCAAATAAATATTCATTCAAAAAAACCACGGCGTTATCCGGACTGGACTCAATCAAGACTCTATGGATGGCTTCTTTGTCAAAAGCTCTCTGAATATGGTTCTCAATTTTCCGGACTATCCTGTCAGTTGTAACACCGGAGCCAATATCCGCGTTGAGTGAAATGAGGAAACCCCTGAACTTTGCTGAGGAATAGCCGATTTCAGTAATTGATAGGAGCGCGAATAGTTTCAGCAAAGCGTTCACGAAAGCCAGCTTCGTCTCGTTCGGTTCATCATTATTGAAGAATAAGTATGTTGCATAATAAAATCTGAAATTGTTGCTATGCTGAAACAATACCTGTTTGAGGGTAATGAGTTCTCTGAAGCTGCCTTCATCCTGCCAAAATCCTATGATTTTCTCGACATCGGCAATGAAAGCTACCGGGTTTTCAAGGGGGTTCCTGTTCAGATCCGTAAAATATCTGCGAACACCGGGTAATGAGCTATCCCTGTCAGCTTTCTTCGCACGCAAGATATACATATACTGATTCAAGATGTCATCTATGGTCGATATTTTTTGTGAACCAAGCTTGTTTGTCGCTTTGATTATCTCACCCCAGCTGGAATTGAAGCCGGTTTTGTCAACACCATAATTGCTGTAGAGCTTCGCCGAAAGAATGTCCGCATCCGCCAGCGGCATCCCTGTGGAATTCAGCGAATTGAATATCTCAATGGCCTCTTCTGTTTGATATGAAATCACAATAATCACCTGACACTCTTTCAGGAGAGCCTTAGCGAACCTATTAATTGCTGTTGAATCAAAGCTGTCAAGTTTTGTTGCGAAGAATTTGAAGTTCCGAAAAAAATTCGTATATTTATTATCGTTTTGTTTGTATTTTATCTTCGCTACCTTGCTCTCAATATCCTCAAGGGTCCGGCCATGCAAAATGATCCGTGTTTCCTGAAGGTATTCTTCATTGATTGATTGGTTCATGTATTTCAGTGACAATTCGGAAAGCGCTTTCGAACCTTTTATCACAGAGGCAACATCATCCTCATCTATTGAATACAAGCAATAAATGATTTCGCGTTGGCGATTCACCAAAGCCTCTTTTATCAATTCCGAATCTTCATCATCAGAAATGCTTTGAAGAATACTATTGATTCTGATGAGCAATGCCTTAAGCAACAACAAAAACGTCGTCATGCGTTGCTGTCCGTCAATAACAAATAATTTTTCGTGATCGTTATTGATAATGATTGAGCCAAAAAAGTAGGCGTCATTCCTATCATTTTCGATAAAAGCCTCAATATCTTGCCACAACTTGTCACACTGCTCATTGAATTTCCAGTTGTAGGCTCTTTGGTAATCCGGAATGATGTAGACTCCTTTTCTCCCGAGGACGGAGTCTTGTGAGTTTGAGAAAATCCCTTGGATATTTTTCAATTTCGCATCGATATTTTTTGCCATAGCAAAACCTCCCTGTTATGCGGGTAAGTCCAAATCACTTATTTTGTTAGTTTACCTCTCTCAACAGGATCCCATTCAATCCCCCGGCGCTCAGACACGCTATTGCTTACTGACCGACACCGCCCGGCGGATATCCCCCTCGGTATCAACAACCTCGATCTCCACCTGATCCCCTTCATTCAAAATAACAACAACCTCGCTGTCGGCTGCCGAAACGACGTAATACATGGTATCTTCAGCCAACCGCAGATAATAGTAGGAATTCCCTCCGATTACCGCGTTGCGAATCTCAACGACAGCACCCGCGACGATATTGGTTTGGGTCTCAGGGATGACCAACAAACTGTTTTGCCTCAACAAAGCTTTATAGCGTTCCTCGCACTCACTTAAGGAAGCACCGGTAGCGGCGTTTTGATAGTATTGAACATTAACCATTGAAAACATCTTGACCAACCCCGCCCCATCCTTCATGGCCATAAAATACGTGGGTTGTCCGGCGATATTCAGAAGCAGCGGGAACGTGGCTGTATAACGAAGATCCTGGACCAAACCTTCGGCAGATCTCATCGCAGAAAACTCTTCCGCGCCGGCTATGGTATAGAAAGTGGCGTCTTTGGTCCTCTGATTCACCAAGAGAAACCCGATATTGCTCTCATCGCTGCCCACGGAAGTGATCCCGGTATACATATACACATCATCGTTCATGGCGATGTAGTTATACCCTTCCGTGGTAGCCGTGACGTTTCTCTGACCGAAAATGGAGTTGAAGAATCCGCTTTGGTAACTGCCAAAGTAGTTATACTGCTGAATGATGAGATCCGCTGAGTAGACACGGTCGACCCAGACAGGAACTTCCTCCGATGCATAGTATTGACTTTCCCCGGAAACAGCATTCAGCAATACGGCCCCATCGATTGTCGTTCCGCCAAATAAGCCAATAGTCTTGTCGATCCTTGGGCACACCCAATAGGGAGTCCCCTCTTCATCAATCTCAAAAACCGGTGCCCCGAACATAAAGGTCGGATACTGCAAACGAAGATGCCGTAACATGTTCCGGAAGAAAGGTTCGCTCGGGGAATACTTGATTCCGGAAGAAATCCTCACCACTTCCGCGTTTTGGGTAACCATATCAACGATAATATAGGCCGGCAACCCTTCGGATCTGTTGTTAAACCACTTAATAAAGTCCCCGTATCTCAAGTAGGTCACTCGGACGGGACGACCAAGGTAATTAATCTGGCTGTAATCGGTTGAAACCTCAAACTGAGACACCATTTCGGAAAGCTCCCCCAGTTTCCGGTCGCCCAATCGCACTGCGCTCTCTTTGTCCAGCATGGGAATCTGGTCAAACGAAACCTCCTGCACCTCGGTAGCGAAGTCCCCGGTATCAAAGGGCAGCAATTTTGCATAGGAAGATGCCCGGAAAAGCGGGGCGGAAACAATGCTTCCCACAAGCAGAACCAGAACCAGACCTGTCCCAATAATGAGAGGAACCAGGCTATATGAGAGGAGTAACCGGCCGAAAGCTTGGGGTTTGGACGGAATGGTTCGGAAACGACCGGACAAAAAGATCGTCGCAAGAGCGTACACCAACACAAGGAAGAAGAGGAATCCGTAGAAAGCCGGCTCCTGCAAATTGATGGCGGGAAGACTAAAATAATAATACAGAAGTCCACAGATCAAGGTGATGGCAAGACTGAAAAGTATTCGTTTGGTTTTCATCATGGTCGTATTCCTCCGATTTAATTGGATGGCTCACAAAATGTTCGTGTCCTTCTCGAGAATTATAGCACGGGACAGACTTCTCCCACAACCCATTCTCACATCTCATTCCTTAGCCTTTCGCACCAGTTCATATAAATATTCCAAAGCCTCCCGTGGCGTCATCATGTCAGGGTTCGCCCGGCGGAGTTCTAACAGCACAGGATGCTCCTGAGGTGTAACAAACAAACTCGGTTGAGCGAAACCCGTCCGATCGACGCGACAAGGCCGATCATGAGCCGAAGCCTTCATACTTTCATCCTCCAACTCTTGAAGGAGCGTTTCTGCCCGGTCCAGAATTGCCGGCGAAACACCGGCTAATCTGGCCACGTATAACCCATAACTGCCCTCGGCCCGTCCGGGCAGAATCTTGTGCAGAAAAACGATGTCCCGCCCCTTTTCTTCCACGGCAACATGCAGGTTGAACACAGCCGGATGGGTCTCATCCAACACGGTCATCTGGTGATAGTGGGTGGCAAACAGTGTCTTGCTGCCCAAAGCGGGGTTTTCTGCAATATGCTCCGCGATCGCCCAAGCCAGGCTCATACCGTCAAAAGTTGACGTCCCTCGGCCCACCTCGTCGAAAATGAGCAAACTGGCCGCTGTGGCATAGCGCAAAATGTACGCGACCTCAGTCATTTCGACCAAAAAGGTGCTCTGGCCGGCCGCCACATCATCAGAAGCTCCGATTCGCGTAAAAATCCCATCCACAAGAGATAACGACGCCGACCGCGCCGGCACAAAACTCCCCATCTGAGCCATAAGCGTTATAAGGGCAACCTGGCGCATATATGTTGACTTCCCTGCCATATTCGGACCGGTAATCAGCGCGAAATGCCTATCGGGAGACAACTCGGTATCATTGGGGACAAATCCCCCCGCCAACACTTTGGGTCCCATGCGCTCCACCACAGGATGACGACCGTCACGAATTTTGATAACACCGTCATCCCGCAAGGTTGGTCGTACATAATGATAACGTACCGCGGCTTGAGCCAACGCCAGAAAAACATCAATTTCCGCCAAAGCGTTGGTCGCCCGGAGAATCGCCGACGCCTGTCTCAATGTCTGCTCTTTCAACCCCGAAAAGATTTGGTATTCCAATTCTGTCAGCTCTTCCTGAGCTGTGAGGATTTTGCTTTCGTAATCCTTCAGTTCCGGCGTAATATACCTTTCCGCGTTAACCAATGTCTGCTTGCGTTCATACTCCTCCGGAATCAAATGTTTGTTGGCGTTGCTGATCTCCAAATAATACCCGAAAACTTTGTTATAGCCAATCTTTAGCGACCTGATCCGCGTCCGTTCCCGTTCTCTGTTCTCCAACCGAACCAGAAACTCTTTGCCACCATCGGTCAAAACCCGCAACTCATCCACCCGAGCCACGTACCCCGGCAGAATCATCTGTCCTTCCTTCAATGTCGCAGGGGCGTCGGGATCTAAGGCCCGGCATAACTCTTCACTCAAATCAGTCAAATGTTCCATATCTTTCCGGTAACCGTCCAGACACGCCGCCACCTCACCTGACCGAGCCTCCAAACCCTCCAGCAACCGGCACACCTCCGGCATGAGACCTAACGTCTGCCCAAGTAACAACAGATCCCGCGCAGTTGCTTTTCCGTAAGTCAGTCGACTCAGCAGACGTTCCAAATCATACACCTGGCGCAACAAGGCCCCCATATCGTCACGCAAAAAAGAGTCTCGAACAAAGACTTCAACCATATCCAGTCTTTGTTCAATAGCCCCCCGTTCCAACAACGGTGCTCCCACCCAAAGTTTCAGCAGACGCCCTCCCGGCGCGGTCAATGTGAAATTCAACGTTCCGAACAACGTCTCGCTGTCACCCCCTCGCAGCGTCTCGGTCAGCTCCAGGTTGCGTCGGGTCCAGCGATCCAACAACATATGCAAATCCGTGTCTCTCCGGCCAATCTTAATGAAATGATCCTGCCGACACCCCGGCAAACAGACATTGATATGACGCCATAGAGCCGAAGCCGCCCGTAGCGCCACCGGATACCGCTGCAGCATGTCGGCCTGGTCCGGAAATCGTTCCAGCAGAACCTTCTCTTCCCGTTCATGAAACCAAGACTTATCCTGATAGACAACAAACCAATCCGACCACAAAGCATCCCGACCGGTTAGCTCCTCAGAAAGCATGAGTTCCAGAGGCGCTACCCGGCTCAACTCTGCCTGCAGATGAGGCAAATACGGTGTCTGAAACACATTGAACGCCCCAGTCGTCAGATCCGCGTAAGCCAAACCCCATGTCTTGTTATGAAAAAACACACAAGCCACAAAAGCATGCCGCGCCCCCTCCTGCTCCCCCTCCAACAGTGTGCCCCGGGTTACAATCCGTACAATCTCCCTCTTCACGATACCTTTCGCCGAAGCCGGATCCTCAGTCTGTTCGCAGATGGCCACCCGGAACCCGGCGTTGACCATTTTGACCAGATAGCCTTCCAATGCGTGATAAGGAACACCACACATAGGAATGCGCGTCCCCTGACCCGCTTCCCGGGAGGTTAACGCAATCCCAAGGACAGGGGCCGCAATCTCGGCGTCTTCGCCAAACATTTCATAGAAATCCCCTAAACGAAAAAACAAGATCGCCCCGGGAGCCTGAGCTTTTATGTTTTGATATTGTTGTTGCATGGGCGTAAGAGGTTTTGCCATATTCCTAAGATTC
Source organism: Peptococcaceae bacterium (assembly GCA_009778595.1). Classification (GTDB taxonomy): domain Bacteria; phylum Bacillota; class Desulfitobacteriia; order Desulfitobacteriales; family Syntrophobotulaceae; genus WRJI01. The sequence goes on along the minus strand of WRJI01000008.1, from coordinate 30,724 downwards.
TCCTCTGTTATCATTTTAGTCACACAATCGGCCAATTAATGTCCAGCTTCTGGCCTTCTCCACATGAACCTGAACCAGTTCCCCCACCGGCACAGGGAGAGCCGGAACAGGAAACACCACAATATCATTGCCTCGGGTTCGCCCCATCAGGCGTCCGGGATTGTTTTTGCTCGTTCCTTCAACCAGCACCTCCACGTCCCGCCCCACAAAGCTTTGACGCCATGCCAAACTCTTGGCGTTTTGAAGTTCCATCAGTCGCGCCAAGCGCTCTTTTTTGACATCCAAAGGGATCTGATCCGGCAGTTCCGCCCCTCGCGTGCCTGAGCGTTTCGAAAACATGAATGTAAACGCCTGGGTGTACCCAACTCGTTCCACCACATCCAAAGTCCTCTGAAAATCATCTTCTGTCTCCCCCGGAAACCCGACGATAATATCTGAAGACACTGTCACCCCGGGAACCACCCGGCGTAAAGCGCGAACACGCTCTTCATATTCCGCGGTTGTATAGCCGCGATTCATAGCACGAAGCACCCTGTCACTTCCCGCTTGCAAGGGCAGATGCAGATGCTCACAAACATGAGGGCAACGTGCCATGACATCGATCAGCTTATCACTGAGATCTTTGGGGTGAGATGTGACAAACCAAATCCTCTCCAATCCCGCCACAGCGTCAACTTGCTCCAACAAATCGGCGAAATCCACATGAAACCCGTCTTTAATCCCATAAGAATTCACATTCTGTCCCAACAGTGTTAAATCGCGGCAACCGCCAGCCGCCAGCGCCTCTACCTGCGCCAGAACGTCCTCCGGATCGCGGCTCCGTTCCCGGCCGCGCACATAAGGCACAATACAATAAGCGCAATAATTGTCACATCCATACATAACGGAAACCGACGCTTTCAGTTTACCGTTTTGCGCGTTCGGCGCGAACTCTGTGCGCAGACGGCATTCCGGCGACACTTGGACAACTTTTTCGCCCCGCATAGCGCGTTCAAGGAGATCGGCAAACAGGTCATAATCAAAGGTTCCCGTCCACAGATCCACATGAGGCGCTTTTTTCCTATAGGTGATCACAGCCTCAGGTTGCTGCACCATACACCCGCACACGACGATCAGCAAATCAGGATTATTTTGCTTCAAAGCTTTCAACTCACCGATGCGACCCAGAATTTTGCGTTCGGCACTCTCCCGCACACAACAAGTCGTTAACAGGATAAGATCCGCATCGTCAAGACAATTCGTCTCAGTAAATCCATAATCCTCGGCTAACGCTCGCAAGGATTCGCTGTCCCGCACCGACATCTGGCACCCAAAAGCCTGGATATACATCAATAGATTTTTCACATCTTCACCTTCATCCAAATAATCACAAGACGATATCAAATTCATTATCACTTATTGTACAAAACCGCTTCGCGGTAGTCAATTCCATCCATTACCTAAGGCGGGCTTCGCCCTTAGTCGCTTACGGACGCGAAGCGTCAAAAAAGAACAAGAAAATCAACCATTCTGAATACTGAATCCTGGATACTGAATACTTGCGGGCGTAGCCCGCTTTAGTCGGTTAGGTTGCAACAACATCAATAAAAAACAAGAAAATCCACATTCTGAATCCTGAATACTGAATACTGGATACTTGCGGGCGTAGCCCGCATTAGAGGTAAAAGGAGAAATCATCAAGAATACTTTATGAATTTATTCCTTCTTGTAACCTTTTGCCCTCTCCAAATGATTTACTGGCAGAGGAGAAAACTATGAGCAGTATGAAAAATCCGAAAAACAAAGTTTTTGAGCCTTTTTTTGAGGAATCCTTTCAAGCCACCCTTGAACGCTACCAGGATCTCGTGTACCGCATCGCGCTGACGCACACCAGCAATCTTCACGATGCTCAAGACGTGTTCCAGGAAGTTTTTCTCATCTATTGGCGCAAGCAACCGTTGCTGAACGACGAAAACCATCGCCAGGCCTGGCTTATCACAACGGCTCGCCACTGCGCGCAACACATCACCTCCGGCACTTGGCGTCAGAGAGTTGTTCTCTGGGGCGAATGCCAAGAGACCCAGGCAGATAACCAACCCTTCCGTTTCGAAACCGAAGACCAAAATGATGTGTTCAGTGCCCTGCAAAACTTACCGGATAAATACCGCACCGTGCTGCACCTCTTTTATTTTGAGGACATGCCTATCGCGCAAATCGCCTCCGCCCTACAGATTGAAACGGGAACCGTTAAGGTTCAATTGACACGAGGCCGCCAAATGATGCGTGACCAGCTGAAAGGAGACTATTTCAATGAATGAAAACCCCACTCATAAATTAATTCAAGACATGCTGGAACAGATGAAACCAGACGAGAAAACCCTCCAAAACCTGCAAGACCACATAACCTCATCACCTCCGTCCTGCTCCCCTACGGCGCCATCATCTGAACCTTCATCTGAACCCTCACCGCCGGCACTGATCCTAACCAAAGATGGCCCGGCAACATCCGCAGATGGCTCAACCAAATCCGCCAAAACCCGCCGTCTCTGGTTCAGACTTGGCATCCCTACAGCGGCATGTCTGCTCGTTGCCGTTGCCCTTCTCTTTTCCGGTACCAACCTGTTGAAAAACAACAATCCCGGCTCGACATTCGGCCCAACTTTCGCCTTAACCCATCCCGCTTCCTATGACGAACTCTACGACACGCTTGAATCTTTCTACGCCTCACAGAATTCTCAAGACGATTATGTTGGCGGCGATGAACGCATTCTCTTCGACAACGCCTGGACCGAGCTCGAAACAAGCCCTTCTCAGCGGCGTACAACTCCCCCCAGAACCGATACAACCGCAGATCAGCCTATGTTACCTCCCGAACCATCCGATTTCATCACCGACAGTTCTGATTCAGCCAATCTCACATCCGAAACAAACGGCCCTGAACCTGTTGCCCCTGGATTTGCCGGTTCTCCCCCTGATTTAGCTGCTCCCTCAAACGGATCAACTGACTCAGACTCTGTTCAAGCCGGCAACCAGTCAGAACCGGCTAACTCCCAAGTCGAATCGCCCCCACCGGCTGAACTGACCCTCCAATCCTCTGAGGAAGGTTCCGCATCAACCGACGACGTTACAGCAAAAACCAGTCCTGATTATTCCGGCACCAACGTCCAGGTCACCGGTATAGATGAAGGCGATATTGTTAAAACCGACGGCAAAAATATTTATATCCTCTCCAATCAAAACCTTATCATCCTCTCCGCCAAAGGGGCCGAAAGCAAAGAACTCTCCCGCATCAAACTATCCGACAATCCCGGTGACGGCTACGCTTTCGTTGAAGACACCGATAACGCTTTAGCCAAAGATATCACCCAAGCCAAAGAACTCGCCTTCAACACCACTGTCATCTCTCCCGCCGAGATCTTTATATGGGGTGATATTCTGGTGGTTTTATGCAACAACAGCGGCGTAAACAGAACTTTGCCGGCACCCAATCAAGACATCTTGGAAACCGGATCACCGAACAGCGATACGCCCCGCGCCATTATGCCCAACTTGCTCATAACCACCGCAACCCTTTATGACATTTCCGATCCCACGCAACCAACCCAAATTACCCAGATCAGCCAAAGCGGATTCTATCAGTCGGCACGTCTCCAGAATGGTTTGCTGTATCTGATCAGCGAGTACTCTGTTTACGGCGATACCATCGACAGAGATATCCCGGAAACCTTTGTCCCGATATTTGTTGTTGACCAAGTCGCCAACCTGATCCCCCCGGAAGACATCCACATCTTTCCGTCCCCCCAATCTTCTGCGTATTCGGTCATCTCCTCTATCAATCTCGCCGAACACAAGATCATCAGCCAAAAAACTGTCCTGGGCGGCGGAAACGTCCTCTATATGAGTCCTAACAACCTCTATCTGGCCGCCACACGAACTGTTACAGAGCAAAGCGAGGAATATCAAGACAGTGTTTACACCGTCACCGACTACACCATAACCACCAAAACCCACCTGGCCAAACTCTCTTTAAACCAAGGGGTTCTCAGTCTTGCGGCCGACGCTGTTTTCAACGGCAATCTGCTCAATCAGTTTTCTCTCGACGAATTTGAAGGCAATCTCCGTATTGCCCTGACCACATCCATGTCCAAGTCTCGCCAGCTCCGGGATGAAAGCCACGGTGTCGTCAGTTATCAGTATCTTGAATCCCCGCCTCAATCCAACGCCATTTATGTCCTGAGTCCCAACCTCACCGTCCTGGGCAGCATTGAAGGGCTTGCTCAAGACGAACGTATCTACAGTGTGCGGTTTTCCGGCAAAGCCGGTTATATGGTCACCTTCCGCCAAGTTGACCCTCTTTTCTCCCTGGATCTTTCGGATCCTTCCAATCCCAAGGTGCTGGGAGCCCTGAAAATCCCCGGCTTTAGCACATACTTGCATCCCTATTCCCCGGGACTGCTGTTCGGGCTAGGATTTGACAGTGACGGCATTCGTAGCAGCAGACTCAAACTCAGCATGTTTGATATCTCCGATCCCTACAACGTTAAGGAATTGAGCACACTCCTGCTGGATGGCTATTATGCCGAAGCCGCTTACAACCATAAGGCCATTATCGTCGATTCCGCCCATAACCTTATCGGGTTTGAACTCCCCCAATCCAACACCGGTTCTTCAACCTACGGAATTTACGGGTATAGTCCTGAGAAAGGTTTCTATCAACGGGCAAACTTGAAATACGGCGGTCATGCGCCCTACAGATCAAACGCCCGGGGATTTTATGTTGATGAGGGATTCTATATCGGTTCGCCCCATTCCCTGGACGTCTTTACACTGGCGGATTTCCAGAGGCTTACGGCACTTAATTTCTGATGCGGATTTCGCCCGCAAGTGGTACAACCGAGAATCGTCCCTAATAGAAAGAAGGAGACAAAATATGGAGTGGGTCCTTCATTTAACCAACGCCTGCAATCTGTCCTGTGAGTATTGCGTCCAACCCAAGGGACTTCACGGGGCCCGGAACTCAATGACTCCGGAAACGGCTCAAAAAGCCATGGATCTGATATTATCCGACCCGGCAAACGCCGTTGGAATAGGGTTTTACGGAGGAGAACCTCTCCTTTGCCGTGATTTGATGATGGATACAATCGCGTACAGCCAAAGTAAAAACATCGGCGGTAAACGTGTCCATTTTAAGCTCACCACCAATGGAACCCTTCTTGACGAGGCGTTCTTGGACAGCGCCAAACGCGAAGGCATTCTCATCTCCATTTCCCTTGACGGTCATCAAGAAGCCCATGACCGCAACCGAAAAACCCATAAAGGACAGGGGAGTTTTGAGACGCTTCGGCCCATTCTCCCAAAGCTCCTCCGGCAGAACCCCTATACCGTTGCCATGATGACCGTTGCCCCGAATACAGCTTCTCTTCTTTATGAATCTGTTGCCGAAATATATTCATTAGGGTTCATGAATATTGTGTGCAACACCGACTACCTCGCCCAATGGCAAGAGCGTGATCTTGCCGAGCTAAAACACCAATACACGAAAATAGCGGATCTCTATTACGAAATGACAACCTCTGAGAAAAAATTCTTTTTCAGCCCCTTCGATAGTAAAATTGACAGCCACATCAATCATCGGGAATACTGCCGGGAACGTTGTAAACTTGGCTACGAACAGATTTCTGTTGCCATGGACGGCACCTTGTACCCTTGTCTGCAATTCGTTGATATCCCGGAGTATCAGATCGGAAACGTTACGCAGGGTATCGACTCCGAACGACGCAAAGAAATCTACGCCCTAAGCCTCAAGCGGCAACCCGAATGCCGCTCCTGCGCCTTCAAAGACAGATGCCGTCACACCTGTTCCTGTATCAATCAAACGACAACCGGTCGTCTCGACACCCCTTCACCGATACTCTGCGCGATGGAGCGGATGCTGATTCCCATTGCCGATAAAGTGGCCACCAAATTATTCAGAAAAAAAGACGGTATGTTTATCCAAAAGCATTACAACGAGCTTTATCCCCTCATTTCGCTCATGGAAGACGTCAAAACCAGAAAAGGAGTGAATTGACCCATGAAAGACCTTAAGCCGATAAAGAATTATCTCGTCCATTACCCAGACAGATACAGCCTCGAGCTGAACAGCCTTTTGTTCGAACACCGGCCAAACCGGTGGAAAACGTCAGGAACCGCCTTGATTCTTGCAGGAGTGCTTGCAGCTACGGGACTGACGGGATGCACAAAGGCTCTTGAAAGGGACATCTATCCTGAAGACGGGAGTCAGCATGACGAATCCCTGCGCGGTATTCAAGGCGAAGAGAGTTGCCAAGATAACGGAGTCTCTCTGGATACCGGAAGCATTCAGGTCGGCGGAAGCACTCAAAGCGAAGGAGATTCCTTAGGTGGCGGCAACACGCAAGGTAGCAGCACGCAAGGGAGAGACTATCCGGAGGAAGATGATCCCGATACTGAGGATTATCTTGAAAAGTTCCGGGAAAGACCGCTCGGAGGAATGCCAATGTTAGAGGAAGAAATACGCAAAATGCCTATTGAAAATGATCTTGCTAACATCAACGACTATGTTAGCGCTGCAAACTCGGATATAGACGAAACTCTTCCGGAGCAGGTGAAAGCTTTTGTTGTCGGGCTTAAAACCAGAGGACTTATTTGAGACGTTATGCTTAGCTAAATTACCGAAATAATGTTTTACTCAACACTTTTCAACGATTCCACCATATCAATGCTTTTGACACGCTTCTGCAAAAGCAAATTGGCTGCGAATGTGAATAGAAATACGCTGACCACCGCGATTGGTATACTCGACCACAGGATACGAAACGGTAAATCCATATCGTCAGTACCCACAGCATGAATAATGCCATACTGCATGACAAACCCCACCAACACCCCGAACACGCTGCCGAACGCCGTTATAATTAAGTTTTCTGTCAATATTAAGCGGTTTACTTTGGGCAACAAAGAACCAAGAACCCGGAGTGTTGCGATATCCCTCCGCCGCTCAAACAAGTTGATGGACGTGATGTTGAATATCACAGCAAGCGTTAGGATAGCGGACGCCACGAACATGATTCCCGAAAGCATCGTGAGAATACCCATTGAATCCTCCGTGGTGGCTATCATATCCTCTTTCAAAAACACATTTTTTACGTTTGGGTTTCCTGCGACGGAATCGGCTGTATCCCGCGACACCACACTCTGCGCTAGGGTCATGTAATAACCGTAAATCGGTATGGAAACACCTTTTTGTGCCAACGCTTCGTAGCTGACATAAACATCTTGGCTCACATATGACCGGCAAACATCCGCGACTTGAAGCGTAATGTCAGCCGCTTGCTTCCCGTTCATGATGGTCATCGTAACCATGTCCCCTTTATTAATGCCGTTCAATCGTGCCAGTTTTTCGGTTATGACGAATCCTGCCCCAAGGGTTATCGGCTTGCCGTTTGTTTCAACCAAGCGTACCGCTTCGCTGTTTTCGGGTAATACTGTTACGCTGCAATCAATCGCCGCTCCTTGCTGGTCGATAACCACAGGCAGCTTCGCCATCGGGATTGCATTTTGTATGCCGTCATCTCGGAAGTCAGCCTTATTTTCGTGCGACAAAGGTTGGCTAAGCACGACTTGCATATCATAAGCCATGATGTTGTCGTACATATCATATATAGCGAAGTTCATCGTCCCATATAAACCCACCGCCGCCAAAATCAAGCCGCAGCCGCCAATCACTCCAACCGAACCCAACACGGCACGGCGCTTGTTCAACAACACGTTACGCCATATCAGTTTACTCTCATATGACAGCAACCGCCATAAACCCTTCCGCTTTTCGAGCCATATCTTCCTCGCGTTTTTCGGCGGTTCGGGGCGCATAAGCCGCGCCGCCGTTGATTTCAACATTTTACGGCAGGATAGATAAGCCGCCGCCATACCGAATAGAATAGCTAAGATAATCCCGGCGAATGCGAACATGAGTCCGCCGTAAAGTGTAACAGGCGGTATGACAAAATAAGTGCTGAACAGCCACAATACAAATAATGGAAAAGCCGTCGCTCCCAACACGCCTCCCACCATCCCGCCAAGGATACCTGTTATTATCGGGAAGGAAAGATAATGCCACATTATCGCGGATTTGCTTTTGCCCAATGCTTTTATGACCCCAATTTGCCCGCGCTGTGACGCGATGAGGCGCGACATACTGATGAAAATGAGCGCAGAGGCTACCAAGAAGAACACAATAGGCAGTATCCTGCTGATGTTGTCTATGGATTTTACCTTGAAATCGACAACTGAATAGCTTGTTTGATTTTCGCGGAGATAGGAATAGATAAAACCGTTCGTCCTTGCTAAAGCATCGGTTATTTTACTTTTATCGGTATCCGGCAGGGTGGTGATGACGACCTCGTTATACGACCCGCCCGACAGTTCCCGCGCCATATCAGAATGAATATACAACAACCCGAAATTCTTGAAGTCCGGGGCGGATAAATTACTGCTTCGGGAGGTATCAAAAATCGCGTTCACAAATTCAGGACTTAATATTGAAGCGGTGACGGTAAGCCTGCATGATTCGCCATTTAACGTAACGGGTATCACATCGCCCATCTTGATTCCGTTTGCCTCAACGAGCTGCCTGTTGACCGCGCACTCATACTTGCTTTCCGGGAGACGGCCATCGGAAATATAGAAAGTGTTTATATCTTTTGTAATAGAATATACGATAAAACTTTTATCATCGTTATTCCAATTTGAAACGCCATCCAATCGTAGTCGTTTTTCTGCACCTGATACGCCGTTAATTCTGTTAACGACCTCTGTTGTGCTATCATCTGCGCCCGCATAAAATGCCCAAATATCTGCGAAGCCTGTAGCTTCATAGAAAGCGTCAATATTTTTTGACAGGCTTTCGCTGACTGTAAATAACCCGGCGAAAAAAGCCACGCCCAAAGCTGTTACGAGTCCAATAGAAATGAATTGCCCTTTCGCGGATAAAATATCACGGAGCGTTTTATGAAAAAGTTTGATCATTCCGTCCGCCCCTACCATTCGATTTCGTCTATGGATTTTTTAATCGGGTTCAAGGTTACGCTTTCCACCGCGCCGCTCTTTACACGGATAACCTTATCGCCCATATCGGCCAACGCCGCGTTATGCGTTATGATAATCACGTTTTTTTGATACTGCGCGTTGATTTCCGCCAACAGTGTTAAAACTTGCTTGCCTGTTACATAATCCAACGCCCCTGTTGGTTCGTCGCACAAAAGCAATAACGGATTTTTCGTAACTGCTCGCGCAATGGCAACACGCTGTTGTTCGCCGCCCGAGAGTTGCGACGGGAAGTTGTCAAGCCGTTCCGAAAGCCCGACTTGACCTAAAACGTCCAACGCTTCCAAACGATTTTTGCATGATTCAGCGGCAAACTCTACGTTTTCCAATACATTTAAGTTTGCGATTAAGTTATAAAACTGAAATACAAACCCCACGCTGTCGCGGCGGTAAAGTGTCAATTTCTTCTCGCCGTATTTTGTGATGTCGTTTCCATCCACCATTATTTGGCCGCCCGATACATTATCCATGCCGCCGAGTAAATTAAGAATAGTGGTTTTACCCGCGCCGGACGCACCGAGAATAACGACAAACTCCCCCTCGTCAATCGTGAAATTGACGTTTGATACCGCGTTTATATTGACTTCGCCCATGACGTAAGTTTTTGATACGTCCTTGAACTCAATGATTGCTTTTTTCATAGGGTCACGCTCCTATTCAAATAGTATGTGATTTCCTCGGAGCTATTTCCTCGAAGCCGTTTCTAATATCTTGATTTCCTGATAAAGGAAATCATTAATCGGTGTTGGGATACCATATTTTTGCCCCATCCTCCTAACCGTTCCGGAAAAAAGCTCCACCTCTGTCGTCCTCCCGGCCAAAACATCCTGGTAAAGGGACGGCAACCCCTCCGGATCCAGAGATTCTAAAACAGCCAGCCATCGATCCACATCCTGATCAGTCAAGGCGACCCCTTCCCGAGCGGCCACCGCCTTGGCTTCTTCCATGGCGTCCAACATCATCTTTCTGGCTGATGCCTCTTTCAACACGCCCCCGTAACTGAGTCCATAAACTGCCGCCACCTGGTTCACCCCGGTGTTAAGCATAAGCTTGCTCCACATTCTATACCGGATATCATCGGGAACCTGGTAGGCAACCTGCACCCGATCCAAAAGATCAGACACCGCTTGCACATCCTCCGTCATCCGATTGTCCTTGTCACCAAATACGATGGTTCCCGTGTTTCGAAAGCGGATATGCCGCCCCTCTCTGGTCGCATCCATACCGTGAACAACACAGTAAAGCAGATGCTCTGTCCCAAGAACGTCGCCAATGATCCTCTCGCTTTCGATACCGTTGAGAACCGAAAGGAATATTGTTTCTTTATGGGAAAACGCCGCGGCTGTTTCTACCGCAGCCTCAATAGCTGTGAATTTAACCGCGAATACAACGAGATCGTAAGTTCTGTCAGGAGCGTCCCGGTCAATCCAACGAAAATCACACCTTTCGCCGTTACAAAAAACCCCTTGGGTTTCATAATTCTCAAGTCTCTGTCTGTCAGCAGCAAAACAAACCTTCTCTTTGCCTAACATATTGGTGAGCTGCCAACCATACATAACCCCTAAGGCCCCGGCGCCAATGATCACTATTGAGTTAATGGACCGCATATAGTCCCTCCCCTTCTGCTATCTTCTGCTATCTTCTGCTATCTTCTGCTATCTTCTGCTATCTTCTGCTATCTTCTGATACCTGACAACAGGATCTTTTACTGCTGGTACTCTACCCAAATCGCCTAAGGGATTGCCAGTCTTTCGGCAGCTCGCACCCACTTGATTATGGCATTTTCATCTAAAAGGCGCAAGGGCATCCCGTTGGGAGCCTCCAAAACCCGTGAAGAGACCTATTGCCATTAAGCTTAAAATTGGTATACTAAGAAGCATAGGAGCACAAAAACCAACATGAGTCTAATCCTTCTGGGACACCCCGACACTGAAAGAACAGAATATTTCCTCAAAGCGGCTCACGATCTCAAGGAATCCGTCACCCTCATACCCCTCCCTTCCTTTAGGGATTCTGTGGACTCGCGGTGTGACCACCGTCCTGTGACCGAAACCGCTAAATCGGAGAACCCCTATACTCCTGAACGTCAACCTTATAAGCTCACCTTTGACTTCTCCCGCCTGAAAAACCAAACTGTCAAAATCGATCCGCCGCCTCCCGCTTCCTATCCTATTGACGACCTGAACACCGTCATGACCTGTTATCACAACTTCCTGCGGGAGATACAGCGGGTCCCCGGCATCAAGCTTTTAAACAGCAGCGACGCTCTTTGGAACACACTGGACAAGTTCATCTGCAAACAGCGCCTGCAAAAAGGAGGGTTGCCCACGACACCTGCTCTGGCCGATTCCGACGGCTCCCCGGCTCACATAACCTCTCTCGGCCAACTGAGACAAGCCATGGACACAAAAAGAATCCGGCAGGTATTTATCAAGCCCCGCCTGGGTTCAGGCGCAGCCGGCGTTGTGGCCTATCGCTTCAACCCCATCACCGGCGCAGAAACGATGGAAACCTCTTCAGTGTTTTCAAGGGACCGCTTACACAACACCAACAGGCTGCGAAAAACCGGCAATCCCGATGATATCGCTGCAACCGTCAACCGTGTGCTGGCTCTGGATGCCATCGTCGAGGAATGGATCCCCAAATCCTCTTTTCATGGGAAAGCCTTCGACCTCAGAATCGTCTACCAGTTCGGTTGTCTGGAATTTATCGTGGCGAGACAATCCGCCGGAGCTATCACCAATCTTCATCTCAACGACAACGCTCTGGCTGTTACCGAACTCGCTCTCTCACCCGCCCTGCTTTCAGAGATAGAAATCCTTTGTTTTCAAGCCGTTGCCCTGTTTCCGGGACTTAACGCGGCGGGTCTCGATATCCTGCTCCACAAACAAAACAACCCCAACGCAAACACTTTGGCCCCAATGATTATCGAAATCAACGGTCAAGGCGATCTCATCTACCAGGACATTTTTGCGGAAAACCGTATATACAAATCCCAAATTCGCCGCCTAACCGGTTAGCCCCTTCGATCCAGTTACAACTACCCCTATCCGACCTATTCCAACCCAATCCCAGAAAGGAACAACGACCATGAAACGATGCTTCATTTATCAAGATGGCAACTCCCAGAAATTCTGGAACATTGACATTGAAGACACCGGCTTCACCGTTACTTACGGCAAACTCGGCACAGCGGGGCAGAGCTCAACCAAATCCTTTGACAGTACCGAAAAATGCCAACGAGAAGCCGACAAACTCATTGCCGAAAAAACCAAAAAAGGCTATGCTGAGTCTTCCGAAGATGATGTCAAATCCGCTAAAAACGAAGGCAAGAAGTATTATTTCGAAGAAGATTACGAGCATCAGCCCAAGGAACTCGCCGCAAAAATCCTTGCGGACAAACGTCTGCCTGAGCTGAAATATATAACTATTGGGGCTTGGGGCGAAAGCTATGAGAAGGATCCCGGTGATGTTTTGGACATGATGATTGCGAACAAAGAGAGATTTCAGCACATCGAATCTCTATTCATTGGCGATATGAACTTTGAAGAATGTGAAATATCCTGGATCATACAGTATAGCCGTTATGGCGACCTCCTGCGGGCTTTGCCTAATTTGCGAATCCTGAAGATTAAAGGGGCCAATAGCCTTTCCTTCGGCCCAACTCAACTGGATCATGACTCCCTTGAAGAACTCCAGATCATCTGCGGGGGTCTGCCCCATAATGTTGTTGAAGAACTGGCTCTATCCAACCTGCCCAACTTGAAAAAACTCATTCTCTACCTGGGCATTGAAAGCTATGGTTATGATTGCACTTTAGAACAACTGGCCGCACTCGCCAGCAGCAAGAAGTTCCCCAACCTGAAAGAACTGGGCTTTACCAACAGCAAAGAGCAAAACGAAATTGTGGAATTGCTGTTGGCCAGTGATATCCTGCCACAATTGGAAGTGCTGGATATTTCCTGCGGTTGCCTGACCGACAAAGGCGGCCAGATGATTCTCGACGCCCAGGATAAACTGTCCGGTTTGAAAAAGCTTAAAGCCGACTACCACTACATGTCCAAAGACATGATGAAGAAATTGAAAGCGCTTCCTTTTGATGTTAGTGTCACAGACCAACAGGAAGCCGATGAAGACTATGCCGATGAAGAAGACATGTACCCCCTGTACACAGAATAGTCAGGGCAAAAACCATTATGGGACTTAAAGAGCTTTTCCTTCCGGCCGAAATTCCTCTCCCCTCCCCGGGAGAATTGCTGAAAGGCATAAAAGACAACAAAAACAACCTCAATATGAATGATGTGGTCGGCACTACGGATATCCTGTTTCTATGCCTGGACACCCTCCGTTGGGATGTTGCTTACCAAGAACAGGAGATTGGCGGGACTCCGGTGCTCAACCAATACGGTCCATGGGAAAAACGCGGCGCGGCGGGAAACTTCACCTATCCTTCCCATCACGCCATGTTTGCGGGGTTTTTGCCGACATCATTGGACCCCACCCCCATGACCAAGAAGAACATGCTGTTTTTCCCCAAAGGGATAGGCATGGGAAAAGTCTCTCCGCCCAAATCCTTCGCCTTTGACGGCCCGACATTTATCCAAGGGTTGGAAAAAGTCGGCTATGAAACCGTGTGTATTGGTGGTGTCGCCTTTTTTAACAACCGCTCCGATATTGGCAAGGTTTTTCCGGCTATGTTCCGGCAGAGTTATTGGACGCCCCGGTTCGGCTGCAGTGTCAAAACAAGCCCGGATCATCAGATCGCCAAAGCCGTTGAGGTCTTGGAGAACATCGCACCTGCCCGACGAGTTATGATGTATATCAATATCTGTGCGATTCACTACCCCAATTATTTTTATATGGACAATACCAAGAAGAAGGACACCATAGAAACCCACGCTGCCGCCCTACGTTACGTTGATCAACGTTTGCCTGTACTTTTCGACGCCTTTCGCAGACGAGGAGAAACCTTCGTCATCGCCTGCTCCGATCATGGGTCATGCTACCCGGAACAAGACGATGGCTATTTGTTTCACGGGTTCAACCATGAAGTAACCAATACTGTCCCTTACAAACATTTTTTTCTGTGAATAGACATAGCCGGGCTTTCACATCTCAACTCTTTTCAAAAAAGCGGGACTGAATCCATGACAATTGCACTGTCCGATATCTATCAAGCTTATATGTACAGCTATCCCCATAAGACAGCCTATGAGCCTCTCAAGGGAATTAACGTTTTTGACTATCTGAATACCTGTGATCTTGCCCAAGCCGAGATCTATTTCCATATACCCTTTTGTGCAACCAAATGCGGGTACTGCAATCTCTTTTCCATAACAGGTCAGACCGGAGAAACCTTCGACCGTTACTTAGACGCTATGAAACAACAGATCGCCCAATTTGGCCTGCCAGAAATCCCCGGCAACTCACAACAAATCACCATAGGCGGAGGTACCCCTCTGATATTCTCTGAGGCCCAGCTGGATAAGCTCCTATGCCTGCTGCCTGATCAGAGCCAAGCCTATACCTGCATCGAAACCTCCCCTAACGAAACCACCAAAACCAAGCTGCAAATTCTAGAAACATACCAAACCGACCGGGTCAGCATAGGCGTCCAAAGTTTTTTGGACAATGAACTGGCCGTACTGAAACGCCACCATCCAACCACAGCTGTGTACCAGGCCTTGGAATTGCTCAAAGCATTCCGCTTTCCGACTCTCAACCTGGATCTGATCTACGGAATCCCGGAACAAACTCTCTCCTCACTCCAAACCTCCTTGGAGGAAGGGCTCAAATTCGAACCCGATGAATTCTTTGTCTACCCTCTCTACATCCGCCAGGGAACCGCCCTGGCAAATACAGGCCTACACATTCATGAGCACACCTACGCCATGTACCTACTGGCGCGAGATATCCTGACATCATCAGGGTACACCCAAATCTCCATGCGGCGATTCGTCAAAACCCCTTCCCCCTCCCCGACAAGCTGCGGTTTTGACCCGATGTTGGCCATAGGCTGCGGCGGCCGCAGTTATCTGGGGAATCTTCACTATTCCCAGCCATATGCACCAGGCCGGACCCCATGCAAGCAAATCATTGAACACTATATAGCCACACCCAACAAAACACTGGTTACACATGGCTATTTGCTGAACCAGGATGAACTCAAACGCCGCTTTGTCATCAAAAACCTTTTACATGTGTTCGGTGTCTCCCCTGCCCAATACCGGGAGACTTTTCTGTCAGAACTTTGTGACGATTTCCCTGTTCTCTACGAATGGTCCCGTCAAGACAATCCCTACACCCGAATCCACAATACCCAAATCAGCCTGACGCCCCTGGGGTTGTCCCTTTCAGACAATCTTGGTCCCAGCCTGATCTCTCAAGAAGTCCGGCATAAAACAGAACAACGGAAGAGGCTCAATGTCTAGTCAAACCAAACATCACAACACCATATACTATCGAGGTTTGTTGCGATCCTGCAACTATCGGTGCTCCTACTGTCCTTTTCACAAAACCTCGCGATCAACCCATACCAAGGAAGAGGTCTACACCAAAGAAGAGACTCCCATTAAGGAAGGAACCCAAGCTCAAGAAAGAGCCTACGCCAAGAAAGAAGCTTTAGACAGAGAAAGAGCCCGAGATCGGTTGGCTTTGGAAAAATTCTGTGCCAAGGTCCCCGAAATCGGCAACAATCTTTCCGTTATGTTTGTTCCCCACGGAGAAGCCCTTATCCATTCCTATTACCAAGAAGCTCTGGCACAACTTTGTGCGAGCGCGTCCATTGCCAAAGTCGGCTGCCAAACCAACCTCAGTTTTTCTGTCGAAAATTTCTTGGGACACCTAGGTTTCAGTCCCAAAAACCAATCACGCCGGGACATGAACAACACCAAATCTGTGCTCAGCAAGATCAGGTTGTGGTGTACCTTCCATCCTACCCAGACATCCCTTGATCAGTTCCTGAAACAATGTCAGGAACTCTATCAAAACAAGATTCTCTTCTCCGTCGGGGCTGTTGGACTCCCCAAACATACTGAAATACTTACAGAATTGCGCCGTCTGTTGCCGAGAAACATCTACCTCTGGATTAACGCGGCAGAAGGCATGAACATAACCTATACACAGCATGATATCAGCAATCTTCTTGCCATCGATCCGCTGTTTATCTATGAACTTCAGGATCATCCTGCCCAACCGGCACATTGCCGGGGAGGCAAAGAAAGCTTCTTCGTTGAAGCGAACGGGACCATCTTCCCTTGTCTCATCAGCAGAAATAAGCTAGGCAACATTTACGACCCACAACCCTTCTCTCCCCCACCCACGTCCTCAAGCCTCCCACCAAACCCCACACCTGTGCCGGTTCCCTTAAACCACAAAACACCCCCCACACCCTCAAAGATAATCCGGAACACGCGCTCCTGCCATTGTTATCTGGCCTACTCAAATCGGACCGACATCTTTGACGTTTGCGGACTGGAAAAAGACCGCGCTTTTCGAATCCCGAATCAGCAAAGAGCTTTTTTCTTTGATATGGACGGAACCTTGACCGACATCTCCGGCACAATACCAGATAAACATCTTCAAGCCGTTGATCTTCTCGCGGAAACAGGACTCGTTTTTTTGGCCACATCTCTCCCCTTCCCCTTTGCCAGGCAAACCGGCGACAAGATCTGGCGATACATCGCCGGTGGGGTTTTCGCAGAAGGTTCCGATATCCGTATTTTTTCCGACAACTATAAAAGAATCATCCCTCTGAATGAATCTGTGCAGACTCATATGGAGGCATCCTTTCCGGCTCAAGTCATTCCCTATCGGGAAGACGGGATTCTGCATAAAATCACTTTGCAAAACCACGCGTTCATGGATAACACCCTTGAATCCCCCCTTCAAATGACGGCCCTCAGAAAACATGCCGAAGCCGGTGCCAAAGCATTCGGTACCCGTTTTGTTCTGGAAGACAATACCTGCGGTATCGTCTCCAAAGAAGCATCCAAGCTCAACGGGATCCTGGAAATCTGCAAACACCTGCAACTTTTCGAGTCCTTTGTCACGGTTATCGGCAACAGCGAAAACGATATCCCCATGCTCCAACATTTTGCCGACTCGGTCTGTGTCCCCGGCTCGGGGGCTGCGGTCAAAAATGCGGCCAAAAAAGTCTGCGCTATTGGGGATCTTAGCCCTAGGGGGGGCGGTCTGGACGTGGCCTGCCCCGCAAACCGTTCTCCGGTCTTGTGCGGCTCTATGCTCCGCCGCGGCAAGGCTCAAAGTATCCTGAATCATTCTGAATCCTGAATACTGAATACTGGATACTTGCGGGCGTAGCCCGCATTAGTGTATAGTGTGTAAAGAGCCTCATGAGTAAGGACTAAATAAACAACACACCAAAACAAGGAGATGGTTATATGTCCCCAGAACAAAATGTAAACCCAGCGAAAAATTATCATACTGTCATCGAGACCTGGATAAAGGAATACGCCCCCAAAAGTGATAATATTGAATACGGGGCGGTCTTATTCAGACGCGGAAGTGAATACTTCTTCGGAAAAGCGTATCAGGGATTCAAAACAAAAAATTGGTGGACTGTTGTTAACGGTTTGGTGCTGGGCTATTTGAAAAAGCCCAGCATAACAGATAAACCAGTAGGTTTTGTACACACCCATCCTCATCAAGGCAATGCCGTCCCGTCAGGCCCGGATTTCACGATGGCAAAATACGGACCGGCTTTGGGTCTAACGATCTTCGCCATGGGACAATGCGACAAAAACGGCTCCAACCTATCTATTAAGTATTTCGATAAAAACGGGGTCACCTGATTTCCCGTTCACTGTTCACAACTTATGGACGAATAATCCGCTCCGCAGCTTAGGCTCAAACCAAGTGGACTTCGGAGGCATCGTTTCACCTTTGTCAGACACACGAAACAGTTCGTCAATCGAAATAGGGTGCAAAGCAAAAGCTACCGCCATCTCTCCGGAATTGACCCGTCTTTCCAGTTCCCCTAACCCGCGGATTCCACCGACAAAATCTATCCGCTGATCCCGCCGGGGATTGTGAATCCCCAGAATCGGCCCCAAGATCCTATTCTGCAGCAACGAAACATCCAAAACCTCTATCGGATCATCCGGAACAGAAGACTCCGGCATATTCAGCATATACCATTTTTTTCCCAAATACATGCCGATACATCGGGGTTTTGTCGGTCTGCCCGCGCTTGCAATCCCCAAAACATCACCATCCATTGTCAATTGACAAACGTGTCCGTCACATCGACCACCACAAAAATATTTTTCGACCTTCCGCACAAAATCCACTTCTGTCAGCCCGTTTAGATCCCGCACCAGCCTATTGTAAGCCATAATGCGCATCTGATCATCCGGAAAGGCCACCGCCAGAGCGTAATTATAACCTTCCTGCCCCGTAAACACCGGATTCTCCTGCCGTCTCTTCTGACACACCTGTGCTGCCGCCGCCATGCGATGGTGCCCGTCGGCAATATAGAAAGCCTCCACACAGCAGAAAGCCTCCTCCAGCCGCTCCACCAAACTCCTGTCGTCAATACGCCATACTTCATGACACACGTTATCCTCAGCAGTAAACGCGCAAACCCTTTCCCTCTCCTGCTGCCAAGCCGTCACGGCGGCAGCGATCTCAACCTGCGCCCGATAAATCAAAAACACCGGACCGGTATGAGCGTTACAGACATCCACATGGCGGACACGATCCCGCTCTTTATCTTCGCGAGTCAACTCATGCTTTTTGATACGGTTTCCCAAATAATCGTCAACACCCACACAGGCGACAATCCCAGTCTGGGAACGGCCCTCCCTGGTTAACCGATAAATGTACAGACAAGGGGTTTCCTCTTCCCTGAGGACTCCCTTCTCCATCAACATAACCAACGCTGCCCGGGCCCGTTCATACACAAGCTCGTCATAAGGATCGATATCATCCGCCAAATCGATCTCCGCCCGGTCCACACGCAAAAAAGAATACGGATTATCCCGGGCCATCTCTCTGGCTTCAGCTAAACTCATAACATCATAGGGCAATGCCGCCACAAGTGCGGCATACTCAGGTACCGGCCTAATGGCCGTAAAAGCTCTGACAATCATACAAACCTCTCCAAATAACCCTCGCGATAATTATCTTATCATGGCCGGTTCTAGAGGATCCTTACATTGATCACTGAATCCATATTCAGCATTTCCGACCTCAGAGACTGAAGAGCCTCATCCACTTCCCGGGTCGCATCAACATCAACATCAATGAGAGTCAGGGCATTTTTATCTCGGCTCTTGTTAATCATATCGCTGATATTGATTCCTTTGTCACCAAGAAGTTCTGTCAAAGCCCCAATCACCTTGGGAACATTTTTGTGAATAACGCTGAATCTTCTTCGACCGCTGTGAGGCAGATAACAGTTGGGATAATTCACCGAATTAACAATTGTACCATACTCAAGATAATCCTTCAGTTGCTTGCTTGCCATAACAGAGCAGTTCTCTTCAGATTCCGGCGTAGAAGCCCCCAGATGAGGAACAGGTATAACGGCTTCATTCCCCAACAGCGCCGGGACAGGAAAATCTGTCACATAACAACCGATCGTCCCGGCAGCGATGGCTTTCAGTAAATCGTCATTATTGACCAGGCCGGCCCGGGAGAAATTAAGCAACCGCGTCCCTTCTTTCATCAACGCAAAGCTGTCCTTATTCACCATATTCTCCGTCTTGGAACCAAAAGGAACATGGATGGTAATATAATCGCAGGTGCGATAGATTTCATCCAAAGAAGCCGCTTTGGTTATATGCCGGGACAGATTCCAGGCCGCATCCACAGAAATAAAGGGGTCAAACCCGTAGACTTCCATTCCCAAACGATACGCGTCGTTAGCCACAAGCACACCAATAGCGCCAAGACCAATGACCCCAAGCTTTTTGCCTAAGATTTCCGGCCCGATGAATTGAGCTTTATTCTTCTCAACAGCCTCTGCCACATCCTCCCGGCCTTGTAGAGTCTTTACCCACGTTATGCCTTGCACGATCTTCCGGGAAGACAACAGCAGAGACGCCAGCACCAGTTCCTTAACCGCGTTGGCATTCGCCCCCGGTGTATTGAACACAACAACACCCCGTTCCGAACAAGCCTCCACAGGAATATTGTTGACGCCGGCTCCGGCCCTGGCCACCGCTTTCAGGCTAGCCGGCAATTCCATATCATGCATATTAAAACTTCTCAGGACAATCCCATCCGGATTGTCGTCTTTGTTAGAAATAACATAATTATCCTCAGAAAAACAACTCAATCCCTGCTTAGCAATATTATTCAACGTAACAATCTTATACATGCTCAATCCTCCACAAAAAATTATATATTATCCGCCTCAAACTTCTTCATGAAAACCACCAAAGCCTCCACACCCTCCCGGGGCATGGCGTTATAGATGCTCGCTCTCATACCGCCTACAGAACGGTGCCCGCCCAGATTAACCAACCCGGCTTGCTTGGCTTCCTTGATGAACTTGGCATCAACATCCGGTTTCCCCGTCACAAAGGGAACATTCATCAGGGAACGATCCCTTCGATCCACGGTTCCTTCAAAAAGCTTCGAAGCATCCAGGAAATCGTAAAGAAGAGCCGCCTTTTCTTCATTCAATCGCTGAATTGCGCTGACCCCACCCTGTTCCAATAACCATTCAAAAACAAGCATCGCGATATAGACAGCAAAAGTCGGCGGTGTATTATAAAGAGACTTATTCTCCACATGAACCTTATAGTCAAACATGGTCGGCGTCCCAGGCAACGTGGTCCCCACCAAATCATCCCTGATAATAACAATGGTCAGACCTGCCGGTCCGATATTCTTTTGTGCACCCGCATAGATCAATCCGAATCGGTTGACATCATACACCTCAGAAAGAATCGAGCTGGACATATCCGTCACCAATGGCACGTTTCCCGTATCCGGCAGACTCGAAAACCGAGTCCCAAATATTGTGTTGTTCACGGTAATATGGAAATAATCGGCTTCCCGATCGAATGTATCCGTATCCAATTCCGGGATATAGGCGAAAGTCCGATCCGCCGACGATGCGATCTTGTTAACCGAACCATACCGTGCTGCTTCCTCAGCGGCTTTTTTGGCCCATTGACCGGTTATCACGAAATCCGCTTTCCCTTGGCGCATCAAATTCATGGGAACCATCGAGAACTGAGAACTGGCTCCCCCCTGAAGAAACAGCACGTGATAATTCGGCGGAATATTCATAAGACGCCGCAACATTTCTTGAGCGTTCGCAATGATTTCTTCGAATGCGGCTGAGCGATGACTCATCTCCATGACCGACATGCCGGCCGACTCATAGGCAACCAATTGTTTTTGTGCTTTTTCCAGCACCTTAACCGGTAATGCTGCCGGTCCAGCTGAAAAATTGTAAACGCGATCCATTTCTTTTCTCTCCTTTACTCCAAACAAGCATGGGTGGGGAATCGCTCCCGCAAAAACCCTCAGCCCACAGCATACCAGAAAACCGCAAGATTCACAAATACATTACGAATCAGCGAATCAGCTCGCTCGCAAGGTTATGTATTCGTCCTCAAAGCATTGACACCACCCCTTCATAAATAACACCTGTGATCGCGTCAACAGTGATAAATTGGCCCTCTCGTATTTGTTTCATGGCATCATGAGCCGCCACCACAGCCGGAATCTTGTATTCTAGCGCCGCGATCGCGGCATGAGAGGTCAGTCCCCCTTCTTCAACCACAAGGGCTCCGGCCTTAGCAATGACAGACATATCTTCGCTGCCGGTAGTACCGGCCACAAATATCTGCCCATCAACAAACTCTTCAGAATCCACCAACCGGCTGGCCGTCCCCGAAATTACAGCATGCCCAATCCCCAGCCCCCGAGCCAGAACCTTCCCCACGACCTGGACCTTAATCAAGTTGGTTGTCCCTGCCTGACCCACAGGGACCCCTGCCGTAAGAACGACAATATCTCCTGTTTTGATCATATTATTCTTCTGGGCATAGGTCACAGACACAGAAAGCAATTCATCGGTACCCTCCACATCAGGAACGATAATCGGGTAGACACCCCAAGTCAACGCCAACATCCTCGCAGTCTGAGGAAACGGCGTCGTCGCAATCGCCAACGCCCTTGGTCGGTGCATTGCGATAAAATTCGGTGTCAACCCGGTCTGGGTCGGTGTAATAATCGCCGTGGCGTTGAGATCCTCAGCAAGGGTGGCACTGGCATGGGCAATGGCGTCAGAAATAGAATCAGCATGTTTGCCGGGACACTTCGTTTGGAACACAATCTCCTCCGTACGCCTGGCCAACCGATCCATCATCTCCAACGCTTCAACCGGAAACCGCCCCGACGCGGTCTCACCGGAAAGCATAATGGCGTCCGCTCCATCCAGAATGGCGTTGGCCACATCGCTGGCTTCAGCTCTGGTCGGTTGTGGCCGCCGTATCATTGAATCCAACATTTGCGTGGCAACAATGGCCGTTTTCCCAATCGCATTGCAACGACAAATGATTTCCTTCTGGGAGACAGGAACATCCTCAACCGGGATTTCAACACCCAAATCCCCCCGGGCAATCATAATCCCGTCGCATACGTTGAGAATGGACTCAACATTTTCAACGCCGTCACGGTTCTCAATTTTTGCGATAATCTTAACCCGACTCTTGTGACGTTCCACAACCTTATGCACTTCCATGATATCGGCAGCCTTGCGGGTAAAAGAGGCTGCGATGAAATCCACCTCATTAGCCAACCCAAACTCAATATCCTTAATATCCTTCTCTGTCAATGCCGGCAACTGAATAGAAACCCCAGGGACATTCACACCCTTGCGGGACTGCAGCAACCCGCCATGGACAACACGGGTCGCGATACGCCCCGCCGTAATCTCAACAACCCGAAGCTCGATAAGACCGTCATCGAGAAGAATACGTGACCCCACAGCCACTTCCCGCCAAAGCTTCTCATAAGAAACCGATGTCCTTTCGAGGGACCCGACAGCATTGTCAAGATCCAGCAAGAACTCCTGTCCGTCTTGCAGCGCCACGCCTGCATCAGGCATCAAACCTGTACGAATCTCCGGCCCTTTCGTGTCAAGAAGGATCGCCACCGGCAGCTCCAACAATACCGCTTGCTCTTTAATTGTATCAATCAAATCCTGATGTTCATCATAAGTCCCGTGGGAAAAATTCAGCCGCGCGACGTTCATGCCTGCTTCCATCAACCTTCTGACCATCTCCGGAGATTTCGTGGCAGGTCCCAAAGTACAAATTATTTTGGTTCTTCTCATGACAGCCTCCCGCTCGATATTCGTTATTCTGTTCCCCCATCCGGGCGTTGCTGCGCTTCCGATCAAGCGCAGCGACGCCCCCCCTCTTCAGCGACAAGGCTTAGAAAGACGCAATATGATTGACAAGATCAACAATGCGGTTCGAATACCCCCACTCGTTATCATACCAGGACAATACTTTAAGCATTCTGTCTCCGACCATCATTGTGGAAAGGGCGTCGACGGTTGAGCTGTGGGCATCCCCGTTGAAATCCACGGAAACCAAAGGCAGATCGCAATAGGCCATGATTCCTTTCAGCGGCCCTTCGGCAGCGGCTTTCAGCTTAGCGTTAACCTCATCTTTCGTCGTCGGTCGACTCAACACAATCACAAGATCCACCACCGAAACATTGGACGTCGGCACCCGGATCGCCATGCCGTGCATCTTGCCTTTCAGTTCGGGAATAACAAGAGATACTGCTTTGGCCGCCCCTGTTGTCGTCGGAATCATCGAATTGAAAGCTGCCCTAGCCCTACGCCAATCGCTATGCTCAAAATCCAGAATCCTCTGGTCGTTCGTCACCGAATGGCATGTGGTCATCATCCCCTGCTCAATGCCAAAAGAATCCAACAGCACTTTCGCTACAGGCGCCAGACAATTGGTCGTGCAAGAAGCGTTAGAAATAATGTTATGGGCTTGAGGATCGTACATCGACTCATTGACGCCCATAACAATCGTGATATCTTCATCCTTGCCCGGAGCCGATATGACGACCTTCTTCGCGCCTGCCGTCAAATGCTTGCTCGCGTCAGGTTTCGCAACAAACCGACCTGTTGATTCCACAACAATATCGACGCCCAAATCGCCCCACGGAAGCTTCTCAGGATCCCGTTCAGCAAGAAGTTTAATACTTTTCCCTTGCACTTTCATTGTATCGCCATCAAGGCTGACATCATAAGGCAAGTTTCCATGAATCGAATCATACTTGAACAAATGCGCCAACATATCCGGTTTGCCCAAATCATTCACTGCAACGACTTCTACAGGGCTATTCTTTTGCAGTGCCGCCCGCAGAGATAACCGCCCGATTCTCCCAAACCCGTTAATCGCCATCCTCGCCATAATTCTCGACCTCCATAGATTTTTTCTAAAACCTTCGAAAAACCCCTGCTCTTCCATCTCAATCGATTCGAACCAGCGAATCAGGAACTCTCGAGCAACGCTTTCCGTGCCGAAATAATGAATACGGGATTGATAGCTTGAGCAACATGCAAGTTATCAATTTCCGGCCAGCGCACCGCTTGCAGAGAAACAATCTCGATTTCATCAAAATCGAGAGTTTTCATAATAGCCAGCGCGTTAGCAACCTTTTCCAAGCTCACCGCCGTTACAACCATGCGTCCCCCCGGAACAAGCGGGGCCTCAGTAAGTACTTCTCTTAATCTACCCCGAGTTCCGTTGATAATGCATACGTTAACGGGTGGGATCTTGGAAAATACTTCCGGAGCCGTTCCGGAAACCAACTTCAAGTTAGCCACGGCAAACTTTCGCATATTAGCACGGATAAGCTGTTGGGCTTCCCGATTGTTTTCGATAGCAAAAACCATCCCCTCATTAGCAATGGCGGCAGCCTCGATCCCA
Source organism: Peptococcaceae bacterium (assembly GCA_009778595.1). Lineage (GTDB taxonomy): Bacteria > Bacillota > Desulfitobacteriia > Desulfitobacteriales > Syntrophobotulaceae > WRJI01. The sequence goes on along the minus strand of WRJI01000008.1, from coordinate 5,681 downwards.
ATGCTGCCGGTACCGGATCCCACATCCAAAATATAGTCATACAAAGAAATCTGGGCTTTTGCCAGAACCTGAACCCTAATTTCCGCCTTGGTCATTGGCGCATCGCCCCGGACAAACTCCCGGTCAGGAATACCGATACGCAAACCTCCCTTGAGCCATGAATTCTGATAATTCCCGGCATGAACAAGTAACGCAACATCACACAAGGCTTCTGGGTGACGCGCCAAAGCCATCGCCGTAAAGGTCCGGAAGAATTCTTTGGGGCGGCCCAAATTTTTCCCCACTGCAATCGTCGGATTTTGCGATCGCTCAAGAAAAATCTGCGCCACTTGCTGGGCTGTATTCTTCTCCCGGGTCATCACCACCAGGGGCCGCAGAATCCCCCGGGGCAGCACGTCAACTTCGTGATCCTCCAGATCAAAAAAAGTCGCGTCATGCCAAGGCATCCCGGCTTTAGCGAAAAGCAACTGAACTGTCCCGATCCCCGGATGCAGTTCGATTTCCTCAGGAGCAAAAACCTCTCTGAGATGAGGTAAAACGCCGAAAAACCCCGGATCTCCAGGAACCAATACCCCTAACCGTTTATCCTGTTTGTGATAATTCTTCGCCAGTTCCAGAGTCTGCAAATAGTTGCCTGACAGATGGAACTTCTTCTCTTTAACACCGGACACATCACGGCAAAGAGTCTTCATCTTCTGGCTTCCGATAAGAGAATCGCAGGAACCTATCGCCTCCAGAGTATGTGACGGCAGCCATTCCGCTTGTTCCGGACCCATTCCGATCACCACAATCATACTCAACACTCCCTTACTCACGCGTTATACTCACACGTAGATTCTTTTCATGTCAACTGATTAATCGTCGCCGCCAATCTCCCGGCACCGAACCCGTTATCAATATTGACGACCCCGACCCCCGCCGCGCAGGAATTCAACATCGTCAGAAGGGCTGCCAATCCCCCGAAGCTGGCCCCATAACCCACACTGGTTGGAACAGCAATGACCGGCTTATCGACAAGACCGCCGATAACACTGGGCAACGCACCATCCATCCCCGCGACCACCACCAGGACCCGCGCCTGCCGGATCATATCCATATGTACCAGCACGCGATGAATTCCGGCGACGCCAACATCATACAACCGTTCAACCCGATTGCCCATAATCGAAGCCGTCACAGCCGCCTCCTCTGCCACAGGAACATCAGACGTTCCCGCTGAAACTATTAAGATTCGTCCTTTTTCGGTCTGAGGTCCTCGCCGCCAAACCATCGTCCGGGCTAATTCATTATACTCCACGCCTTCCAAATATTTGGCAACATATTTATACACGTCAGGATCCGCACGGGTCGCTAAAATATTGCCTGAACACTCCTTGAAAAGAGACCCCAAAATCGAGACGATCTGTTCATGAGTTTTTCCCTGACAGAACACAACCTCTGCAAACCCCTGGCGGGCTTGCCGACTCACATCCACACAAGCAAATTCCAGTTCATTTCTGTCATAAGACTCAGGTGTTTCGTTCACTGGCTATCAACCTCTCAGCTGAATAAGTCATCTTACAAGTCTTATTCTAAAGTCAATATTGGAAAAAGGCAATACACAATCCGTATTACAGTCCCTGACAGACAAGATCAATCGTGACTCTCAAACGTAACCTTGACCTGATCCCCCACATTCACAATACTTCCTGCCTTGGGCGACTGCCCAATAACCAGCCCGCTACCCTCGAAAGAGAATGTCAGACCTTGGGCAGACAGAGCTTGTCCGGCTTGCCCCATAGTCATCCCCCGGAGGTTGGGCACGCAGGCTTCACCGCTGATCAAGGGTCTTTCCGGGTTAACCTCTGTTGAAGACGGACCCTCTGTCGACTTGAAACTGTCGATATCATCCGGTGTATCTTTCTCCACAGGAACCCCCATGTAATGCAGAACACCTTCCAGAATATTTTTTGCCGCCGGCGCGGCCACCTGTCCCCCCAGAACCTCTTGCCCATGAGGGTTGTCAACAACAATTAAAAGCGCGATTTTGGGATCATCAGCCGGTGCGTAGGCCCCGAAAGAAACAATATGGACATTGTCATAATATTCTAAGGTATCCGGATTGAGCTTTTGCGCCGTCCCCGTTTTACCCGCCACCCTAATGCCGGAAATCTTCGCCCGTCCACCGGTCCCCTCTTCAACAACATCAATCAGAATATCATTCATAATAGAACATGTTTCCAGAGACAGAATCTCACGCACAATCTTTGGCTGGTTTTGCCGCACAACATTCTCCTGACTGTCATAAATCGTATCGACAATATACGGCCTATAGAGGGTGCCGCCGTTGGCCACCGCACAGATCGCCGAAAGCATCTGAACCGGCGTCACCAGATTGGACTGCCCAAAGGACATAACCGCCAGCTCGATCTCACGGGTTTCTCTTTCATCCACAAGCAGGCCCATCTCTTCTGCCGGCAAATCCACACCGCTTTTTTCGCCAAACCCAAAAGAACGCAGATACGAAAAAAACTTGTCCCGGCCTAACCGCTGCCCCACCTGCGCCAACACGACATTGGAAGAAGAAATCATCCCATCCGAAAAAGTCACAAGTCCATGTTGAATCGTGTTGGCGTCCCAATTGGTAATCGTTCTCCGCCCCACGTTCAAGAACCCCGGATCGTTAAAAAGCTCATTCTGGGTTATCACGGCTTCCTCCACCGCGGCGCTGCCGGTGATGATTTTGAAGACAGACCCAGGCTCATACGTCATGGTCACCGCCAAGTTTTTCCTGTCTTCCATAGATTTCTTCTGATAGTCGTTGGGATCGAAACTCGGGTAAGATGCGTTACCCAGGATTTTTCCCGACTTGGGATCCATAGCCAGAACACAAACCCGATCCGGACTATATTCTCTGACCAGCCTTATGACTTCCTTCTCTATCCAATGCTGAATCGTCGAATCCAGCGTCAATTTCAGGGACTGGGGACCGGAGAATCCCTTGCCCAGAAGTTCGTTGTTGTAGGATCGCTCAACACCTTCCGCACCGTTGCCATCGAGCAACACAATGCCCAAAGACCCGGCTGCGTACGTCTGTAAAGGATAACAACGACGATAGGTCTTATGGGAACCCACACCGTCAATGCCAAGATCCATTATCGCCTGAGCCAACTCCAGATCAACATTGGAAGCGATACGCTCATACTGAACATCCCGCCGGAGAACCTCCGTCAGATGTCCTTTATCCAAAGACAACATTTCTGACAAAGTCTCTGCCACAGAATCAGCCGTCCAGCCCTTCGTGTTTCGGGATGAGCCGATAAAACTCTTGATGAAAACCGGATCCACGAAGATTTGCCGCTCCTCAACACTGGAAACCAGAAGCTGGCCCTGAGCGTCCACAATACGGCCCCGAAAAGGCGTTGACACCGGAGATTCTGTCAAAGCAAACCGGGACCCCATCGCGCGAATTTCCGACGCGTTAAAGAGTTGGAGGTACGCAAGCCAAACCACAATAAAAATGAATGCGAACCCAAAAAGCACATAAACAAGCTTCTCGCGGCGAAAATATTTTCTCTTCTTAATACGGCTGCGTGTGCGCTTCTCTTGTGGCGTTTTTGCCCCACGGGATCGACCGGCAGATTCTGATCGGGATATTACCATTGAACCCTCTTCTCACATCTGTGTGCCTTTATTCTATAGTATTCCTCAGCGTCCCCCGCGAATCCTTCTCGAAAAAACAATAACAAGTTGCTGTCTATAACTCAATCGAAACGGCCTATCACCCGGTAAAAACCGCCGATCGCCAGACCGGCAACCAAGCCGCCAATATGCGCCGCGTTGTCAACATAATCTGTCATAAAACCGAAAATGAGATTGATAACAACCAGAAAAACCAAGGAAGAGGTCAAGCCGCTTGCTCTGAAACGCTGATTTCTCAAGGCTGTAATCAATATCGCGCCGACGATGCCAAATACCGCGCCGGACGCCCCTGCCGAAATCGAATTCGGATGAAACATATAGCTGGTTAAAGCCGCAAAAAAGCCGCTCAACAGAATGAGCACGCTATATTTGAACCTGCGAAATAAAGTCTCCGCCATACCCCCCAAAGCAATCAAGGCCACAGAATTCAAAGCCAGATGCATAAACCCGATATGCAAAAAATTGCAGGTCACCAAACGCCAATACTCCCCCTTTTGAATCAAGGGAGCATAATTCGCGCCAAACCGCAAAAGCACCCCCTCATTCGTCGAGCCTCCGGCCAGAGTCATCATCAAAAAGACGATGACAATGAGGGTGATCAAAGAACATGTGACCGGAAATGTTTTCACATAGGTTTTCAGATCCATTACGATGCATCCGTCCCATGCCGCAACAAAAACTTCTCGGCTGCCACCGCGGCAATCGCGCCGTCTCCCACGGCGGTAGCGACCTGTCGCAACACCGTTTCCCTGATATCCCCTGCCGCATAAACACCTTTGATATTGGTTTGCATCGATGCGTCGGTCTTAATATAACCGCTCGCGTCAATATCCACACCGGCAGCAGTGAAATTGGCGCCGGCTTGAGATCCGACATATACAAACACGCCGTCACATGGAATCAGCTCGGTGGCATGATTCACTGTGCTCTCCACCTCAAGACCGGTTACTTTATCATCACCGGTGATTTTTTTGGGCGCATAATTAAGGCGAAACTCGATCTTGGGATTATTCCCGGCCTCAGCGACAGCGGCCGGTGACCCTCGAAACTCTTCCCGTCTGTGTACGAGGGTGACCAGGTGGGCGAACTTCGTCAGATAGGAAGCTTCTTGCAAAGCCGAGTTGCCGCCGCCAACCACCACAACGTGTTTGTCCCGAAAAAAAGGCCCGTCACAGGTTGCGCAATAGGAAACGCCGCGCCCGTGAAAAGTATCTTCGCCCGGGATATCCAATGTGCGCTGACGGGACCCCGACGCAATAATCACAACTCGAGCCGGCAGTTCCCGAGCCGGTGTCCGCACCTTTTTCACATCATCTTTCAGGTACACATCCCGAACCTCTTCGAAAAAAAACCGGGCCCCGACGTTGGTTGCTTGCTCATAAAAAGCGTTCATTAACTCGAATCCACTTGTCCCGTCGGCAAACCCGGGATAATTGTCAATCCGGTCCGTCAATGCGGCTTTCCCTCCCGGACCGGAGGACTCAAAAACAGCCGTTGTCAGTCCGCCTCGCGCCGCGTAAATTGCCGCAGTCAACCCTGCGGGACCGGCACCGATTATGGCGACGTCATAGAGCTGCTCTGGTGTGTTGTTCATATGTTCTTACCCTCTTTCGCGCTGAGAAAAACTACTCTTCGTTCAATTCTAAAGGCTTTTTGGGTAAAAGGCAAATCGTCGTGTCGGCAACAGTCCCAATGCATGATTGAGCTTCGGGAGGATCCAAAAGCCCGCAAATGTTTACGCTTATCCTGGTCTCCGTCAGGCGGGGGATTGGAGGCTCCCTCTTGTTAAAGCCGAGCCAGCCAGCCCCCCAAAAGCCGAACTTGTTTTTCCGGCCACATCCCGCATCCCTCCCATTCCGATCTCGTCAAGGAATGAGGAATATCTTGCCCATTCTGCTACGGGAAGCAAGTGCATCGCCTGCATCTGATCGCCAACTACGCCGCCAAGTGCTCGATCCAGTTTGCTACTTGGTGACAATCCCCAAGGGTCGATCCACCTC
>WRJI01000007.1 GCA_009778595.1 Peptococcaceae bacterium | reverse complement strand
TTTATGAGTGGACATAACGTTCTCCTCTCAATCTTGTTTTTCACTGCTCAATCGTAATCTTAATACTTCCTATTGCATGATGAATTTGAGTATAATCCTGTTCTTCAATGTTTATTGGTTCATTCGAACCAATACGAACTGCAAACCCGGAAAACCCTGGGAAAGAAGTCGTTCTAATGTTAAAGTTAGACTTTAAGTCGGCTGGCACGTCTTTAAGCTTATGAACTATTCCAAACGGGTACCTATTGATTAACTTATAACTTGCTTTAGCACCATAAAACATGATTTCGATTCGATTTTCGCCTAACAATCCGTCATCCTCAACCAGTATCTCACCAAAATACACTTCCTCATTCTCATCTTTATCCATCTTCCTTATACTGTAGCCTCCAATGTCAATATAGTTTATAACAATGGTCCACTCACTTGAATTTTCTACGATTCTTATCTGTTGTACGCCCTTATCATTTGTATTCATAAGCAGAAATGTCACAAATAGTAATATAATGATAATACCGCCGGCTGCCAAAATTACGGATTTTTTCATAGCCTCTGCTCCCTGTTCTTGCTTGTTCATCGGAACATAGCCGCCCAAAATGGGCAACAACTAGCGCGGGCTCTGCCCGCAAGTATCCAGTATTCAGTATTCAGTATTCAGTATTCAGTATTCAGAATGCGGATTTTCTTGTTTTTTATTGATGTTGTTGCAACCTAAGCGACAAATGTGACATCAAAGTAATAACCACTCATTATTGTAAATGCGACTATATTTTAGCGTTCACCTCGCTTGGTACTGGTGTGCTTCCCGATACCTCCGAAATTTATAATGGTCGTTTTACGATTTGGTTCTGCCTGCTGCTTTGGTTCTCTCCTCTGGTTTTGTGTCGCTTATGGGCAGTTTTGTTCGGTGGCAAACAATATACAATACGACTGCAGCGGCAAGCATACATAAAGATATCACGATAATTACTAACGAAGCAAATATATAACTATCGGCAAAATACACTATTCCGTAGAACTGCCCCATAAACAAGAAAACGAAGATTATTCCCAAACCTCCAGGGGCGTCAGACATATTTCCCATCAAAGTCATTATAGCAGACATTGATGTTAAAATCCAAAATATTAAACAATACATCAAAGTCTTTCGGGACTTGCCTTTTGTAGCCATAATCAGAACAGAAATCCAAACTAATATATATATACATGAAACAACCAGATTCTTCATGGTTGCTCCGTGTCCAAACAGAAATTCCGGGAGGTTCAGAATCATACCTCCAAGAAACACAACAAACGACAAGATAACAGACAGCAAAACGGGTTTGTTTTTTATGCTCATGCCAAACTCCTACTTAATATAGCCCTGCGCCATTTCACTTAATCCTACTAAATTAGCAAAGGAAGTATAACGGTACAAGGTAAAACTAATATTTTTGATATACCTTGAGCCAAAAGTACCCCCCAGCTCTATATTGGTCAGGACAGAGGGCACTTTTGGTTCTGGCAACGCGCGAGGCACTATCTTTTTAGTACTCGATCCATTTTTTATTTGCGTGTATACCGTTTTGGTCAGGGTATTAGGTAATCCATCGGCAGATCCGTATCGGCAATATGGTAATTCATTTCACCGCCAAACCCTTTCATGATATAGTCAGGGAAATAATAGACGCCCGTAACCGTGATGTCCCTGGTTTCTGCCATGTGATAGGTAATCTTGAGAAGTCCGTCTTTCAGATAATGAATTGTTGTAAGAGGAGCACCTTCGCTTTTCTCATAGAATTCAGCAATTTTCACATCAGCATCTGACCACAGATCACAATAATAGCTTACTACAGAATCAACAGCCATAACCTCTTTTATAGATACCCCGATTTCAATATGGGAAAAATCTTCTTTTGAAAGCATTTTCCCAATCAATATTGGAAATCCGGATAATGTCTCATAATCCCGATTGGTGTTAAGGAACAAATACAACCGTTCACCTGTATCGGCTTTGTAGAGCAAATATGCCTGTTTTTCTTTTGTTTGACGTACCGCGGTTGTGGGGTAAGCCTGTAAGATTCGGCTGACATAGTCAAAACGGATATTCTTGTCGTCATAATAACTCATATCCCTGCCGAGAAAAAAGGTATCGCCATTGTCCTCAAGCAAAGTTTTCGCCCTGTAAACAGGAACATCTAAAACAGACCTGGCGGTTTCCTTTTTCATCGATTTCTGCAGTTGACCCAAATAATCGTCAACAAAGATGTATTGTCCTTTTATGGGATCATAATCATTTTGACGCTCCCTGACTTCTCGTTCAACATTTGGATTATAATCAATTTGTCGCTCCATGGCTACTCTCCCGATAGCATAAACAGCCAGACTGCTACTCACGATCATCAAGGTAAGAATCATAAAGAATGCCGCTCTCTTTTTCACGATGTTCTCCTTTCTTTAAATATTACCATCCCGAACGGATGTCCTTTATTGCGTAGTACCGGACTGTGTCTTCAAAGCTTTCCCAGAATCATCCTCTCCATGAGATTTCTTCGTGATATTTCCGCTTCTTCGAGATACTTCCGCTTCATTATATATTTTGAATATTTCTCCCCCCACTTAGCATTTCCTTCAGAGTTCGAATTAATTATGTCGAATTTCTATAATGCATGGCGTGACTTCAGCCAACTTGGTGACGATGCCCTCGCCGCCTTTTGGATGGACACGGGTTGATCTTTTTGCGAAATAGAGTATACTAAAAAATAGGAACAATGAGTGTCATCGGGCAATGCCATTTCAACGGTTCGACCTTAACAATAACCATTGTAAATCATAGAGAATCCCATTAACAACATCACCAGGATATTTCCGGCAGCCTGATCGGCGCAAATAAACTTGGGAGGCACGAGCGTATGAAAAAAAGCAACTTATTCATCCTACTTATACTTATCATCGTAACACTCATTATTGTAAATGCGACTATATTTTGGCGTTCACCTCGCTTGGTAACAGGCGATGTTAAAGATGTCCGCGAAGTCACGATTAGATTTGGGGAGGAAGAGGAAAAGGAAAAAGTTCTTTCGTCCTTGGAAGCAAAAGCTTTGTTTGAAGAACTAAGGGACGCCAGTGCATCTGCTTACAGGCATCCTAACCATCACGCAGGCGGCATATCACAACTTGACAGGCGATACACTGTTATAGTTTGTTATAAAAATGGTAATATGGACGTAATTCATTCAAATGGAGACGGACTGAACCAAAATAGGATGTTCCGGCTCCTTAAAAAAAGTTGGTTGACGGGAGAAACAGGATTTGTAAGTAGCGTAAAGATCGAAAGCATAATATCCTTGATCGAGGAATACCTTCAATCAGAATCCCTTAGCTGAACCTCCTGTCTGGCGAGTGCAATAAGCGCTATGCCAGATTTAACCGTCCTCTCTAAATCACCAGTGTCTTCACTCCCTGCTTTTTACTTTTTAAGCGCAATAATTATGCTCCCGTTTGCTTCATCAATTGCCGTATATCCTTGTTCGTCAATGTTTATAGGTTCATCCGAACCTATGTAAGCAATAAGGTTGTCAGAATCATCGGGAAAGGTAGCAAATCTGATACTCAAGTCAGGCACCAAGCCAGTAGGAACAGTTTTAATCTTACTAACTCTTTGGAAAGCGTACATCCTGAACAACTCATAGCTCATTCTTGCCCCATGAAACGCGATTTCGATCCGATATTCGCCTAATGATCCATCATATTCAACCAAACGCTCTCCGGAATGCTCCTTCTCATCTTTGTCCATCTTCCGAATGCTGTAAGCTCCAATGTCAACATAGTTTACGACTAATGATCTTTTTCCCGAACTGTCTTCAACGATTTTTATCTGCCTCACACCGAAACCGTAGGGATCCTCCGCCATTTCTTCGAACATTCTGACAAGATCTTCCGCCGTTGAGAAAACCGCCCCGTCATCAAACTCCATGGAGCCTTGCGTAATTGTTCTAAGCAGTTGTGCGTAATCTTTTTCATCGGCATGATGACCCTCAGAGATTCGTGCAAACAGGCGGACATACTCTTCAATCAAATCAATCTCAATATCCATCATCCCTCCCACTTTTGCTCGTATTTGTGTGTACTCCTCTTCAATCCTTGCGACTTCCTCCGCAACTTCCGCCTTTGCTACGTCCGTAGTCTTCATATTAACAACGCCAAATACAACAAACAGCAAAACGACTGCAATACCGACAAAGAGTAGAACGGTTTTATTCATAATTTTACTCCAAACTGACACTTCGCACACCCGAAACGAGCTCTGATCCTTGACAAATCAATACTTGAGGCCGCATGATAAGACGAAATCCTCAAGAATATGGTTAAATGAGTGTACATCAACACACCATAATCTAGGAGGATCTCCTTATGACCAGTATACCAGAGAAAGCATACGCTGAGCAATCATCAATTCAAAACATTCTACACTTTTGTCATGAATTCCAACTCAGCAAAGCCCACAAAAAAGCCGGCGCATATAAACAGAAAGGCGTTGCCGTCATGGCAATCCTCTGACACTTCGCAGTTGAAAAATAGTCTTAACCCCTTGTGGAATCCCCGTTCCTATCAACACTGGAAATGCCAAAATATTTACAATTCTTTTTTTCATTTGAAGGCGGCGCAAACGCATTAGCTGAACCATTTCTTTTTGGGAACCTTATGATACCAATGTCCTTCAATTTTATCAACATTATATTTTTGATTTATCGCAACATCTTTCTTGTCAGGGGGCTTATTATCAAAGGTGTAAACCAGAGAATACTGACCATCAATGGTGTCAAAAGTTATTGTGTTATTACATATCCTGATCACATCCAAACAGAGGTTTCTGCTCTTAAACAGCTGATCGATTGTTACAAGGCTTTCGCGGATTTTTTTGTCCAATTCCAGACGCCCGTTAGCCCGTGCTTCGATATCCCATGTAGCCCGTTCATCACTAGCCCAAGTTAGCTTCATATCTTCTACAGTTCCGCCATTTACTAGTATTGCGTTCTCGAATTCCCTGTACAAACCAATGTATGAAAACTCATTAATACCAAGACTTTGCAGAATCGAGCACGGAAAATCAATTCGAGAACGGAGTACTAGTAAACAGATATAATCTTCTTGTGGATTTTTTTCTGTAAAGTTTTTCAGGAATTCGGCAACACAATAAAAATCACTCTGATGCTGATAAAAATCCTTATCCGTCAACTCATATCCTCCCATCATAAATAATAACATGGGCGCAAGATATCTACTGGAATAAAGGACGACCAAGCCCAACACGATCAACAGAGTGATTTTATATTGTCTTTTCATGCCAAAATGACCTTTCTATCTGCTTTAATTAATGCTGCCTATTGCATGATGAATTTGAGTATAATCCTGTTCTTTAATGTTTATTGGTTCATCCGAATATGATAGTCGTCTGGTATGGGTAATCGTGATTTTTTTTAGATCCTTAGCAGAACCCGTAACCATCCGCATATTCCATTTGATGAAAAATGTTACGGATAAGGTAATAATGAGCATGATCGGCACAACCAACGAAATTATTTTTTTAATGATAATTTTCTCTCCTTTCAATGGGGATACTCCTTTATCCCATCTGGGTCGGTTAGCTTCGGAGACCAAATACACTTGCCTTTCTTTTGTTCGGCTTACTTCCCGAGCTTAATCTCAACGCTCCCTGTTATCTTTTTTATTTTTTTAAAATCCTGTTCATCGATATTTAATGGCTCGTTCGAACCAACATATATAACAAAAATGTCAGCGCCGGGAATGGAAGAGATTCTGACATTAAAGTTAGACTGTAATACGGTCGGAACTCCTTTGAGTTTATGGACTGTTCCACTGGGGTACATATTGTATAACGCACTGCTTTTTGTACCATGAAACATGATTTCGATCCGATTTTCTCCCAACGATCCATCCGCTTCAACCAATCGCTCTCCAAAATACACCTGTTCATCCTCATCTTTATCCATCTTCCTTATGCTATAGCCGTAACCACCTCCACTATCACCGCCAATATAGTCAATAACTAATGAACAAGTACCTGAACCATCTTCGATGATTGTTATCTGCTGCACACCAAAATCGTCGAACCCATCTGCTATTTTTTTATATATTATAGCAAAGTCTTCTGCAATGCTGAAAACCTCTTCATCCTCAAACTCGATGGTGCCATCTGTAATTGTTCTGACCAGTTGTGCGTAAGCTTTTGCATCAGCAGCGTTTCCCTCGGAGATTCGTGTGAATAACCGAGCATAATCATCTGCGAAGTTAATAACCTCAATGCCCTTTTCGGAATCTTGTTTTTCCAACCTTTCACGCAATTTTACGTAATTCTTTTCAATCTTTACAACTTCCGTATCATTCTTAATGATGAGTAGGAATACTGCAGACAGCAAAACGAGTACAATACCACTGGCAATGAGAATACCATTCATTTTCATATATTACTCCTTAAACACACCGGATAAATTTGTGCAACCGGACGGAAAGCGAGAATAATATAAAAGGACAACCACCCATATGGGATTTTCAAAATAATATTACACTCGCTTCCCAATCTAGGTTCAAGAACCCCAAGCAATAATATTCGGACGTAGTGTATTCTGTATCCATGGTATTGAGTTTCCTCCAGGACAAACCTGGTTCGGATCTATAACTTGATGAGCATTTTTGTGCCAGTTAATCGGAGCCTCGTCGATTCCTCCTGGACTTATTATCTTCAAGTCTAATGAATAACACAACCATTTAGATAGAGCCTCCATTGCATTTTTCTGATTTTGGTTTAATGTATTAGGAATAGGATTGATCAGACGCTGCTGAAAATCCCCCAATATTGCAACACCAATATCATTATTATAGCTCTTGGTATGTGCTCCCTGTTTATTCATCGCCCTTCCTTCCCATATATTACCTGCCGGATCAATGATGTAATGATACGCTATATCATCTGTACGTTCAATCGGATCCGGGTTATCCATTTGCTTGTTTTGGATTTTTTGGATTTGATCAATAATTGAGTTTATATTTGTGCTGTTAAAATTATTTGCGGTATGATGAAAAATCACTCTTTTCGTATTCGCGACTTCGCGATCAGTCAAAACTGATCTAGGAGGTCTCGCACCCCATGCACTTCGTGGCTTAATAGTTGGTTTGCTCACGGATTGCCAATCCTTAACCAATACAAAGTAACTTCCTGTAGTAGCTGAGCCATATCCCCTCACTTTCAATAAATATTCTGCTCCTCCAGTTAGATTCCGTGTGATTGAAAAATTTAATCCTTCACCTCCATCATCATCAGACTGTAATAGTGTTGAACCTTGATACAATTCTCCATACGTGTCAGTAGAACCAGAGGAGCAGAACGTATAGCTTCTTGTTTTTGGAGCCACAAACCTATACCAATATTCTCCACCTTGAGTTATCGTCCCACTTACAGGGACTCCTTTTGTGAGGGTTATATAAGATATCGCACCATTATAATTTATCGTCAACGATGGTGTATAGGATGCACTTCCGTCACCGGTCCCCAACCAATTGTAATCGTTGTACGATTCGTTGTAATAGCCAATCACGACACCATAGTTGGGTACAGTCCCGTTGTACCACGCCTTAACCAGGGAGGTCATATTGAAATTATAATAATAACCACCATATGCTCCGGATACCGGGGTGCTTCCCGATACCCAACTTGCGCTTCCACCGGGACGATTGTTCCATGTGATACTGGTTCCTACCCATTGAAACAAGGTAATACCATAAGCTTGCGCAGAAGCATAACTTGACGTTGACGGATGTAGTTTAAATTTCTAATACGCGCTTGTAATACTTGATCCTGTTAGCCCGGACGCACTCGGCAGATTGAGAAAACGTTGGTAAGAATACACTCTCTTGCTCGATTCCCGTCCGATATGCATGTAGGCATCCCAACCATAATTCGCATTTGGATATGCCTCCGATACATAACTGTCACTGGAATTCGGAGCGGTGGCGGTGTGAGTAATGGAGGGGTCAATTGTGATTGGGTAGACGACTTCGGGATGATTGAGATATTCCTCCGGAACCACCACGGTTACGGTATACGTGCCATCTTTGTTGTCCGCCAATTCATAATAGCAATCATTGGTGAGATGCCGGAAAGCATTTTCACCCGTGCTGTTTTCACCAGCGTCCTCAGGTTTAAAGGAATCATAAGCATACAGACTCAGAAACCGATATTCGATCTTATCCGGGTTATGCTTATCCGCCACCAGAATGTTTGAACCGTTCTCAGTAATGATGGGAATGTGGGTTTCGGATTGGAAGAGATATTCGAAACGATTCTGACCTGTGTTTTTGTCAAGAATGATATTTTCCTTGACACCGCTTTCTGTGTTAATATATTCCACAGATGTTTGCGGACCGAATGCCTCCGAATAGACAATGTTACCGGCACCCGAATCAGTTCTTCCAACAGCGGCTTTGCTTGCGGTGATGGTTCCGTCGCCGGTTTTCTCCGCCTTAAGTTCAATTGGCTGAGAATCCTTGTTGTTTTCCTCAACAATATCCCTGGCAGCCGTATCAATGTCATCTGTCAGCAACTCAGCCTCAACCATCTCTGGATCTACACCTGCTTCTAAGCCTGATTCTGCTTTCTCAACAGATGAGGTATCCTCAGGAATTGCATCCCTTTGTGTGAGAACTCCAATGGTAAAGGCATTATTAAAGTTGATACCTTTAACGGCGGTGGCGCCGAATTCTACGCTGAAGGCGTTGGCGGCATTCCGGTAGGCAAAGCCCCGCGTGGCGGCTTCGCCGGAATTCAGCGATTTCATTGATGTATCAATGAATTGCAGCTCCCCTTCGCTGTCGGTGTATTTCACAGGAACACTATGAACAGTGAGAGTTCCCTCACCTGTAAGGGAATTCTCGCTGCGAAGGGTATACGGTTCAGCCTCATCATCCGGGTCGGTAACAAGATAGACGGTGTCTGCTCCTGATTCTTTATCAAGCAGTCCTCTGATACTTTCCGGGACTTCGGAGATAGGCATCGCCCTCGTTGCCGCCAAGAGTTCAATCCCTTGGTCTCCGGATTGCTCCAAAGTTGTATCAAGGGCAATTAATGGGGTGCCTTGTATGAACAGGATTACTGTTAGGACAATCGAGAGGATCCTCAGATAGGGAGTAAGGGTATAGCTTGCTTTCTTTTTCACAACAATCTCCTCCGGACTCTTAAATAATTCATAATGAAGCGCCACAATCCTCCGCGATCCGGATTTCACCTCGAAGCTTTCCCACAATCCTCCTCTCCATGAGATTTAATTTCCGCTTCTTCGTGATATTTCCGCTTCATTATATATTTTGTATAGTTCTCCCCCCTTTGCATTTCCTTCAGAGTATTAGTCCCTTACGGACGCGAAGCGTCAAATAAGCGTCAATAAAAAACAAGAAAATCCACATTCTGAATCCTGAATCCTGAATACTGAATACTTGCGGGCGTAGCCCGCGTTAGACCTGCCGAAAATAATCAACCCGCTCCCGACAACATGACCAAAGCGCAGCCTTCCACGGCATGGATACCCTTTTCAAGGCAGAAATCCAGGATCTCCTTGCTCCCGGCCCCAGGTTGAATCAAGACCTTATCAATACCAAGCCCCGCGGCTTCTTTCAAATAGTCAAGGCCGGTCACCGGGCTGATACAGAGATCAATCACATCAATCCGATACGCCACTTCAGCCAACTTGGTGACGATGCCCTCGCCGCCTTTTGGATGGACACCGGTGACCTGATACCCGTTTTCTGTCAGTTTTCCGCGTATCTTGGCCGCGAATTTCGACTCATTGAGAACATCACCGACCACAACCCAGTTCTTCAACGGAAAAAAATCTTTCGTCGTCATAATCATGACCTCCCTATTCCATGGATGGATGGTTCGTCGGCTCGCTGTCGGTTGCGCTGCCTACGAGCTTATTATCACCGTCTCCTCTTCTTATAATCCTCGCGCCGGGCAGCCGCCATGGCGTAAAGTTCTTTCTCTTCGTCAGTCTCCGGCGTGAAAGGATCCACCTCGATCGGATGTCCCGTCGAATCCAACGCCACCATAGTGAAAAAAGCGGACAACGCCCGTTGGGGCCCCCGTCCGGATTGCATATCCTCCACATCCACCGTCACAATGATCTCCATTGACGTCCTGCCCACATAAGCTATTTTTCCGGTGCATGTCACCAACGCTCCCACCGCGATAGGCCGCAGGAACTGCAACTCGTCAACCCGCGCCGTCACCACGTTGGACTTGGCGTAACGAATAGCCGTCGCACCGGCTACCCCATCCATATACTTCATAATCTCGCCGCCATGAACATTGCCGCTGACATTGGCCTGAAACGGCATCATAACCTGATTCATTGTCAAACTCTTACGATCGTCCATTGTCTCCCCCCCTGATTCCATACAGCACAATCCCGGCTGTCACCGCCACATTCAACGATTCTACGCCGTTGCTCATGGGCAGGGACCAACGGTCGTCGGCCCACCCTAAGAGCTCCGGTGCTATCCCGCTGCCTTCGTTGCCAAGTATCAGCACCAGCGGCCGGCCTTTCCCGGTGTTTTTTCTTTCTATTGCCGCGTTGTTTCCGGCTGTCGCGCCGTCTCCGGCGCTGCGAGCCCATTGCCCGAAGGGTCTTCCCCCCGGGGCCAAGGCCGCCACGTAAGCTCCCGCCCACTCGCAAAAAGCCCTGCACTCCGATCCGTCAACTTCCGCCAGCACACGGAGGCCAAACTGGCTCCCCATGCCGCCTCGCAACGCTTTGGATCCGAAAGGATCCGCGCAGCCGGGGGTCAACAGAATTCCCTTGACATCAGTGGCCAAAGCTACCCGTAAGATGCTGCCTAGATTGCCCGGATCCTGGACACGGTCAAGTACCAACACGATATCCTTCTCGTCCCTCACAGCCATCGTCCGGGGCACCTCCGGAAACCGCAACACCGCCGCCACACCCTGAGGTGTCTCAGTCGTGGAAAGCTTGCGCATAACCTGTTCGGAAACCTGTACGAGCCGAGAACCACCTTCGGTAGCCTGAGACAACAACGACGACTCGCCTACAGCCCCGGAACCGTCACCGGATCCGCACACATCTCCATTCACGGATCTCTCTGCAGATCCATCCGCAACATAATAGACAGTCTCGATGTCCATCCGCCACTTGATAGCTTCAGCCAACAGATGCCGGCCTTCGATCAGAAAGCGGCCCTGTTCCACTCTGCCTTTGCGGTTATGCAACGCACAAACCCCCTTGATCTGGGGGTTTTGCGTAGAAACAATCTGTTCCATCAGGCGTTAGCCGCCGCTGCGGTCTGGGCCTCGACTTTGTCTTTGGCCAATTCAACCAAGGCCGTAAACGCAGCCGGGTCGTTGATCGCCATATCCGCCATAATTTTTCTGTTTACGTTAACATCCGCGAGCTTAAGACCATACATAAATCGATTATAGGACATCCCGTTCAAGCGCGCGGCGGCGTTAATGCGCGCAATCCAGAGACGGCGAAAATCACGTTTCTTCGCTTTGCGGTGCGCCGTAGAAAAAGCCATGGAACGAACCACCCACTGCTTAGCGACTTTAAAACCGGTACGTCCGCGAAAACCGCGGGCAAGTTTGTAGATTTTTTTATGACGGCGATGGGCCGCCATCCCCCTTTTGACTCTGGCCATGATAAAAACTCCCTTCGTGTTCTTTATTTATTATTGAACCCAACCATTCTTACATGTAAGTTATCAGTCGTTCGATCCGTTTCGCGTCTGAAGTATCCATAATCGTTGATTTCCGCAAGTTCCCCTTCTGTTTGGGCGTCTTCTTCTCAAGAATATGGCTCTTGTAGGCGTGGAATCGGACAACCTTGCCGGTTCCCGTTTTTTTGAAGCGTTTCTTTGATCCGCTATGGGTCTTCATCTTAGGCATTGGTAACCCTCCTTTGTAGTTGGACATTGGCATAACAGCTGACAAGCATACATCGTCTAAACCGATAGTTTCGGCCTGCCAGCCAATTGATCACCTGAAAAATGACAACCGGAAACCGGCAAACAGAATATTCTTAATAATATTCAATCTCAATTGTTTGCTTTTCTCGCCGATGTCAGCTATACAGACAGCACTGTCTAGCTATCAACGGCTTTCACAGGCGCAAGAATCATAATCATATTACGGCCTTCGACTTTGGCTTCGCGTTCAACTGTCGCCACAGCCACGTTCTCCACCAGTTCTTTCGCCATACGCTGACATAAGACACGCCCATTCTCGGCATGGGTAATCTCACGGCCTCGAAACATGATCGTGACCTTAACCTTGTCGCCTTCGCGCAAAAACCTTTGAGCGTTGTTCATTTTGGTTTCAAAATCGTGTTTCTCAATATTCGGACGTAATTTTACTTCCTTGATCTCCACAACCTTCTGTTTTTTGCGTGCTTCTTTATCCCGCTTGGCTTGCTCGTACTTGAATTTACCATAATCCATGACTTTACAAACCGGCGGTTTGGCCGTCGGCGCAATCTCGACAAGATCCATGGATTTGTCCATGGCAATCTGTAGCGCCTCTTTGTTAGAAACTATACCGAGCTGTTCTCCGTCATCTCCGATGAGCCGAACTTCCCGGACCCGGATTTCTTCATTAATCCGCAAGTCCCTACTAATAGGAAATCACCTCCACTTAATCCCGTCTGCCTGATTCCATCAAGCTAACCCCAAGTCTTTCGTATGCATAAATCATCGATGCACAAAAAGAAAAACGGGTGTCAATCCCGCTTTCTCAAAGTACACCGGCAAATGACCAACGTCGATTTGAAAAAGTATTCCAGTCACGTTGTTCCGGTCTGACTTGTAACCCCGGTCACAAAAGACGATCCGAGGTGAGAAGCGGGGCTTCTTCTTGACGAAGAGTATTATACATCAATACGAACGCACCTGTCAAATTTTGAATACGCCTTGATCATTCAGGAATACTCATTCTCAACTCTATCGTAATAGGAAACATCAACAATAATAACCTCCTGCCCGATTTTCTTTATAGAGTCCCAAGGAATATAGAGAGGCGGCCCTTCCCGTTCACGGCTTCTGCCGAAAATCCAATCGAGACCGGAAGGTCTGGCGGAGGATGAGGATGAGGACGTCACAAGCGCCCGGATCTCACCCTGGCTGTTGATGCGGATATCGCTGTCGCCCACCAACCCAAGCCGGGAACCGTCCCGCAGATTGATGATTTCCTTTCCGGAGAATTCACTGAGCAGCACATTCACAACCTCCTCTTCGGGACCTTTGTTTTGCTTTTGGTCCGGGACACTTGAGCCACGGATTGCGTTGATCTTGCCTCAACGGTTCTTTTCAAATGTGTCCAAATCGTAACCGCATAAGGTTGAACGATAGCTATGACCAGAGAAAATGCCGCTATTGGGTCGATCGCCAAAGGCATCAAATTCTGCCAGTCTTCATGATGCAACCCCAAGAAAGAGAACATCAATTCCAAAGACAAATAGATCCCGCCCGCAGTGCCGACCAGACGTGCCAGAGCATGAGACAGCGGGCTCGGCAGAGACGTACGAGTCTCCGCGTGCCGCCATTGTTTCTTCCTCAGACGTTCGCGCACAGACAAAACCACACCTAAGCCTAATCCGGACAGGACGAGTCCATTAACCCAAGCATTGAGACCCACACTATCAGCCGCCATAACTGCTGCTATGCCTGCCGCCATAACTCCCCCCTTGCCGATGGTTCGATGGAAAATCCACATTCTGAATCCTGAATACTGAATACTGAATACTTGCGGGCAACGCCCGCATTAGGTTCTTGTTTTGCCCAAAAAAACGTCTGGCAAAGTATATGACCACAAACCTGAAGGTATGCCGCCAAGCCCTTCCCCCGGCCCTTCCAGAGACAGCCTCAATAATTCTTTTTGCTGTCGCATTCAGCAAAATATGATACAATAAACGTGTTCCGTATAGATTCTTATTTTGCTGGGATGTGGTTTTTTGTTCTCTTATCATATGCTCCCTTTTCTTTATGCTGTCGCCACAGTCATAGCTCTCGTGACTCTGATGGTTGGCCTCTATGCGCGTAGCGCGCCGAGATCCCTTAGTTTTACATATCTTACTCTGGCGCTTTTTATTCTGTCTCTGGGTTATCTTTTTGAGATTACAGCCTCATCTGAAACAGCCGCTCTGATGGGAGGGCGCCTTCAATACATTGGCGGTCCCTTTATCCCACCGTTGATGCTGCTTTTTGTCTGTGAGTATTGCGATATTGAGGTCAAGCGGAGTTTCATTGCACTGCTGTTTTCTGTCCCCGTTTTGTGTTCGTTGTTGGTGCTTACGTATCCGCTGCAACATGTCTATTATATGGATGTTGAGTTTGTGACAAACGGCCCGGTCCCACGTCTGAAACCTATTGGGTCAGCGATCTACTATATGTTTATGTTGTTTTGCGTGTTCATCCCGATCTTGGCCGATGTGATTCTGGTCTACCATAGCCTGTGGCGGGACAGAATCTTCAGAAGGAATGCGCTCATTATCATATTTGTTTCTATTCTGCCCATACTGGGTGTCCTTTTTATCGCTTTTGGCAGAAACGAGCTTGGTCTTGTCGCCAATCCGCTTTTTCTGAGTCTGTCCTCCCTTTTGTTATGTTATTCCATTATCCAATTGGGTCTCTATCGTGTCGCGCCTCTTGCCCGTGAGCAAATAATCGAGACGATGAGCAACGGATTTATCCTGGCGGATATGCAGGGCAGCTTTTTTGACGCTAATTCTGAGGCAAAACGCATTTTGCCACAACTTGCGCTCACAAGCACAGGAACGAAAATGGACGATATTGAAGGGGTTACCTGGTTCCGCGATCGATCCGGCGCTTCCAGGAATGGATTCAGCGTCGCTGAACCCAACGGAGATCTCAAATATTATCGGATCTCGGAAACTGTCATCAGGCAAGCCGATAAACCCATTTGCCGGTGTTTGATGATCTATGATGAAACCGAGACGAAACAACTGCTGGATGAGGTTTGTCTGATGGCTGAGTTGGACGCCCTTACAGGTATTTGCAACCGGGGTGCTTTCTTCCGCAAAGGCAGGAGTCTCTTCAACAGGATTTCCAAAGAAGACGGATCCGCTTGCGTGTTGATGATTGATCTGGATCTGTTTAAAGATGTCAACGACACATACGGTCATCTGGTAGGAGATGAGGTTCTTCAAACTCTTGCCAAAATGCTGTCTTCCCGTTTTCGGTCTACGGATTTGGTGGCGCGATATGGCGGTGAGGAGTTCTGTGCTTTTATCCCGAATCTGTCGGAACGGGATGCCCTTGATCTTGCCAAAAACCTGCGTGAACAGATCGCGTTGCTTGCGTTTTCAGCGAACGAGTCTGTTTTCCATGTGACTGTGAGCATCGGGCTGACTGCTTTGGATCGGATACGTCATAGGGTTTTTGAAACGCTGTTAGCGGACGCGGACGCGGCCCTTTATGCCGCAAAAAAAGCCGGTCGTAATGCGATCTACGTAGCCAGGTCCGTGCCCCTGGGAGGACAGGTATTGTTGGAAAGAGCATAGCTTTTGACAGCGGATCGGCGGAAACAGAGAGCTATCGTATTGGAGGTTGTGGCCATTTTAACTTTGATTTTGATAACATACTCTGTCTCCGCGGCGATCGCATTGGCGACCTTTATTGTGGGAATTTATGTGCGTAGCGCGCCAAAATCGCTTTATTTTGCTTATGTTATGCTGGCCATTTTCGTTTATACTGTGGGCTACATTTTTGAGATTTTGGCGGAATCACATCAATCAGCCTTGGTGGCAACTATGGTGCAATATTGTGGCGGGGCTTTCATCAGCCCTCTCATGTTTTTTTTCGTGTGTGAGTATTGTGGTACGAAGCTCAAAAAGTATCATTATGTATGTCTGCTTTTGATTCCGGTGCTTGCCTGTCTTTTGCTTTGGACCTATCCCCTTAATGGGATTTATTATCATCGCTTAGAGTTCGTGACCACCGGCCTTGTCCCCCATTTCATCCTTGAGGGCTCTTTTTTCTACTATCTCTTTATGGGATACGCCGTTTTGCTCCCCCTTGCGGCTATCGCGGTTCTGCTTTTTCATTTCCGTCGGCGGGAGAGTCTCTTCAAGACCCAGGCTGTCGAGATTATTCTGACTATTGTTCTGGCAACCATTCTGCCGGTGCTGAGCACCACTTGCAGTCTGATCTTCGCCGACCGGTTATGGTTGAACACGACGCCGCTTATTCTGAGTTTTTCGTGTTTACTTCTGGCCTATTCCATGCTGCAGCTTGGTCTTTACCGTATCGCGCCCCTCGCCAGGGAGAAGATTATTGAAACCATGAGTGACGGATTTGTGCTTATTGATATGCAGGGCTGTTACGTTGATGCCAATTCTGAAGCCAAACGCCTTTTGCCCAGGCTGGCTTACACCAGCATAGGTATGAAATTGGATGAAGTGGAGGATCTGGCTTGGCTGAGCGACGAGAATAACATGTCCGGGAAAGAGTTCACCCTCACGGAACCTGGCGGCACCGTGAAACATTACCGCATTTCTGAAACGGAAATCCGTCACGGGGATAAACCGATTTGCCGTTGTCTCATGATATATGACAGCACCAACACAAGGCAGATTCTTGATGAAGTCAGTTCTTTAGCTGAGCATGACAACCTGACAGATCTCATGAATCGTGGCGCTTTCTCGCGCAACAGCAAGCTTATGATCGATAAGATTGGCGCAAGCGGCGGCGAAGCTTGTTTGTTGATGATTGATCTTGATTGTTTTAAAAATGTTAATGACGTTTACGGACACCTCAAGGGAGATGAGGTGCTCAAAACCATGGCTGATCTGCTGATTTCACGGTTCCGCGCCACGGACCTTGTTGCCCGCTATGGAGGCGAAGAGTTCTGTGTGTTGTTGCCGAATATTTCTGAGGAGAACGCGCTGGAAATAGCGCGGGAAATGCGGTTGCAGGCGGCGAATCAGGAATTCGTGGCCGATGGTGAGGTCTTTCATTCCACCCTCAGCATAGGGTTGGCCGTCTATGATTTCAGGCGACACCATCAGTTGGAATCCTTGTTGGCCGACGCTGACGCGGCCCTTTACGCCGCAAAGAATAACGGGAGAAATACAATCTATATCGCCAGAATCGCGGAAGGATCCGGGGGACTCCCTGAGGAGACTTGGATTACATTGGAACGCGCCCCCGACAAATCGTGAGAGTTCATCGACTTCCCTATGTCCGACACTTCTATTTGTATACGGGTCTTCATAATATGGACAAGACGTTTCTTCTCCGTGGACAATGATAAAAAGTGAGGTCAGACATGCAACCAAAAACCTCTTACATGCGACACACCCGTGCTCGCAACCGATATTCGACGATGCTCGTGGGCAGAATCGCCCAAAGCATTCTCGCCATCTCAGTCTCATTCTGTGCGTTTCTCTTCATGACCTCCAGCGGGCAAATGAATCTGTTGGTCAACATTCTCAATTCCCAACAGTTCCCCTATGAGATTGTTGTGCTGGAGGGGTTGCCCGGATTAAGCCAACCCAAACATGACCAACTTATGGAGGCACGCACGCAGATGATGAGTCTGGGACTGTTTTTGCTGACAGGTGTTAACATAGCGGATCAACGCACCTATTTTCTGCACTACCTGTCTCCCCCCGAAGAGGGTCCCGCTTGGCTGGGCTGGGCTTATTCCCCCCGGGATCCCGAAATGGAAGGGCCCCCTCAGGACGCAGCACCGGAATCCCTTGATTCCGCGCCTCCCTCAATACCCGCGCCGACGATGGTCCCGGACTATCCTCTTGCCTCCGGAGCTGTTCTGGTCGGCCTTTATAACACCCATACTTCAGAATCCTATATCGGTAACGGTGGCAAAGACCGCGCTGAAAAAGGCTCCGGCGGCGATATCGCCACTTTTAGCAAGCTGCTGGCTTCAAATCTGAACGCTCTGAACATTCCGACTGTGTATGATCCTAAAATCAATGACATAGATTTTGCTCAAGCTTATACCTCCTCATACCGAACGGCCAAAGGGTTGCTGGACACTTACCCGGATATGCGGCTGCTTATTGATATCCATCGTGACGGGTTGCCGCAAACAGCCGGCAAACGCACAGTGAAAATCAACGGTCTGGAGACGGCTCGTATCCTCATCATCGTCGGTCAGAAACATGACACCTGGAAAACCAACGACGCGTTGGCCCAGCGTCTTATCCAAGTCGGTGAAGCCAAGTATCCGGGACTGTTTTTTACCAAAGTCCATTACGCCGCTGACGCCCGTTACAACCAGCATCTCTTCCCGGGATCACTGTTGCTGGAGATCGGCAGCCAGCTCAACACACCGGAAGAGGCTATGAACGCCGCCGGCCCTTTGGCAGAGGTGCTGAAGGAATGCCTGGGGGTTCGTTGACGAATAGCCTCTTTCCTTATATAATAACGATGAATATGGCTCCGGAGGTTATCATGGATTCTTCTGACAAACTCAAAAATATCATCGCGCGTCAAAAGGAGCTCTTGTCCGCCCTTGAAGCCGAATCAAAGGTCTTGGAGAGCTCTGATTTAACGAGAGAGAATCGGGAACTCAAAGCGGATATTGAGAAGCTTCGCGGAAATTACGAAGCTGTCAAGAATGACGTCACGCGGCTTACAGGCGAGAACGCTAACCTGAAAAGCGCCTTATACGAACAGATTAGCGGCGAAAGAGTCAAGCTCATTAACGCGACCACCAAGAAGCTCTCAGTCTATTTCCGTTCCACTGTTGACGGAGAACTCAACAGGTTGAGCGCTTTTGAGAATGCGGCCAACAATCGGATTACAACGATCCGGAACAATCTCAGTCGCAACAATATCAGTCTCGAAGATGAGATTCACGCCAGACTCAATGAGGTAGCCCTGTTAGCCCAGAACAAAGTAGCTGAGGCTCGGGCTCGCATTACGGAAGATACCCCTTTTCTGGATCAAGATCAGGGCGAGTTGCTCCAGGCCATGAAAGATACGCCTTTGACCAAAGAACAGATTCAAACCATTGCCAAGTCAAACAGTTTGGAAAGATGGGTCGGGTTGAATATCCTGAACTGGATCGGTATCTTTTTGCTGATTGTTGGTGTCATCGCTGTGGGACAGTTCACGTATTTTCGCGTGCCGGATCTGGTCAAGGGGATTATGCTGTTTTCATTAGGCGGCAGCCTGTTGGTCGCGGGGGAAATCCTGAACCGGCGGAAACCGAATGTTTTCTCCTTAGGGATTTCTGCCGGAGGGATTGCTATTCTCTATGCGGCTCTGGTGGCGAGTTATTTTGGCCTGCATATTTTAAGCATGTATACAGCTTTGGGGCTGTGCGTCTTTATGACAACCGGCGCCTTTGTTTTGGCGACTCGTTACAATTCACAGATTATCATCATCTTCGCCCTTATAGGCGGCTATTTGCCGATGTTTTCTCTGGGAAACGACACGTTTATGCTTTATGGGGCTATGGTGTATTTTTTGGCTCTGAATATCCTGGCTCTCTTGATTGCTTTTCGAAAGAAATGGCGCGTAACGGCTTTTGTCGGGCTTTTTCTCAACATGATCGGGACGATAATGGTTATCACCCTTATGCCCGGCACAGGAGACAGCTTGTGGGAGAAACTGATTCTTATAACCTACACCGGGCTTGCTTTCCTGATCTATCTGGCTATTCCGATTGTCAGCACCTGGCGCACCGGGGAACGGTTCCGGCGGTCTGATATTGTGCTGATGGGCATCAATACGGTTTGCAGCAGCTTGATTATGTACGGCTTGTTCCCCCTGTTGGATCTGCAGGACTACAACGGCTTGTTTGCCTTGGGGTT
Source organism: Peptococcaceae bacterium (assembly GCA_009778595.1). GTDB lineage: Bacteria > Bacillota > Desulfitobacteriia > Desulfitobacteriales > Syntrophobotulaceae > WRJI01. Next base: position 30,783 of record WRJI01000007.1, on the reverse strand, counting down.
CGCCGCCAGCTATCTGTTGTTGGGATTGTTGGTGGGCAAGCTTTTTGCCAGGGAAGATCAGTATGCCAAAGCCTTGTTCATAATTACCGGACTGGCCTTCGCGGTATTCTTCGTCCCGTTGCAATTTGGCCGGATCTGGCTGTCCCTGGGATGGTTGATCGAGGGGGTTCTGCTGGCCGCCTACGGAATTCTGTTCAACGCGAAGCGGTTCAAGTTGGCGGGGCTGGTTATTGGGGGTTTCTGTCTGGCCGCTTTCTGCGCCTTCGATCTGATGTGGGCGGAATACGCCAGGTTATTTATTTATAAATATTCGGCCCTAACCCTGGGCAGCCTGATTGTTCTGGGCACATATGCGTTCAGAAAACGGCTCAAGTCTGATCCTTTCGCGAAAGTCTATAAATACTTTGTCATGGTTAATGTGTGGGCTTATGTTTTGTATATCATCGCCAAAGCGTTCGAGGCTTTCAAGTCTTCCCTTGATGTGGTGGTCTATTCCCACTCATATCTGCTCAACGGGACCATGATCGTCGCGACGTTTTTGCTTGCTTTTGTCTTGCCGCGACTTAAGGCTATGGCTGATTTGGGAACGAGAATCCTTGCCGCTGTCCTTCACGTCATCGGGATTGTCTGGTTGTCCGTCCTGAACGCGTGGTTCCTTTTGATTGATCCAACCGGTATAGAAATTGGTATTATGGTGGGCACCGTGGTGATTCTGACCGCTTTAGGGCTGCTTTCCATGCTGGCGCTACGGGATTTCCTGAAAGTCTGTATGGCGGAGGCAGGTTTGAGCGAAGCTTGGTATGCTCTGATTATGGCAGGGTATTTCGCCCTTGTTCTGACCCTGGGCTTGATCAGTCAGTTTCAAGTCTCGTTCACACACTTTTCCATCAGCATTATCTATGTTCTCATGGCCTTAGCCTGGATTGTGTTCGGGTTCCTTCGGCGCACCGCGCTGATTCGGCGATGCGGGCTGGGGCTGGCTATTCTTGCGGTTGTGAAGCTATTTATTGTTGATTTATACGGCCTGGCTCAGGGGTACAGGATCATCTCTTATTTCGCCCTGGGTATCTCGCTGATTGCGATTTCGTTTGTCTATCAGTATTTTCATAAGCGGCTCCAGGTGACTGAAGACTAGCGGATCTCTCCTTACACATCCTTGCATAATCGATACTGGCGGTTCTTATTCTCTCCGCGAATTTCAAGCAATCCTTTATTGACGAGGTTGCGCAGGAATCGTTTCACACTTCCTTCTGCTTTCTCGGTAATTTCCCTTGCTTGGGCGTTTGTTATCCACTCATGCTCGTTAAAATAGGGTTCAAGCCTCTTCAGAAATATCCTCTCGGCGTGCGTCAACTTATCTGCAATATTTATCGGCAACTTATCGGCAACTTTACCGGCAACATTACCGGCAACAGACACAGGAACATTTGAGCCAAGGGGAATGATCGTCTTAAATATTTCGCCTTCTATCAATTCCGGCTCTCCGCCTGAATACAACTTCGTGTATTTCACAAGGTTGCGGACGCCCGAACCGAGGGAATCCGCATAACCAATGTTGACAAAAAACCGGGAAAGTATAGGGTTTTTCGGATATGGCTCGAAGTTCTCCGGATCGATGCGTCCGTAGCGAAGAGCACGATTCCAGTTTTCTGCGACGAGGCGATCCGGCTCAATGATGATACGTGCCGGAAATGTTCCCGAATATTCTCGATGAACAAGGATGTTTGAAACAATCTCCTTGGCTATATGCCCCCTCACACTCACATTCAGGTTGTCTATCAGGAAGAATGGGTCATTAGTATGTTTGGCGATGAATTCCATTAGCACATCGAAGCTCTCGATGAGGTTGGCTTCAACACGCCATCTGTCGTCGTAGCGATCTTTGTTTTCGGTACGCAACAGGCAATCCGTAACATACCCAGGCGCAACTTGTTGGATAGCTTCCTCTCGTCCAAACAGCAGTATAGCCGCACGGTTAAATCCTTTCTTGCCCGTCCTCAGATCACTTTCAAATAATCCGGCGCTTTTGAATAGTTCCATATCGGTCATATCCTTCCATGGATGCCCCGGAATACGTCCAACCGCCATTTTCTTTACACGAGGGATAAGATCAAGACGTAAGTCGTCGAAAGTGGTGTATGGGAATATTTCACGTTCTGTGAACTGGGTTGATTTACGAATGGACATATGTGCCACAAGGTCGGTAGAATTCGTGATATCGTAGTCTCCATCTTCATTTCGGTCGAATATCCTGCCTGAGCAGGACTGCAGCTGTGAACTCACTGGAATGTAGGCATGGAGCAGCAATTTTCCGTCTAATTCTATCTCTTCCAACCCCAGAAACAACGATGGTGATATCTTCTGGGGATTGTTTAACATGCTCGCAAAATTCTTTTTCATCTGTAGCGCGGCATTAGGATTTACGCCAATCAATGTCCCGTTATCTGATACGCCGAGAACGAGATGGCCCCCGTATCGGTTGGAAAATGCACATACTGTTTCCCAAACGCTACTATTCAGGTTGTTCACACATTCTTTGAACTCGATCGTCAAACTTTCGCCCTCAATAAGCAGCTTTCGTATATAATCGGATGTCATTTGTTTGTCCCCCCGGTTTTTCACCCTTTATAATGAGTATATCACGAATCCACTATGAGAATCTACCAGAAAACAACCAATAAGCTATGTCCTTAACCCTTGGACCTTGGCGGCTGTCCAATAATGTATAAATTGAATCCTCACGCTTCCGGAAATCTCTTCGATAATCTCCGATAGAGCTGAATGGTTTTGATATAATGATCATATATTAAGTCTTTTTCCTCGTCTGTGAAATCATCTGCGAGGAAAAGTTCTTTTTTGGTAGCTGATTCTTCTTCAGAGGATTCCGCGCCCAGCAGATAATCTGTTGTTACATTAAAAAACCGCGCAATGTGCAGTATGGTTTCCGCGTCGGGCATCCTCTTTCCTTGTTCGTACATTCCAATTGTGCTTGGAGAGGCAGAAAGCATCGTAGCTACTTGCGCCTGGGACAATTCTTTTCTAATACGCAATTCTTTGAACCGTTGGGCGAACATGATCGTTACCTTCCCCCTTATAGTGTGATGATATCACACTATATGTGTGATATAAATAGAGCCCTCAGAAAGTGTTGACAACACCGCAATTCGTGGTATATGATAATGGCGAAAGGAGTCGCCTTCATGAGTACTTATTCAAAAAAACTTGCCTCATTTCGAAAATCAATTGGGGAGACAAGTTTGAACATGGCTGAAAAGCTGGGGATCTCCAAGTCGTATTATGAAAAGGTCGAGTATGGGGATCGGGGACCCAGTTATAATTTCATCTGCAGATTTAGACGAGCCTTTCCAAACGCGAATACCGAGTATATATTCCTTGAGCCTGAACCGACAGGCGAAATAATCGGTAACAATGTCATCATCGATTTGGAAAACCGCATCATCATTAGAAATGGCAAAACCATTACGATGACACCAATAGACTTTGGGTTGTTGTCTTCGTTAATGACGGACACAAGCAGGACAGTACCCTGCAGCGAGATGCTGGATAAGGTTTGGGGCACTGATTATGATGGCGGCAGTTCAGAAACCGTCCAAGCGGCAATAAGCCGATTACGAAGCAAACTCGGGACTAAAGGCTTGATTGAGACCATTACTGGATACGGTTATCGTTGGAATGGTAAATAGTTCGCTTTTATCAATTTATCAGGTTCGCATTATACCGCCTTTTAATACTGAATTATTAGAGAATCATCAGAATAATGTCAATCAAGTGTCAGGACATTGTGAATTTTGCAAGATATAATTTGATTAGTATAAGCATATCGGATTTCAACAGATGGGCACACCAACACTATTTGGATTACAACAAAAGGAACATTATATGAATACTCACAAAAGACTTCTCCTTTCTTTGATAATTATGACCATATTCTTACATTTTTCTTGCACCACAAATACTTATGACGGCCGTCTAGTCGATTTCGACAAGCAATGGGGATTGCAAAACACTGGGCAAAAGATCAATGGCGAAATAGGCATTCGTGGAGTAGATGTAAATTTTGTTGAAACATATGTGTGCCCTGATGATTTTCCAATAATTGCTGTTTTGGATGCGGGATTTGATCTAAACCACATGCAATTTTCTGGAGTAATGTTTCTAGATGGCTGGAATTTCATAGATAATGATTCTGCATTACATACTGGGCAAATCTCACATGGCACTAACATCCTGAGTATTATTGTTGCTCCTCCAGGAAGCAACGATCAAGCTAGAATGCAGGGCATGCTGGAAAATGCTAAAATTTTGCCGATCAAAATCTTTGACAATACATTAGCAAGCATTGATGATATAATACAAGCTATAAATTTCGCAGAAAAATCAGGAGCAAAAATCGTTAATTGTAGCTTCGTTCTTGATTCATATAGTGACACTCTATATAACATCATTAAAGAAAGTAATATGATATTCGTTTGTGCAGCAGGGAATGACCATATGAACAACATAAAATATCCTGCCGCATTTGATTTGCCTAATGTCATATCCGTTATCGGTGTTAATCATCTTGGTTATGTGAGCACTTACTCAAATTATTCGAATGCCGCTACCTTGGCTGCACCTGGCGAAAATGTCTATGTAGCTTCAGTTGATGGAGGCTATGACTATGTTAGCGGTTCCTCTATCGCGGTCCCTTTTGTCACTTCTTCAGTTGCAGTGTTATATTATAAATACCCTGACAGCAATATCAAAGAAGTGTTACAGAAAAACTCAACAGTTTTGATAACACTAAAATACGCTGCCCAAAACTGTTTATTGGATTTCGATAGAATTGTTAATTGCCTAATTCAGGCATAGCAATTGTTTCCTTTGTATTAATGCATGATCGGAGGGGATGCAAATGGACACAAGCTAATGAGTGTCGGCTGGCTGTTTCGTTCTGTTCATGTTAGAATCATACAGTATTAAGGAGGGGATTTCATGAAGAAGTTCACAGTTGTTATTGCGGTTTCACTTTGCTTCCTGCTTGGTTGTTCGCAGATTATTGTTGCTTTTGGTTTAAACAATGAAATGGTCTGCTCTACCGCTCCCACAGATGACGGTATTCCTCTATTTGTGCATACAGAAGAAGATGTAATTGCTAAACAAGCCATGGACGAGAAGTATGCGGCAAACTATGTTGAAATGACAGAGGAGCAGTTGGCTGAAAGGGATGCTTTGATTAATGGAATTATCGCTGATTCGACTATCAGCGATAATGAACGCAATGAGCAACTTGAGGCGCTACAAGTTTACCCCTATGTATCTCCTAACGAAAATGCTTATTTGGCTACGCAGGCATCAGATGTCACATTGAATTCAGTTTCAATTTACAAAGATACTGTCGCAAATCAATGGAAACTCAGTTCAAGCGGCAGCTACAAATCCAGCAGTTCGTACTCATCAGAGTGTGCAAAGTCTAAACTGACATACAGCGTTGGTGACACGTGGAATGTTGGCGGCCATGATGCTGTAGGTATAGCATTAACACAACCTTATGGCAATTCTGCTGGCGTTGCGAGAGTGGGAGGATATGGCCTCTTTGCAGGACATGATGGCTATTCTATTGCGAATTACAATGGATGTACAGCAGATGATAGATATGGCGTAGTCTATAAGTTACAGGACTATTCATATGTCACATCATGCAAACTTAGCGTTTTACTTGTATGGTCCTACACCTATAGGTATTATGGGCATGGCTTTCATGCGTTTGCCAACTACAACTCCAACTTCTCAAATTGGCACGGAAACGCGAAACTCTTTTATGCGCATACTTGGAGCAGCACAAACATCAACGGTTTTTCTGTTAGTACAAGTGGTTTTGGAACCAGTTGGAGCTCAAGTAATTATCGTTGGGATGTCTATGGTTTAAGCAAAGTATTTTAATTCAAGAAAATTAAGATGGCTTTCTTTACTTGCCTCGTGGTTTCATAACTTGTGGAGCCGCGAGGCTTCAATGAAGAAGGACTGTAAATGTCTTACTATTTCAAAGTTAACTCGAAGGAGCTTGTTATGACAGGAATGAGAAGCTTTTTCATATACGTTTTCATCCTTTCCACAATTCTTATATTGGTTGCGTTGTATGTATCTTGGGGAGCAGAGCGCATAGAGTATTTGATGAAGCACTCCGGGTCTTTTAATGACAATAACTCGATAATATCCACAATAGATATCCCCGATTTCATCTCGAATATTCAATGTGAAGAGAACAGGAAACAATTGGTGTTTGATGTTGATGGGTTAATGATTTATGTTGTTGTCACGGGAGATCTGGACGAAGCGGGAACAATTCTTCATCTATATTCAGTTGATACTGAGATGAACTTCAAATCATGCCGGCACGTGATACCACAAAACTTTCAGGATTATTATGTGAATAGTGACGACGTGATAGGATCATTTTGATCATCTGGGCCTATGCTAGAAGCAGGTTATCAAATTGGGTTCAGAATCAATAGCGTATTTCAAGAGAACGAAACAATGTCTGTGTGTTTTAAAGGATTGCAGATTGTTTCTTATAACAGAAAGTGAGGGCGCAATAGAATGGCAGCCTTGAAGGTAGCGGGTCTATGGAAAAATATTAAAAAGAGAAATGTGCTTTCGGATATATCCTTCGAATTGGCCGAAGGAGAAATCGTTGGTTATATCGGTCCAAACGGCGCGGGAAAAACAACGACTATCAAAATGTGTTTGGGGTTGAGTAAAGTTGACGCAGGAGAAATCTCCTGTTGTGATAAAAACATACATTCTGATTTTTGCGGCTATATAAAGAATATATCCGGTGTACTGGACATGCCAGGGCTACACAATAATATGACCGCGTTGGAAAACATGAAGATGACCGCAAATATTTTCGGGATTGCCGATAAGAAGAGGATCATAGATTCCATTGAATTTGTAGGACTGCAAAATCGAGGCAAAGACAAAGTGAAGACTTATTCTTCCGGAATGAAACAGCGGCTCAACATGGCTCGCGTTTTCTTAGTATCACCTAAGGTGATTATGCTTGATGAACCATTTAACGGAATCGACCCGGAGGGTATTGCCGATATGAGAAAGCTTCTGAGACTTATCAATGCCGAAAGAAAAACAGCCGTCTTTGTTTCCTCTCATTTGCTTTCGGAAGTAGAAAAATTATGTTCAAGGGTGATCTGTATCAAATCCGGCGAGATAAAAGGTAGTATTGACTTGTCTGATCAAAGCAATGTGCTATTAGCACTATTCACGTCAGATAACTCCAAATCAGAAAACATTTTGAGTGAGAAATTTGGGTTCGAGATCATATCAGATCAAACGCACATAAGATTTCTGATAAACTCAGGTGCAGTTGAGAAAGCCATGGAATCGATCCGGCAACACGATATTTCAGTTTATGATGTCCGAACAGAAAGCGCCTTGGAGCAAGAGTATTTGGATCTGATGGGAGGGAACATTATTGCTTAATCTTATCAAAACAGAAATACAAAAAAACTATACTCACAAGGTTACATTGATTGGGTTTTTGCTGGTAGCGGCTATGGTCTTTATTGTCGCCCTATGGATCTCAGTCCAGATTGAGAGAGCATCAGATGAAGACTGGCGCTTGAACCTAGATCAGGATAATCAGATTTATGAAATCATACTTCATGATGAGTCAATCGTGGTGGCAACAAGCAACAGGAATAATTATACAGCGCAAATAGTTATCAATACCTATCGATTGGAGCACGATTTGAAACCGTTTGCGGTTCACAGCGCATCAAATCTGTTGCTGCGGATAAATGATATCTTTATGATTGTGATTATCTTAACAATATTTATTACAGCAAAAATATTTACAGATGAATACAGAGATAAGACTCTTCAGTATCTGCTTATATCGCCAAATCAGAGATGGAAAATATTGACTGCCAAACTCGTTGCTTCTTTTGTTATGCCGTTGATGATTGTGTTCTTTCTCTTATTTACCTCAATCATCATAGGTTGGGGATTCTTTGGATACGACAATTTTTCATCTGAAATGGTTCGATATGTTGACGGTCAAATTCTATCCAGTCCTCTCTTATTACAAGTTCTTATCAACTTCGCATTTAGCAGCGTGGGACTAATTGCATGTGTCTTGTTAACCGTAATGATTAGCGTTCTATTCAAAAACGGAATTGTTTCTGTTCTAACGTCAATTGGCTTTTATTATTTCGGAAATGTGATATGTTACAATTTGCGCGATCTTGGTTGGCTGAAGTACACTTTGTTTCCAAACATTAATTTCCAAATGTATCTGACGACCGATATTCCATTTGTCGGTATGAGCCCTTCTTTTTCGCTAATAGTCATTCTCCTATACAGTTTGCCAATGCTATTTGTTTCATATTATTCATTCGTAAAACAGGATTATTAGGAATCACCATGATTTGGGAGGAACAGTGTGAATTTTCTAAAAAGGGGCATCACCAGTATAACCAGAATACCGGGGAAATCAGCACTATTTTTACTGCTCACCTTCTTCTTGGGAACTCTTGTGGCCGGCGCAATATCCATCCGGCAAGCTGTTGAGTATACCGAGCGTGATCTTAGAACCAGGATGAGCCCGGTTATAACAATAACCTTCGATTATGCTAAGGCTTTATCCTATTACGAGCAAGATCCCGGATACATTTCGGAACCCCTTTCTCCGGAAATTATTGAGGAAATCGGGGCATGGCCATATGTGAGATCCTATGACTATTCTGTTTTTACGTCGATGGTGAGTTGCACTTTGACAAGATATACTGAATACGACAGTCCGGATGATTATGAGGGACAATATGTAGATTTTGGCTTCAAGGGGGTACAGAATCCGAATGTTATTGATCTGAAAGGAGAAAACTTTAAACTCATTTCTGGTCGCGTGTTTAACGAACAGGAAATGAGGAATCTGTCCTATGTGGTTCTGATTTCACAAGATTTAGCAGAATTGAACGATTTGACTGTGGGGTCCAAAGTGGCTTTCGGGAAAAATATTTATAAGCATGAATTGATTCCCGTTGAGGATAACCTATACTCACGAGAGACCACTCTGATCAAGACACAAGAATACGAATTTGAAATCATTGGTATTTATGAAGCTGTTAAACAGAATAGAGAAGATGGGATTTCTACGTCATGGGGTCAAAATGAAGCGGACAATAGAATATATGCTCCTAACAAAGTTTTGCTTGAAACAGAAGCATCTTTCATGCATGAAGTCATTATTCAGAATCCTGAAATGGAGACATACCCAATTGAAGACTACATGCCCCTATATGTCCTGAATGACCCAGTCGATCTTAACAAGTTCAGACAAGAAGCCACCGCGGTGATACCGGACTGCTATGTAATATCTGACAACGGCATATCACTCGAAAGGGCCACCGCGCCAATCAGATCACTCAAAGAAATAGCATCCCTCGTCTTATATACGTCCCTTGTTACCACGTTTGTTTTATTAAGCCTGCTGATCACTCTGTTTTTGAGAGATCGCAAACATGAACTCGGGATTTACCTTTCGTTAGGCGAGAGGAAGGTGAAAGTGGCCGGACAGATTCTTACAGAAGTGCTTTGCGTGGCAATGATTGCCATGACCTTGTCTCTGTTCACCGGGAATATCTTGTCCGGCACCCTATCAGATCAAATGCTTAGAGATCGGATTGCCGCCGGACAGCAAATAACGGAGGGGGATTATTTGCTGTCCGAGCTTGGCTATATGGGTTACCATGATACCCCTAGCGGCAGCGACATTGTTGACATTTATGCAGTGTCTCTTGACCTGACGACTGTGCTTCTGTTCTATGCTGTGGGCATTGGTACAATCTGCATTTCCACATTGATCCCGGTTATTTATACGACAAGGCTTGATCCCAAGAGAATAATGATGTAGGCTATCTATGCCTGCCTGTAATTCTTTTGAAAGAGGGGAGACAGAATGAGCTCAATTATTGGGAAAATATATATTTGCCTAACATTATTGAATGCATTAGCTTCAACTTTATTGTTTCTAACAGGTAAATGGTTTTTAGCCATGATCACTTCCGCGTTGTTTATGGCCTCCTTTATCTCTTCGCTGCTCATCCTCAAGAAATATAAGAGAGAAGATAAGCCAATAGGTGTGAAGATACCCATGATTTTATTCTTTGTGTCAATGACCTGTTTTTGGCTAAGTCTGCTATGGCTTGCTTACTCGTGGGCAAATTTTCATAACACGGCTCACAATATATCAAGCACAACTACGGTATGCTTGCCCTTTATTATTCTCTTCTTCGGGATCACCATTATGGTACGCTACAGAAGGCAAGTATTGGCTAAGAATCAACGCAACCCAATGAAAACTTTTATTCTGGTTTCTGGAGTCGCTCTTGCTGTTTTTATTCATTTTTTCTCTTGGTACAGTCTTTGTTATGATATCGGACGAACAGCATATGGATGCCTTCCCATTTCCGCGAAAACGATTGACAACAACAATTGCTATTTTATTGTTGATAATGTCCTTCAATTAGGTGACGCAAGAAAGGTTCAGTGCAGCAAAGATGTTTATGACGCTCTGATTATTGATGAAGACGTCCGATACTACATGTCATTTCGAACCCTTTCATTAACACCCGATAACGGATACTTGGAAATGATCGATACCAAGAACTACATCGATAACAGAACCCATCCGACAGTGGAGGACTAAGGGAGAGCATCCATAATGCCGCGCCGTCAAAGCCGAACAGCCCGACCTTGTGAAGCGTATCGGCAAGACTACTTATCATGTCAAGGCACATTTCAGCACGACAAGCAGGGAAACAATGCAGGATAAGATTATCCGTATGTTGCGGAACGAGGTGCGGAATATGAAACCGTAATTTTACTGTTCGCCAAGCCGCACTTTTAGTTCTGCTATGAGCGCGGCTTGCTCCGCAAGTGCTGTGTCTTTTTCCGCAACTGCACCGCGCAAATCAGTAACTACACCTTGCCATTTTTCGCGTTCTTTGCGCTCTGCGTTTTCCAACGCAGACGCTTCATTGCTTAGGGCTTCAAAGCGCAGACGTTCCAATTCCTTAAATTCGCGGGAAACAACCACTTCGCGGTATGCTCCGATTGCCTGTGTAACCGTCCGTGCCGGGGTCGCCATGCTCCCTCACCCTTTCAACCCTTTTCTCCTGTAAGCAACCACAAACAACACCGACAACACAAGAACATTTGCCCCAACAACCAACAACGGCCGCCGGAGGCTGGCGGAGAAATCGTTGACAATGACATTGATCTGTTGGGTATACAGAATCCCCGCGAATTTCTCAACCGTCTCATTGAAGCCGGCAATCATTGGGGTGAAGCCGACCAGAACCGCAATTGGCATACCCAGGGCCGTTGCTGTCTGTCGGTTCTTGGCGTACATACCGATTGTCGCACCAAGCAAGACGGAAGCGGCCACCCCCGCCACCATGATGGCAAGGAACTTGAAGGTCTCCTGCAAAGTGAAATCCCCTATCAACGCAAACACCACCGATGTCACCGCCCCGGCAGCAAAGAAGAACCCGCCTGCTCCAATCAGGTATTGATACGGCTTGACTCCCGCGATCACGAGAAATCGCAGACATTTACGCTCGATGTCCTCCGCAACAGCGTCGGATACCGCCGTAATCAGACCCATTCCCGCGAAAATAGCCGCCATCATCGTCACAAACATATTGTTGTTTGGGTAATCCTCAATCTCGACCAGGTTCGTCATGATCAAAGCCACCACCGGAAAAGTTAGAAACATGACAAGGGCCATCGGGTTTTTCATAACATCTTTGGCCTGTTTCATAAATATAGCCTTCACGCTATTCATCTAATGCCACCCCCGTCAGTTTGATAAAGACTGATTCCAAATCGGGCACAGTTTTGTATGCGTTATGCCGGTCACATATCTCGGCGGGGATGCCATCCTCAACGATTTCACCCTTGTGAAGAAGGGCCACATGGTGACAAAGCCGTATGGCTTCATCCATGTTGTGGGTGGTCAGGAACACAGTCGCGCCGTTATCGCACAAACCTTGAATCAGTTTATGGATACCTCGCGCCGTTGAGGGATCAAGTCCGCCGGTTGGTTCGTCCAAGATAAGCACCTTTGGTTCATGCAGAATTGCCCTTGCGAGGGCCAGCCGCTGCCGCATACCTTTAGACAGCGCGTTGACGGTTTTCCTGGCGGCCTCTTTAAGTCCCACACTCTTTAGAGCCTCTAAGGACTTCTTACGGGGGACACCATAGATCTCCGCAAAGAGATTCAGGTTCTCCAAACAATTCAGACGAACATACAATCCGTCCGCATCAAGCATGAGTCCGGTTTCGAGCATGGCAGCTCCTGTGGTATGGGTGCCGCTGTCCGCGTCAAGTTGGTTGGTCAATATGTTGATTATGGTCGTCTTGCCTGCCCCGGAAGGCCCCATAAGACCGAAGATTTCACGCTCCTTCGCCTCGAAGGTAACATCGGATAAAACCGTTTGCGCCCCGAAACGTTTAACGATATTGGTCATTTGAATCATGATTCTGCTACCCCCTCGCAAGGATGGATTCCATTCCATTATAGTCCGGAAACCCGAAACCATCAAATCCTTCTTAAGGAAGATGGGTGTTGACAGATGACCTGACAACTGAGCACATCTGGCTCATCTGCTCATCTGGCTAAGCGGCGGGGAAGGAAAGAAATCTTTCGCAAAGCTTTTTCAACTGTGTTATAATGGGTAAATGATTACGCTGCCACAACAGATGATTGTATAAGAGGCTTAATATGTCAACTTCACAAAAAATGTTTCAGGCGGCCGGTCTTATTATGGCAGCCAACCTTATTTCCCGGATTCTGGGGATATTGAGAGATTCCTTATTATCCAATTATGCCGGCCTAAAACTGGATACTGACGCCTACATGACGGCTTTCGCGATACCCGATTTCTTGTATTGGATTCTGGCAGGCGGCATGATCAGTGCCGCCCTGATACCCGTCCTTTCCGATTACAAAGACGATTCCCAAAGGGAAGAACGCTGGCGTATCGTCAATTCCGTAATCAATATATCTGTTGGCGCCTTGATTGTTGTCAGCGTCGCCGCTGTGGTACTGGCTCCTCAATTCATCAAACTTCTGGTCCCCTTCACCGAGAAGATATCCTATGATGATTTGATCTACAAGCGGGATCTGGCCACCAATCTGACGCGGCTCCTGATGATTCAGCCTGTTTTCATGGCTTTGAGCGGCATCGCCATGGGTGTTTTAAACTCCAAGAAAATCTTCTGGCCCTCGGCTCTGGGATCCCTGTTGTATAATGCTGCCATCATTGTTGTCGCCGCCATACTGGGAAAAACCATGGGGGTCTTCGCCTTTGTTGTCGGCGTCATTGTCGGCGCTATCGTGAATTTCGTCGTACAGATTCCCCATATGCGCAAAGAGGGCTTCAGCTACCGGTTAATTGCGGATTGGAGGCATCCGGCTGTACGGCGCATTGGTATTATGTCTTTGCCGATTTTCATTCTCCAGGCTTTGAATCAGTTTGTCGTTTTCACCTATACAAATATGGCTAACAGTTTGGGAGAAGGTCCTAACACCGCCATACACTTCTCTCACCGCATTCATTACATGGTTGTTGGCATTTTCGCTGTCGCTTTCGTCGTCGCCAGTTTCCCAACCTTGGCGGAACAGGCAGCCAACCGCGAGAAAACGAAATTCATTGAAACCTTCTCACAAGCTGTACGCATGGTGATTTTCATCAGCATCCCGGCATCCATCGGTATAATACTCCTCAGAATCCCTCTTATCAGCACACTGTATGAGCATGGCCAATTCACCGCTGACGCCACAAACGTCGTCGCCGTTCCGCTGTTCTTTTTCGCCATTGGTATCACCTTTCAGGGGCTCGCTATCATCATCCCGCGAGCCTTCTACGCGATGCAAGATACCTGGCGTCCGGTGCTCATTGGCGGATTCGCTATGATCACAAGCATGGGGCTTATGTATCTCTTTACCCAATCCTTCCCCGAAGATTACAAAACCGGGGGCTTGGCCTTGGCTATGAGCCTGGGGGCCATCCTGCAAACCGCCCTGCTCTTCTTTGTTCTCCGGCGCAAGATCGGGCCCTTGGACGGTCGCAAGATTATGACGTCAACTTTTCAGACCGCTGTGGCGTCCGCAGTTATGGCGATAGGGTTGTTCCTATGGGGATATCTCACCAAACTTGTGTTGCCTGCCACCGGCGAGCTAACCGGCATCTTAAAAAAACTGGTCTCCCTCACCGATTTGCTGGGAGGGGCCTGTGTCGGGTTCTTAATCTTTATTCTGATCGCGCGCGCTTTCCGGATGGAAGAATTTCGTTTGGTCATGGGTGTGGTGCGGCACCAGTCAACTGACTAACGCGGGCTCTGCCCGCAAGTATCCAGTATTCAGTATTCAGTATTCAGTATTCAGAATATGGATTTTCTTGTTTTTTATTGACGCTTCGCGTCTGTAAGGTACTAAGGTTGATGCAATCCATTAATTCCCATTATTGAAAGACACGCCCGCGACTTTATGGTATAATAAGGGTATGAATCTATCCTCAGGAGGTCATTGATGGAACCGACTGTACGTATATATCAAGCCTATACGGAAACCTTGAATGCTGTTCTCCAGGTAGCCGGAACCCGATCGTTAAGCCGCCCGGAGCTCTATAACGTATCTCAAACCGCTTTGGAAACGATTGGCACTTCCTTCTTGCCTGTCCTTTTGGCTGACGCGGCCCATGTGGCGCACAACAGAAACGTCAAAGATAACACGGATAGCAACCGTGACACCGGCAACGAATTCAATCCGGATCATCTCAAAAGAGCATGGGTTAAGACCGTGCTTATCGACATCCGTGTTCGCCTCCTGGTGTCCCATGACGTTCTTGTCCAGGTCGGGCGTGATCTTAAGGACATTAAGCCTCTATTTGAAACCAAGACTCTTTCCCCTTTCCGTCCAACCGGCGGCGATCCCTTTGAGGACACAAGCTACTTGAAAATAATGCAGACTCTTGTCATGGCTTGGCAAGACCGTCAAACTGTGCGCTTAAGATATGCCGACGCGCAAAACAATGAAGCCCTACTGTTTCAGCCTTTACGTTTCGAATACAATGCCGGGACAGACCGTTTCCTCGTTCGCGGAAACATCGCTGAAAACGACACTGTTCATTCTGCTTTGGACATCGGTATCAGGGACATCACGGATATCCGCTTATCACTCAAGACGCGAAGCGTTTCAGAAACACCCCCTTCTTTGAACGAAGAAGCCGCCATGACACCAACCGAACCCTTGGGGATTCCCCGGAATGCTCATTTTGAAGACTATCTTCTCATCCCGCCCCAGGAACCATTAATCGTTGAAATAAGTGGTGGGCGTAACGCTTTTGAGCGTTTTCGGCGCGCATTCATGGAAACAGACAAACGAAGGGAACTTCGAACAGAATTCGACCAGACCTCGCGCTCGTACACTTGTATGTTCTCTTATAAACCCCAGGATGAAGACAACGTTGTCTCCCGTCTGCTCAACTTGACCCCGCCTATTCGGGTTCTTTCGCCTCTGCGGCTTGCCCGTCAAATAGGGTTGCGGCGTCTTAGCCGGTAGCCCTCCTCTTAAGATCCCACCATGCGGGTTTTGACCGCTTGAGTTACATTATATTATGTCATGCACCCTCCTGCAACGTTAGCATTGCAAATATCTCCCCAATAAGCTATAATAAAATATGAAACGAAATAAATCGAATCCTGCCGTAAGGAGCACAATAATGGTTGGGCAATTTGAACGCTTTGACATGACTCGACGTCCCAATCGACAATGGCCCATATTGACACCGATCACATGGTTGCTCAGCCTTCCCAAAGCCTATACTCACCGCTCCCGTATCAACAAGACAGCAATGCCCAAACACTTGAAACCCCCCTATTTCCTGCTATGTAACCACAATTCATTCATGGATTTCATGATTGTGACCAAGGCCATATTCCCCCATCGGGCCAACTATGTGGTCGCCATCGACGGCTATATCGGTATGGAATGGCTGTTGCGCGCTGTCGGCGGCATCTGTTGCCGCAAATTCGCCAAAAGTGCCGGCTTGGTGAAAAACATGCTTCATGCCCGGGATAACGGCGACATCGTGGTTCTGTTCCCGGAAGCCCGTTATTCCCTTTGCGGCACCACCGCCATCCTCCCGGCCTCTCTCGGGAAAATGGTCCAAAAAATGAATATCCCTGTGGTCACCCTCATGATGCATGGTCACCACATCAATTCGCCTTTCTGGAATGTTGGCTCCCGCAAAGTCAAACCGGTAGAAGCAGAAATGGCCCTTCTTTTCACCCAAGAACAAACCCAGCAATTATCCCTTGACGAAATCAATGCCCGATTGGCCGAAGCTTTTGTCTATGATGATTTTTCCTGGCAAAAAGAAAAGCAGATATATGTCAAAGACAAGAAGCGGGCTGAAGGGTTGCACAAAGTCCTCTACCAATGCCCTGCCTGCAACACGGAATACAACATGACGTCCCGCGAAACAACTCTCAGCTGCAACCATTGCGGCAAAACATGGGAAATGAACGAACTGGGCGAACTACGTGCCCAAAAGGGCATAACAGAGTTCACCCACATCCCTGACTGGTATGAATGGGAGCGCAAAAACGTGAGCCGGGAAGTGAAAAACGGCACATACTCGTTTCACGCCAAAGTCCGGATAGAATCCCTTCCCAACGCGAAAGGATTCGTGAAATTCAGCGAATTCGGCCATCTGAGCCAAACCATGGATGGCTTCACCTTGACCGGTGTCCTCAATGAGAACCCCTTCACTGTCGTCTGGAAGGCTATGTCGCTTTACTCCTGTCACATTGAGTACGATTACAAAGGACGGGGAGATTGCGTTGACCTGAATACAGCAAACGATACGTTTTATCTTTTCCCGGAAGGGCAGGACTTCGCCGTCACCAAAATCGCGTTAGCCACGGAAGAGCTCTATCACCATTACTGGTCGCTCCAAGGCCCTGAACAGGGTCAACCCCTCATGACAACGCCCCCTCCAGTTCCAGCTTAACATGTCTAAAGCGGTCTTCGACCGCAAGTATCCAGGATTCAGGATTCAGGATTCAGAATGCGTCTAAGATGGGCTTGTTGAAAATCCTCTACCCAGTGGTCATAAGGCAACTCCATCCAAGGAGAAACCAATAAAAAATCCGCTGTCGCTTGGTTGGTCGCGATCGGAATATCGTAGACTTGGCCAATCCGCAACAAAGCCTTAACATCAGGATCATGGGGCTGCGCCGTTAACGGATCACAAAAAAAGATCATCATATCCATAAGCCCCTCAGCAATCTTCGCCCCGATCTGCTGATCACCACCTAAGGGCCCACTCAAAAACCCTTCCACCACCAACCCGGTAGCCTCCCCTATCAACCGGGCTGTTGTCCCGGTTCCAAACAACCTATGTCGCCGCAAAACCTCAATATTCTTGGTACACCAATCAATTAAGGCTTGCTTCTTGTTGTCATGGGCAATCAACGCAATCCGTTTCCGTCCCGGGATCGTTTTCATGATTTGACCCGAACCCATCCCTCAATCCCCCTTCATACTCTCTCACAAATCCCGTCTCAAATCAAGAATACTGAGCCTCTGATTCTTCTGCTCCCGCATAACAGTCGCTTCCCCGTGATTGAAAACAACCTTCATCACCGGTCGTAAAGACTCACACTCATAATGGGTAATCATCAGAACAAGCTTCTCTTCAGCCAGACGCATAATAATACGGCTCACCAGCTCGCTATTCTCTGCATCCAACGCCGACAAAGGCTCATCCATAATAATAATAGGCGCCTCCTTCAGAATCGCCCGAGCAATCAGAATCCGCTGTTTCTCCCCCCCCGACAAATTAACCCGCTCCGTAATCACACTGCGGTAATTACTTGGCAACGACATGATTTTCTCGTGCAACCGCAACATATTACAGACTTCCATCGCCTCATCAAGCCAGATATCCGGATCCCCAAAACGAATATTATTGAAAACAGAATCATTAAGAATCTCGCTCTCCTGAGGTACATACCCAATATTACCCCGCAAAGTCGCGATAGAGATATCATTGACATCCCTATTCCCGAAAGAGATCATGCCCCTCTCAACGGGATACAACCCTAGCATCACCTTGGTAAACGTTGTTTTGCCCGACCCCGACTCCCCAATAATGTTAACCAGTCCACGAGCCGGCAACTTCATCGTGATATCTTTCAGCGCATAACTCCCATCATTTTCGTCGGAATACGAAAACGAAAGATCCTGAATCATGATATAAGGAAATCTGAGAATACCCTCAAACTCCCCCACATTCTCAGTTTCCAGCTCAGTATATCCTTCGATTCGCTCAAAAATCGGCATAATCACATTGGCACTGACGCTCACCTCCAAAAGAGCGCTCACCGGTTCATTCAACATCATAAAAAACTGACCCAAAGCAAATACCTGTCCCAGGGTCATCGTTCCGTTCATAACAAACAGAATTCCGCCGCCATAGAGAATCCCCAAACAAATCATCGTAATCGCGTGAGCCAAATAGCTCAACATGATCTCATTGAAACCGATGCGACAATTGTTTCGAAACATCTTATCTGTAATCGCCTCAAAGCGGCTCTCAGCGTTTTTCTCCTGATTGTATGTTTTCGTGGACAAAATCGAGCTATTTGTCTGATCTATACAAGTACAGAGGGCATCGTAATTCTCCTGAATATCCAGCGACATCCTCTGCAACCGTCTTGTATAAAAAGCGTTAAACAAAAAGTAGACCCCAAACACTGCCATAACAATAAGCGTAAGCCGAAAAGATTGCATAAGCATTCCCACAACAATACAAACCAGCATAACAACATTGGCAAAAATGCTGACAAAAATCACAGAAATAAAATCGCTGGCTGCCCGCCCGTCGTTTGTAATAATCGAGATCAAATCGCCGCCCTTGAGCTTATTCAAGAACCGAAAATTCGAATAAAGCATTTTCGAGAACATATTGTTCCGCATGCTTCTCGTGACCTTTTCCGTAATCCGCATAAACAGAACTTCCCGCAAAACACCGACAACAGGTTGAGTCAGCGCCGCCGCCACGAAGAAGAGAATTCCCAGCACAAGCAAATCATACCCTTCACCCGCCGGCATATCCACACTGGGCATCGCGACTTCGTCAATCATCCAACTGGAAATTAAAGGCATCGCCATCGCCGCCAGTGAAAACAGCAGCGTCAAAATAAGCCCCAGAACTTGTTGCTTCATGTACGGTCTGATGAGAACCATAACTTTTCTAAACACGTACGACATATGACAATCTCCTCAAATTCTCCGCGCCAACCCTGCTGTCATGAACAAAATCCAAACACTTGCGGCAATGATCGATCAAATCCTTTTCACCATACATCTCAATCAACCTGAACACCATTCGCGCACTCCGAAAATAGAATTCATCGCCATCATCATAATTCCTTTCATAGAAAGGGTACTCACCTTTCGCCCAACCATCAACACCGTTCTCACCGTCTTGAAACTTCGAATCGCCGGAAAAATAAATTGCCAGACCCTCATTCAGCCACAAAGGACATGTTGCGGCGAAACTCTCCGCCACAGCCAGATGTGTAAACTCATGCAAAACAACCCCAAAAACCGAATCCTCAGAATCATCAATCCAACCTTCCCGCCCCACAACCAGAATCTTGTCGCCGAATCCGGTCCCCTTGACCCAAACCGGCAAATCCATACCCAAATAATCCGCCAACTGCTGGACATCCTGAAAAGCGTACACCATCACCCGGGTCTTATAGGCAAAAACCCTGCGAATCCGGTCCAACCCATCGCTCACCACAATCCGTCCATCATATAGCGCGTCCAACCAAACGTCTTGAAACACCGTATTCTTCAGAACAATCATAACAACCCCCGACTCATCAACAATTGACAATGCGCCCGTTCACCAGACGCACTTCCCGTGTCGCCAGCATCTTTGTGATACTCTCGTCATGAGTAACCATCACAATCGTCTTTCCCAACCACTTATTCAAATTATCAAAAACCCTCAACACATCTTCACTGGTCTCAGAATCCAAATTCCCCGTGGGTTCATCAGCGAAAATCACATCAGGATCAATCGCCAGAGCCCTGGCAATAGCCACCCGTTGCTGCTGCCCTCCCGAAAGCTGATGGGGATAGGCATTGAGCTTGTCTAAAATACCCAGCATCTTCACATATTCCATAATGGTGGCTTTCTCTTCTGACTTAACCTTACGTTCAATCGTAATGGGCAAACAGATATTATCCCAAACATCAAGCGAAGAAACAAGATTGAAGAACTGAAAAATGAAACCGAATGCCTTGCGCCGCAGCAGGCTCATCTCCGAATCGCTCAAGTTATGCAAGATTTTGTTGTAGAACAGAACCTCCCCGCTGGTAGGTTTTTCCAACCCGCTGAGCAAGTAAAGCAACGTAGATTTGCCGGATCCGGACTTGCCGGTAATCGTTACAAATTCCTTCTCCACAATCTCCATATTGATTCCGTTGATAACGTGGTTGGTAACCCCTTGGAAAAACGCCTTCTTGAGACCCCTCGTTCTTAACATATACTCACACCGTCCCCCATAACGTCAAAGTATGAACTGAATTCATACCCGCTTGATCTCCTCAATAAGATTCATCTTGAACACATACTTCTGAACCGTGAACAAAACGCTGAATACAGCGATTCCACAAGCCACCAACATCAAAAATCCCATAACATGGTACTGGAAGGAATACCCAACAGACCCGACATAGTAAGACAGAATCGAAGCCAAGACAGGCAACAGAATACATCCCATAGCGACCCCCGTAGCTCCGCTGTAGATCCCAATAGACAAAGCCTCATACAGCACCATGCGCCGGATATTTCTTTTGGTTAGCCCGATAGTTCTGTAGATCAGGAAATCCGATCGCCTGGAAACCATATTGATGATAAGGTTGCTAACCATACTGATGCAGCTGATCATCAAAGAAAACGCGCACAAAAAATAAATAATATTGATAATAAGTTGATTGTTGCTGGCGGTAGACTCATAAACCTCCCGCACCGTATCAACAGCAAAACTGTACTCTTCCAAATTCTTCTCCAACTCAGTATTGAGATACTCCCGGGTCGCCTCAATATCCTGGGTATCCACCAAAACCAAACAATAATCATAATCCTCACAGATATCCGAATAGTTCGTATCCGCCACAAACAGAATCGTTCCCATGCTCTCAAAAGAATTAACAACCCCGACGACCTTAAGCTCCTTGTTCCCAACCTTCACTTTATCCCCAATCAGCTTGTTATGATTCTTCGCAAAAGTTGTTGTAATTATTATCGTATCCGGCTCATTCAGGCGCCCGAAAACCTCTTCCCGGGACCCATTTGTCACCCTCTCATAATTCTTCCGGGAATATTTATTGAGAGGAACCCCTGAAATCTCCACCCATTTGCCGTCAATAGCCACAAACTTCCTCTTTTGCATCAAATAAGACGGCACCTTCTCATGATTCATCACATGAACAGCTTTATCGAACTCCTCACTGTAAAGACTAACCACAATATCCGAACCCTGAAAAACCCCGGACAGAGCCTCATCTAGAATGGTCGAAATCGAAACCGCCAACATCGAAACCGTCAGAACGAGAGAAATAATCGAAATACTCTGGGTATAGCTGCCACAATTGAACCTCAACTGCTTGGCAAACAAACCCAAAGCCCGCGGCAACCGGCCCAGCAATACTTTTATAAGCCACGAAAAAGCATAGACCAAAAAATCGTGAACAAGAATAAAACCAATCAGACCAAGGCCCACCGCCACAAAATAAGCACGAACGCCAATCTTATCAGCCAAAAAAAGAAGCGCCAAGGTAAAAAACCAAATAAATAGCCCCAAAGAAAACGTAATGGTTCTGGCACTGCTCTTCTTCTGTACCAGATTCTTTTTTAGAATATCAACGATGGGGGTCTGAGTCACCTTTCTTGTCGCCATCCAAGTGCTCAACCCCGAAATCACACAAGCGCTTAAAACAACGACACCCGCAGCTGATACATTCAACTCGCTCTGGCTGGTATCCCCAATAAAAATCGCCAGCAACAACTTAACGCCCGGAATACTCAACCCGATCCCCACCAGTGACGACACCAGAGAAATCAGAATAACTTGCCCAATCATCAACGCCCGATAATTATTAATCGAAAACCCGATACTGCGCAACGTAACCATTTCTCGCATATTCTGATACACATACGAACGAAAAACCGAGAGCACAATATAGATGGAAACCAACACCATAACGCTGACAAACAAATTCAACGCCAGTTCCACCGTTCCAACATAAGCGTCTAAATAATCCAGATCGAATTTTTGTTGAGCCTGAATATTAAGATTAAGCTTACTCAACCCCACATTAAGCTCATCTGTGGTCGCTGTAATAAGCGCCAGCTCTCGAAGCTCAATATCCAACCGGTTGAGCCGTCCGGACAACTCAAAAGACTTCTGCGCGAAATCCAGTTTCCCAATGACCAACCCCTGTTCCTGACGAAAGCTCCCCGAGTCCGATATTCCCTTAATCACCACTTCAATCCCATCACCCACGGGATTCGAGGCTTGTTGTTCAGAATTCGAATCGTAACCCGGATCCTCAGACTCCGGCTCCTCCGGATCCTCAGATCCCAGCTCCTGCTGCAAATAGAACTTGAAGGTATCATTCAGCTTGAGTCCGTTATCCTTCGTGAACGTCTCAGACACAATGACCCCGTTCTCCTCAGGGAAATCCAAGGTTCCCTCAATAATTTCAATCGGATAAACCGTCTTCTGCTGATCCAGATTGATTCCGTAAAAATGGATACGCTTGGTTTTCATCCTCGTATTGACTTGAAAAGACAACCCTTCAACCCAAGCTCTGACGTTATCGTTATCATTCAAGATTTTCTGAATCTGGTCAATCCGGAAAACCGAACTCGCCTTACTCTCCGGATCCGTACTCGGATCAACAGGCGCCCCGGAATTCGTGTCGCCAGATCCGGCACTCCCACTATTTGAATCATTAGCTCCGTCAGTGGTGTTAACAATATCCTGAGCCTTATTCACAACAATCTGGGTATTAAGCGTCGAATCCCGGAGCTGTTCTAATCGCGTGCTGTTCACAGATTGCTGGAACGAAAAATTAACAACAAGCACGACGACAACAAGCAAAGTCGAAAAAAATACCATGCAAAACGAAAAAAGATTTGTCTTAATCCCCCGCAACAGAATCTTATTCTTCGACATCCGCCTCAATCCTCTGCTTATACATCTTCTTGATCGTATCCGTTAGGCTGAACTTCCATCTCTCGCACCGTTTATGCCCTCTCTCAATACCGATATAGGGGCACCCCCCCATACAAATAGGAAGGATCTTGCACTCCCTGCACCCCTCATTCTCAAAAGGCGACCAAGTCATATAAGCTGCATGTCTCGCTATCATTTCCGCCGTCCGGTCGTTTTCGTCCCACATAATATTCCCAACACTGTTCTTAACATTACCCACTTCATTCCAACACTTATATTGATACCCCCGCGGATCAATAACAAACGTATTAATTGAATCCGCCCCGCAGTAATTCTTCTTGATCGCCGGGTAATGGGGAAACTCAAACCCTTCGAACCCATGATCAAACAGAAACTCCTGGAGTTCGAGATTAGCCTGTGCATACTCTGCCATAGACAAACAGTCATCTTGAATTCCCTCATTAAACTCCGTGCTCTGAGAAACATGCCCAAACACAATTGAGACATTCGGAATACTCAGATCCTTAAGATACAAGATGAGACCCTTGGCTTCCTCAATATTGGTTCTGTCAATATTAATCCGGATCGTAATATCGGTTCCCCATGAATAAAGCATCCGCACATGATCAATGATCTTTCCAAAAGTTCCCTCTCCGGGGGCCTCTTTCAAAAACCTTCTGCTGTTATGGGTCTCTTCCGTACCGTCAATGGTGATCTGCACCGTCTGAATCGCGTACTGCTCGAATCTCTCCCGATCCTCCTCGGTAAGCAGGTACCCGTTGGTAATCATGCTGGCGGAATACGCCACCCCATAGTTCTCGCAGATCTCAATGAACCTTTCCGACAGATTAAAAACGATCTCCCGATACAACAGCGGTTCACCGCCATACCAGGTAATATCAATATTCCGCTTGCACGCGGCGTTTTCCCTGACAAGATCAACAAGCCGGTCTTGGACATCCTGGCCGATACACCCACTCTTTGGATACTCGTAACAGTAAGGACACCCAAAATTGCATTCCAGAGTGGGCGCAATGATTAATGATAAGAAATCCACGGAAAATCTGCCCGAATAATTTCTAAGCTTGACAAGATCCAGCTCATTGATAGCCTCAGGGACAACATACCCGCCATAGATCATGTTGCCGATAAGTTCGCCTTCCCCCTCCGAGATCTCATCCTCACGGATCTCCTCAATTCTATCAAACATATTGATAAACTCATCATCCACTTCTGCCATTGCGCAAGTCATACTGTTGAAAGCCACTTTCCTGTCATCAACATCAAGTAGATAGGTGTATCGGGACTTTTTCAATTCTGACACTTCCTTCATAGACAATAATTTAAATATTAAAAAAAGGCGCCAATCCAAGGAATTAGTCTCAGGTTAGCGCCAAAAATATTCGATATCAATGAGTGCGGGTATGGTCGACAAGCAATCCTGAACGTTCTCAGAACATTCACAACCACATCCCACGGAATGAAACAGGACGATAAAACTCGATTAGCGCCTTCCACTGCACGGGCAGCTGGGGGGCGGCGGCGGCGGGGCAGAATTGCCATTGCCACATCCAGTGCCGCATCCATGAGCGCCATGGTAATGACCATGACCATGACATACCGCTCTTCTTCTCGCGGCGCCAACGCAGAACGCCAGTTCTGCTACTTTCTTGGGCTCAACAACATACTTCATTTCATATCCTCCTTCTCTCAAAATCTAATAGTAATAGCCAACTGTCTACAACTATGAGTATGTCATGTCAGCTACCCTATCCCAACAGCAAATGGCTTTTTATATTCTCTCAGCCTTCTATAACAAAGCCCGGAAGCTTTATTACCCAATTCATGTCACCACCACTTGAAATCAAGAACCCACTCTTGAGAAGTAAACGGGACCAAGTGTTACATCATGAAAGAGATTATCCATCCGCCACATCTTGAGCTTCTCCGCAAACCTGATCGCATCCGCACTCTCGGGGCTTACCTCCCCCAATGTCTCCGCTTCAATGTTCGTATCTCCCAGCAAAAACTCATCCATGCTCAGCATCTCATCAGGAATCTCATAGATGCCGGAAGCTTCAAAATGCACAAAGTTTTCCGGCGACTGAACGATCTCCTTAATAAAATTGTAGAACAACATTGCTGATTTCAACTTTGAGAAGATATCCGCTGAAATCCTGATGTTATCAGCCATCTGAGTAAAGCCGATCGTGACGCACAAATCCCCAACCAAATCTCTGAAGTCTCCCAAGGCTACTTTCCTCAAAATCGTTCTGCTATCGTCGGGTTGCCAGAAGACGATGTCTTTATAAACATCATATCCTGTAACGAACAAAGTCGTTTGTGCCAAAACAGACAAATCGCTCCTGCTTCGTGCTACCACCGTAAACCCATGGTTCCGATAAACCTCATTTTTTAAACGTAGATCATAACCCCCGTCGAAACCTTCCTCAATGAGTTGGTCATCACCCTCAAAAACTCTGTACTCGATGCTCTTGTTACTTGATTTTGCGTTTTCATAAGCACAGAAATCCATCGCACGACGTAAAATAACATTTTTTTCCATGCTCACACCCTATTCGCGACCACTTAATGTATATATTCTACTCTCTTCATCCTGAATGTCAAGGCCTCGTATGTGTCATCTTGCTCAGACACATATGATTTCTTATATATCATTTATCTATATTTTAATTTTCTCCGACCCTTTTATTTCTACGTCCGCTTGTTCCTCATTTCACATATCTCACAGATCATTGACACCTCAACCACGTCAACTCCCTCAACCACGTCAACTCCCTCAACCAGAGTTCATCCAAGGCATCAAAAAATCCCACACAACCGCATGGGATTTCCTGATGTCCTTTTTCAGAGTCCGAGTGAGTCATCTTCCAGATAAAACATAATATATGTGATCAACGCTGTAGAACAGGATTAAATTACTGTCGAACAGGATCATTTATCTTTCAGAAACACCGGGTGCACCTGATAACCGTAAAACATTGCATAGCATTCACTTAAATCACGCAATGCCCCTCGTTAACAGAGCTTACTCTTTCAGGCAAATACTCTCACTACATAGTTTGACGCGGTCTGGCCTCATTAACAGTCAAGGAACGGCCATTCAGCTCTTTGCCATTGAGTTCCATCGCCAGGCGTTCAGCATCTTCATCTGCTACCTCAACGAACCCAAAACCTCTTGAGCGTCCGGTTTCTCTGTCAGTAATGATACGGCTACCGACAACGTTGCCATACTGACTGAAATAATCAGTAAGGTCTTCGGAGGAAATGCTCCATGGGAGATTTCCGACATACAGGGTCTTCGTCATCCAATTCACCTCGAAAAAGAATTTGTGCTATAGATAGTATAGACATATACTAATATAGTATACTTGGTTCTCAAAAGTCAAACATATTTTGTCAAATTTTATTGATTTCAAGGTATAACCTATGTCGAAGAATAGAGACTTCAAGAATCACGATAAAAATCCCTTAATTCTATATAGCTTTTTACATCATCCGGCAGTAAATAACGGATAGGTTGTCCTTCTTTAACCCTCTTTCGAATATCCGTCGAAGAAATCGCCAGTGCGGGGATCTTCAATTGAAAAATCCGATCTTGATGATCAGGCACATATTGTTCAATGGTCTCAAACAAATCCTGCAGTGGATAACCGGGCCGGGACACCGAAATCACTTTGGTTAAGGCAATAATCTCCTCCGGCTCACGCCAGCTCAACATACTGCGCAACGCGTCAGCACCTGTTATGAAAAACAACTCCGTGTCAACCAGCGCCTCACGCAGCGCCCGCAAGGTATCAATCGTATAAGAAGGCCCCTCTCGCACAATTTCCAGCTCAGACAAACCAAACCCAACGTTGGCCGAAACAGCCAGTCTAACCATCTCAGACCGTTCCCATGGATCTGTAACTTTGTAGTTAACCTTGTGAGGCGGTTGTCCGGTAGGGATAAACAACACACGCTCCAGGTTAAAAGCCGCCCGAGCTGTTTCCGCCGCCACCAAATGTCCGAAATGGATTGGGTCAAATGTTCCGCCCATGATGCCCAAGGTTTTCACAGATTTCAGTCCATCAAGATCGTTGATAAGAGACACCTCTTTTCAATTGTCAATTTGAAACCGCCACCGGCTCATTCTTTCCATTCAAAAGACAACCCGCCAATCACAACCTGCTCCCCTTCTTGGATGCCGGCCTCTTTCAAGGCGTCGTCCACACCCATCCGTTTTAAAATATTCTGAAAACGGCGCACCCCTTGCTCCGTCTCCAAATAGGCCATAGCCGCATGACGCAAAATCTCTTTCCCTGTCAAAACATAGACCCCGTCCACAATCTCCAGCTTGAAACGCGCTTCTTGGCCCTTCCCACCGGCTTCCTCAAATTTAATAACGCGGTGACTTTGATCTGCATCTCCAACCGCGCCTTTTTCCGCGCCTTGTGTCAACTCCTTGAGCCCTGCCGTGGTGTCGCGCATCTCGTCTTCAGTTACAAGCCCTTCCGCTATACGCTCTTCCGCTATACGGCCTTCCGTTATACGACCTTCCGTTATACAACCTTCCGGTAGCTCCGGCAAGACCAGGGCGACAGCCCGCAACAAATCGGCAACACCCTGCCCTGTTACGGCAGAAACTGCAAAAACCTCTTTTACCCCAGCACGATCTTTGCGCCACTGACTCTGTAGCCGCTCCCAATTCTCTTGGGCTTGCGGAATATCCATTTTGTTGAGCACAACAAAGGTTTTTCTCCGGGCCAACTCTGGCCTATACAGTTCAATCTCACGCCGGATTGTGACATAATCGTCCCAAGGATCACGGCCCTCCTGCCCTGACATATCAACAACATGAAGCAACAACCGTGTCCGCTCCACATGACGTAAGAATTCGTGCCCCAACCCCGCTCCGGCATGAGCTCCCGCAATCAATCCCGGAATATCCGCCATGACAAAACTCTCATCCTCAACCTGCACCACCCCCAGATGGGGTGTCATCGTCGTAAAAGGATAATCGGCAATCTTTGGTCGGGCCGCTGAAACGGCACAAATCAATGTGGATTTACCGGCATTGGGCATACCAACCAGACCCACATCCGCCAGCAGCTTAAGCTCCAAATCCAACCAGTATATTTCACCGGGTTCACCCCGTTCCGCCATACGCGGCGCCTTGTTCTGATTGCCGGCAAATCGGGCGTTACCACGCCCACCCCGTCCGCCCCGGGCCACGATCACTCTCTGTCCATGTTCACACATATCGGCTACAAGGGTTCCCGTCTCAGCGTTTTTTATCAACGTGCCGGGGGGAAGCCGCAGAACCGTATCTTCGCCGCCGCGACCGTGGCGGTCTTTTCCCTCGCCGTGTTGTCCCCGCTCAGCCTTATAATGATTCTTGTAATGAAAATCCACCAACGTTCGCAATCCCTCGTCCGCCTGCGCGACCACATCACCGCCGCGGCCCCCGTCGCCGCCGCTGGGACCTCCCATCGGCACATACTTCTCGCGACGAAACGCCACAGCGCCCGAACCGCCGTCGCCGGCCTTAACCTGGATTTTTGCCCTATCGAAAAACATGGAATCGTCCTTTCCTACCACTATAAGAACCCTTTGACGCAGATGTCAGGCACTATCATAAAGTCTTGTCTAAGGCGGTCTTCGACCGCAAGTATCCAGTATTCAGGATTCAGGATTCAGAATGTGGATTTTCTTGTTTTCCTCTAAATCCGGAAAAAGAGCGCATCTCATTGAAGAGAATACGCCCATAATTGAAATTCCCCGTTATTGTCGCAGGCTTTTATGACTCTGAAGCTGCCGCGACAACCTCACCGGCTTCACTGGCGCCGACAGGAACGATACCCTGCCTCTCCGCATAAACGCTTACTTGTTTACGGTACTTATCCTTCCGTTCAAACCTCACATAACCGTCGGCTAAGGCATACAGCGTATCATCTTTGCCCAAACCGCAATTCGTACCGGGATGAATCTTCGTGCCACGCTGGCGTACCAGGATATTACCTGCCAGAACGAATTGACCGTCGGCCCTTTTGGGGCCCAGTCGTTTCGAATGGCTGTCCCGGCCGTTTCGGGAGCTGCCCATTCCTTTTTTATGTGCCATGCTACTCTCTCCTGTTCCTGACTCAATATTTCTGTCAGACGATTATTGATTCAATAGAAAGCTTCGTATAAGGCTGTCGATGGCCTTTTTTGACCCGGACATGTTTCTTCGGTTTATACCGGAAAACAATAACTTTCTTGTTCTTGCCGTGCTCCAGAACTTTCGCAGTAACCTTGGCGCCTTTTACCAGAGGTGTGCCGACTTGGACCTGATCACCACCGAGCAGAAGAACACGGTCAATTTCCAGACTATCGCCCTCCGCTACGGCTAGTTTCTCCACTGATATTACATCACCTTGGCGCACCGTATACTGCTTGCCACCGGTTTCAATCACCGCATACATCGCTGTCACCTCCTCCGCCCAGACTCGCCTCAAGTGGGTCGATGGTTGAACATTGGCCAACACATCCGTTTGCTTCTTTAGGCACCCAAAAAGCGCGGTTGTGGTAGATTCCACGTTCGTTTATTTTACATCGTATGCGTCCCGGTGTCAAATCTAGCGCGGGCTACGCCCGCAAGTATTCAGTATTCAGGATTCAGGATTCAGAATGTGGATTTTCTTGTGTGAGTTGCATTTGTGCTACCTCGTTTCTTCAATAAATGCCTTACCACTCTAATACAAGATCATAATCCGGATCCAGATATTTTTTGTCCAGTTCAATGATTTGCTCAGGGTTAAGAGCTGCTAGGGTTGTATACGGACATCCAGGATGCGAAACACAATATATTGTCAATAATCCTTGCAGGTCACTCTTATAGAATTCCAGGTCCCTTGAGTTACTGGCTTTATACCAATTAACAAAGTCAATAATGATCCCCGTCTCATCATCTTTCCAAATCCGAGGTGTACCGTCCGGATTTGCTTGAATTGATAAGAAGGCTTCAATGTCGCTTAGTTTGATGATTTTTCTGGTCGCTCTGGTGTAGAAAATAATGTGGGCTTGAAGCTTGTACTCATATTTTTTGTCATAGGGCATATGGTAGGGGTAACCATAGAGATCAAAGAAAGCACCATTCTGCAGCTCATATGCAGCCACAATCTCAGCCGCTTTATAATATTCATCTTCAGCACGTTTTTCTTTCAGGTAATCATGAATCCTGTAGCCAGTGAATGCCAAGATAATCAGCACCAAGACAACCGACAAACCAATAACACCCTTTTTACTCATGGAAAACACTCCTCCCTATTAATTCTCTTTATCACTTCAAAATCAACTCATAAGCTGGGTTTCTATATTTATTGTCCAGTTCAATGATTTGATCTGGAGTTATATGGACAAGCTTTGTGAATGGACAGCTTGGATTCAACACAC
>WRJI01000006.1 GCA_009778595.1 Peptococcaceae bacterium | reverse complement strand
GAGGGAGAATTTGAATGCTTGGGTTGTCACAATAAATGCAATTACCTAATTTCACAGATTAACTGCAACTGGTAACGCAACCTGCGGTTGCGTTTACTTTGACAACTGAGCGTTTGTCAAAAATACATAAAATACCGACGCAAATGTCTTGACGCCACAATGTTTGTTGTGTAAAATTAGAGTCAAACAGAATAACATTCAGCTATACCCGAAATGATCAGGCAGTTTAACACTTCTGCGTCAGGAAAAGACAGAAGGATCGAAATGAGCCGGGCCAAAAAAGGCAGCAGGAGAGGATCCTGTGGGACATGAGTGTCCCACAGGATCTTTTACAGCTAATTCTAAAAAGAATCAATCATGGCATGTTAGCGCCGGACGGCCTGAGTCGTAAAGGAGAAATGCAGCTCATGAAACTGGTCAGAAAAATCACAAAAAGCTCTGCCGCGCTTCTCTCCATTCTTTCGAATACAACTCTTGTCATTCTCAAGATCGTGGTCGGCCTTCTGAGCGGATCCGTCAGTATCTTGTCGGAAGCGATGCATTCCGGAATGGATCTGATGGCATCCTGTATAGCTTTCATTTCTGTCCGTATGTCGTCTCGCCCACCTGACAAAACCCATCCCTACGGACATGGCAAAATCGAGAATCTTACCGCCTCTATCGAAGCGCTGTTGCTTCTGGGCGTCGTCTTCTTCATTATCAGAGAAGCCGTTAAAAAAATCCTCGTACCCGAACCTCTCCATCAGACAGAACTGGCTATAGCTGTGATGTTATTCTCAATGATTGCCAATATCATTGTGTCAAAGATCCTGTACCATGTTGCCAAGAGGGAAGATTCAATCGCTCTGGAGGGCAACGCTCTCCACCTCAAAACAGATATTTATACTTCCGCCGGTATAGCTCTGGGGCTCATCCTTATCTATTTTACCGACTTGTACATCCTAGATCCGATTATCGCTATCGCGACAGCTCTTCTCATATTGCGGGAAACAATTAGACTCATGCGTCACGCTCTTAACCCTCTACTAGATTCCAAGCTTACCGAGGAAGAGGAGCAACGCATTATCGCTGTTATCGAACAATTCCGACCTCTGATACACGACTATCATGATCTTAAAACCCGACGTTCAGGGTCCCAGCGCTATATTGAATTTCATCTGGAACTGGATCCCTCTTTATCAATTCTTGAATTTGAACAGATATCCAATCAAATTGAACAAGGTATTGATCAAGCTATGGAACAGCAAGTTCTCACGACCATCCACGCGGAATGCCCTCTTCAAAACGAGGATCCATGATCGCTCGGTCTGTAAGTTTTCTCTTGATCTTTTCTCCGAAAAGGAGTATAATATAGAGTGTTATAGCGCCATAACCCATTATAAAACAAGGAGGGTAGCAGCATATCGTTCTTATCATTTTATTCACTTAAATAAGTGTCCCGAAGATTTAGTTTGTCATTGTCTTGTAAAATTCACCCCATTCCCCAATTTATTTTGATTTCTTTTGGTATTTTTAGAGATACTTTTTCTTTGAGACTTGGGTATAATGGACAGTGGACACAGTTTTGATATTACCATCACGGAAGGACGATGCGGATTGTCTCAAAATATTCATTTTGTTGGGATAAAGGGAACCGGCATGAGTGCCTTGGCTCAAATCGCAAAGCAGCAACCTTTTACGGTTGTAACCGGTTCCGATGTTCCTCAACGTTTTTTTACAGATGATATCCTGGATGCCTGTGAGATAAAAGTCAAGGATTTTGATCCTGTCAACGTCGAACATGTTGATCTTGTGGTTGTATCCCCTGCTTATGACACCACTCATCCGGAAATCAAACGAGCTGTTGAGCTTGGTGTGGAAATCCTTTCCTACCCGCAATATTTGGGTCGGCTCATGTCGAAGAAAACCGGCATATGTGTCTCAGGTACACACGGCAAGACGACAACGACAGCCATGCTGGGCAAAGTCCTTATCGAGAGCGGGTTTGATCCGACGATTGTCGTTGGGAGCGAAGTGCCGGCTCTGGGGGGCAACGCTCACGTCGGCAATGGAAACTTCTTTCTTGCTGAATCCTGCGAGTATAGGCGGCATTTTCTCAATTATTCCCCGATGCATTTAATCATCACCAATATGGAATTGGATCATCCCGATTATTTCAAAGATCTTAGCGACGTCATCGAGGCGTTCAATTCTTTAGCCGCAAAGCTACCGCCGGAAGGACATCTTGTTATTTGGGAGGAAGACCCCTCTCGTGAGAGTATTTCCACCCAAGCCGCTATTACGACATATGGGTTAACCGGTACAGCTGATATTCAAGCTGAAAATATAACGTACGACAGTCAAGGATGCCATTTTGATGTCATTATTTTTGGTGAAGTCGCCGGACACCTCGATCTTGTTGTAACAGGTCGCCATAACATTTTAAACGCTCTGGCCGCTATTGCGCTCACGCAGAATTTGGGGCTTCCTCTGGATCTTATTCTGTCGTCTCTATCAGGATTCACCGGTACCAAACGTCGGTTTGAACGCATCGGTACACGAAACGGCGCGATTATTTACGATGATTATGCCCATCATCCTACTGAAATTCAAACGACACTAGACGGTGTGCGGCGGTCCTACCCCGAACGGCGCATTCGTGCCGTCTTTCAACCCCACACTTTCAGTCGTACCCAGAGGTTGCTAAACGAGTTCTCCGAGTCGTTTTTACAGGCGGACGAAGTGGTGCTGGCTGAGATCTTTTCTTCGGCCCGGGAAACCAGGACTTCCGATTTTTCCTCCCTCTCCTTGGCCAGCCTCCTCGAAAAGAAAGGGACCCTAACACGCTATTTCTCCACTTTGGATGAGATTACACAATATCTCGGCCAGACTGTCGATGATAACGATTTAGTCATTACCCTTGGTGCGGGTGATATCTATAAAGTGGGACAGGATTTGGTCTGCTGATCCCTGAACTAAAGCGGTCTTCGACCGCAAGTATCCAGTATTCAGTATTCAGGATTCAGAATGTGGATTTTCTTGTTTTTTATTGATGTTGTTGCAACCAAGCGACTAATGAACCCAGAGGGCTGATCGATTACCATAAATCGATCAGCCCTCTGTTTATTTATTGAATCGCGGAGATCTAATTACGAAGACTCGTCCATATAGGTGGGCAACCTGTTCCCCATCGGATTGTGGGAGTCTTGGGAATCTTGGGGGTCTTGGGAGTTAGGTGGTTTTCCCGACTCTTCCGACACAGTTCCTTTCGAGCCATCCACTCCATAATGATCAATATAGACACGACGGATGAGGGGGCCATCCCTGCCGGCCTCATTATCCATATATGTGGGAATCCGGTCTGCCGGTATTTGGTCTGCCGGTTGCCGGGTTTCCGGTAGTGGGTTAATCGGCATTTCTTTGTCATCTTCGGGTTCCAACGCTTCCAGAACAATACAGGTCACATTGTCTCTGCCTTTGATCAGAGCCAGTTCAATGAGTTGTGTGGCGGCATCGCTAACTGTTTGGGCCTTTCTCAGGACTTCTTCAATATCCGTGTCTTTGAGCCCATCTGTCATACCGTCAGTGCACAGGAGCAACCTTCGTACTGAAGCCCGAGGCAGAGAAGGCAATTCCTCCGCCATGACACTGAATTCGTCTTCAAATACGCCGAGATGGAGGGAGAGTCTATGTCTGCTCTTATCAGTTAAAGCCTGTTCCGGTGTCAACACACCGAGTTTGACTTTTTGCGCGGCCAGAGTGTGGTCTACAGAAATTTGCTTAAGATCTTCTTCAAACAGGGCATAGATCCGGGAATCCCCAAGATTGTATGAGAGAATCGTTTCCTCAGTTACGACTGCGAGGGCGAGGGTTGTACCAAATTGTGACGCTTTTTCCCTCATAGCTCGGCAAAGGAGTTGGTTGGTTTCTGCAACATACTTTTGGACGGCAACGGCGTTGGCACTCTCCTCCACCTCGCTTTTTATGATATCCGCATGCTCGCTCAATGATTGCGTAGCGGCGAGCGAAGCGTATTCGCCGTTGGCCATACCTCCCATCCCGTCAAACACAGCAATAAGGCAAGGTGTTGTTGTATCGGTATCCAAAACGAAAGGCTCGTTACAGTTTTCCGGTGTCAGCGTTATGCCGGCACAATAGAGATTGTCTTCATTGTTGCTGCGCGTAACATTGGTTTCACTCCGGGCGGCGATTGCAAGTTTCATGGATTATATCTCCCCTGTCCCCTTATTTTTCCACCAAGGTACAACTTTCGCAAACCGTTTTTTTTATCCACCGGGGCAAATATCGTATAGGTGGCAAGTATATCCACAATATCCACAAGCTTATCCACATAAACATTCATGACATTATATTCCACCTTCGATATTGATGCCGTCTACTCTTGGTCTTTCACGCTCTTTCTACATATTTCCTTGAAATAATTTTTCATCATTCTGCATAATTAGAAATATGCAGAATATTGTCAGCATGATTCATTGACGCCAGTAAAACATTTTGACATTTTCTCCAGAATCATCCGCGTTGATTCTATGGATCGGCTGACCTGTTCCGGACCGGTTCCGCCAACGTGATTCCTTTTACGGACACAAGCCTCAACGGATATTTGTTCGTAAATGTCCCAGTCAAAAACCGGGCTGGCCTGACGCAACTCTTCTAATGTTAGGTTTTCCAGAAGACGGTTTTCTTGATCGCACACAAGCACCAATTTGCCGATAATCTCATGGGCGTTTCGGAAGGGAATCCCCTTCCCAACCAAATAATCCGCCAAATCTGTGGCGTTGGTATAGCCCTGACGGGCGCCCTGGTTCATGGCTTCTTTATTGACCGTCATCGTTTCCAGCATAGGGCTCATGACCAGAAGGCATTTTTTCAGAGTATCAACGGTATCGAAAACGCTCTCTTTATCCTCTTGCATGTCTTTGTTGTAGGCCAATGGCAACCCTTTCATCACCGTCAGAAGCCCTACGAGATTGCCGTAAACACGCCCTGTTTTGCCGCGAACCAGTTCAGCCACATCAGGATTTTTCTTCTGTGGCATAATGCTCGATCCTGTGGCATAAGCATCGTCCAAGGTAATGAACCCAAACTCGTTGGTTGACCACAGAATGATCTCTTCACTGAGACGGCTCAAGTGCATCATAAGCAAAGATGCGGCGGCGATGAATTCCACAGCAAAATCTCTGTCGCTGACCCCGTCCATGCTGTTCAGCGTCACCCCGGCGAATCCCAGTTCCTCGGCTACCCCGGCTCGATCCAAGGCATATGGCGTGCCCGCTAACGCTCCGGATCCCAGAGGAGATACATTAAGCCGCCGACGCGTATCCGCCAGACGATCCAAATCACGACTGAACATCTGGGTATAGGCGACGAGATGATGGCCGAAAGAAACCGGCTGAGCTTTTTGCAGATGGGTGTACCCCGGCATCCAGGTCAGAGTATGACGCTCTGCCAGGGTTAACATGCTATTGGTTAGAACCAGCAGAAGTCCCGCGATTGTGTCAATCTCCCGGCGAAGATACAAGCGCAGATCCAAGGCAACTTGGTCGTTTCGGCTGCGCCCGGTATGGAGTTTTTTACCAATGTCGCCGATTCGCTCTGTCAGCAATTTTTCGATATTCATATGGATATCTTCGGCCTCATCGGCCCAAGTGACTCGTCCCTCGGTTATATCCAAAAGAATTTCCTCAAGCCCCTGACAAAGCAGCCGTTCTTCCTCTTCGCTAAGCACGCCGATACGCCGAAGCATGGCGGCATGAGCCAAACTGCCCGCGATATCTTCCCGGAAAAGTCGTTGGTCAAAGGATATGGATGAGTGAAAATCATTTACCAAGTTGTCCGTCTCTTTGGCAAATCTGCCGGCCCATAATTTCATGGAACCCCCCCGCTTTTATTTCCGCCTTTCATGGATGGAATACATGTATGTTGTGAGTTCGATATCCGAGGAAATCTTCTTGTCCGGGGAACAAATCCTTGAGTCTGTTTGGCTAATCCTCTTGATTATTGTACTATGTCGTGGGGGGAATGACAAGACGTACCAAACATCGGCATCAAACATCGGTATCAACCATACGCATGCCGTTGCTAAGTTGACTGAGTGCCCGCACTTTTAGCGGCAACCCAAACAGATTGATGAACCCTTCCGCATCTTTCTGATTATAGACTTCTTCTTCTCCGAAGGTCGCCAGTTCTTGGCTGTACAAGGAGTAGGGCGACCGTGTTCCCCCAAGTATGCAGTTGCCTTTATAGAGCTGGAGCCGCACAGAACCACTCACACAGCGTTGGGTGACATCCACAAAGGCATCTAAGGCTTCACGTAAGGGACAGAACCACATGCCGTCATAGACCAGCTCCGCATATTTATGGGCGATCAATTCCTTGTAATGTTGTGTCGCCCGATCCAAGGTCAGTTGCTCCAGCGCCTGATGGGCAACGTAGAGTAACGTTCCTCCCGGTGTCTCATATACACCCCGGGATTTCATGCCTACTAAACGGTTTTCCACCATATCAACAATGCCAACCCCATGAGCTCCGGCCATCTCATTCAATTTCTCCAGCAACATAACGGGGGTGTAGGACGAACCGTTTACGGCTGTCGGCACACCTTCCTCAAAATCAATCTGGACATAAGCCGGTTTGTCCGGTGCTTTATGGGGTGATACCCCCATCTCATACAGATCTTCCGGCGGTCCGTTCCATGGGTTTTCCAGATCTCCCCCCTCGTGACTCAGATGCCAGAGATTGCGATCCATGCTGTAGGGACGTTCTTTCGTCACCGGTACAGGAATGCCGCGGGCTTGGGCGTAATCGATAGCCTGCTCCCGGGATTTGATATCCCATTCCCGCCACGGGGCGATGATTTTCAGATGGGGGGCCAGAGCTTTGACGCCCAGCTCAAAACGCACCTGGTCATTCCCTTTGCCGGTGGCTCCGTGGGCCACCGCTACGGCACCTTCCCTGCGGGCGATCTCAACCAACCGCCTGGCTATCAGGGGCCGGGCAAACGACGTCCCCAGCAGGTATTTTCCTTCATAGACCGCTCCGGCTTTCATTGTGGGATAGATGAATTCTGTTACGAACTCTTCCCGCACATCCTCAATATACAGCTTGGAAGCACCGCTTTTGAGTGCCTTCTCCCGAAGGGGTTCTAATTCTTCTCCCTGACCCAAATCAGCCGCCATCGCGATAACTTCATAGCCATAAGTCTCTTTCAACCAAGGAATAATTATTGATGTATCCAACCCACCTGAATAAGCCAAAACAACTTTGTCCATAAACACAAAATCCTCCTAGAAATCATCTAATCGTAAGTCAATTATATCAGCAGGGCCATGATTGCCTTATGGGCGTGGAGCCTGTTTTCCGCCTGTTCAAAAACAACACTTTGCGGGCCTTCCAGGACCTCCTCGGTGATTTCCTCACCTCGGTGAGCGGGCAGGCAATGCATGACCAAAGCATCAGCGCGGGCGCTCTTCAACAGTTCCTTGTTGACCTGATAACCGGCAAACGCCCCTTGGCGTTGTATCGTTTCCGTTTCCTGGCCCATGCTTGCCCAAACATCGGTGTAGACGATATGGGCCCCTTCCGCCGCCTCTGCCGGCTCTGAAACAATGGATACAACACTGCCGGAGGTTTTCGCGTTTTCCCGAGCTTGGAGGACAATCTCCGATGCCGGTTGATAGCCTGCCGGCGAAGCGACAGCTATGTGTATTCCCATTTTGGTCGCTCCGTTAAGAAGGGAATGCGCAACGTTGTTGCCGTCGCCGATAAAGGCGATCTTCAGTCCCTGCAATGTCCTGACGCGCTCGTATATGGTCATGAGATCGGCCAAAACCTGGGTCGGATGCAGATAGTCCGTGAGACCGTTGATAACCGGAACAGTGCTGTAGCGGGCCAGATCCACTACATCACGATGGCTGGAAGTTCGAATCATAATCCCATTAACCATGCGCGACAGAACCCGAGCTGTGTCCTGAATAACCTCCCCTCGCCCGATCTGAATATCCCGATCGCTGAGGAATAAGCCGTAGCCGCCAAGTTGGTAGATACCAACTTCAAAGGAAACTCGCGTTCTTGTTGATGATTTCGTGAAAATAAGTCCCAGTGTTTTCCCCGACAGAATAGGGTGAGGGATTCCTTCGGCGAGCTGTCTCTTGAGCTCTATGGCCGCATCCATCATTTGACCGAGTTCCTGTTGGGTGAAGTCTTGCAGAGTGATGAAGTCTTTTCCCCGGAACCTCTCTTTTATTTCTTCGATCATGGTGTGTGCCCTCCTCATTCATTAGTACCTTATAGACGCGAAGCGTCAACAAAAACAAGAAAATCCACATTCTGAATACTGAATACTGGATACTGGATACTTGCGGGCGAAGCCCGCATTAACTTTCCTATTATAACACGCGGGGGTTGTCTGCGCACGTTTTGACTTAGTACCTTACAGACGCGAAGCGTCAATAAAAAACAAGAAAATCCACATTCTGAATACTGAATACTGAATACTGAATACTTGCGGTCGAAGACCGCATTAGTAAGAGGGGGCATGTCATAAATTTTAAGAAAGCACTATGATATCAGACACACCGGGAGTACGATTTGCCATATCGAAGCTAGTACTCCGTCCAGCCTAAATCACTTAATGTCTTGCGTCGTCTTACTACTGAAAGATGATGTGAGTCCATAGCGGTCGGCAACTCAAAGCGCCTCAGGATTGATTTGGAATATTCTTAGTCTTGTTTGTTCTGACCGTAATGGGCATCTTGTAAAAGCCCCGTTGCCAATACTTGTGACACTGCCAGGGATTGTGACTTCCTCAAGGGAACTACAATCAAAAAACGCGCCATGACTAATTATCGTGACGTTGTCAGGTATTGTGGCTGACGTAAGAGAGCTGCAATAACTAAATGTTTGATAATTTATACTTGTCATACCATTTGGAATTGTAACTGACTCCAGAGAGATGCAATTGCTGAAGGCATAATCCTCAATATTCATTAAATTATTTGAGAGTGTAATGGACTTAAGTGTACTGCAACGGCTAAAAGCACTTCTGCCGAGACTTGTTACACTGTCAGGTATTGTGACCGATTCAAGGGAGTCGCACCCCGCAAACGCACTATCACCAATACTTATGACATTTTCAGGAATTACAACGGAGGTAAGGGAAATGCAACCACCAAACGTTCCGGAACCTATGCTCACGACATTTTGGGGAATTGTGATTGTTGTAAGGGAGCGACAACCATTAAACGCTGCGACACCAATATCTGTTACGTTTTTAGGGATTGCGATTGATGTAAGTGAAAGGCAGCTGCAAAAAGCGTTACTCCCTATAGTATCAACACTATTGGGGATTGTGATTGAGACAAGCGATTTGCAGCCAAAAAATACGTAGTCGCCGATAGTTGCTACACTGTCAGGTATTATGACCGTTCTGACTTGGTCACTAACCAATCCACGTCCATACTTCCCCTCAATTCCTACAACAGGGTGTTTCCCTAATTTAGAGGGGATCATAATATCAAGGTCTTGCCCTGTGTATTTCGTTAAGCTAACGCCGCCCAACTCGCTGCTATATTTATAATCATATTCCAAAGGAGGATTTCCATGAAATGAGTTTACAATACAAATGGCTAAAACGAGCATCGCCACGATACAGAGGTTAATGATCAGAAGCCACTTGTATTTTGTAAGCAAGCCTATGATTTTCATAGTTAACCTCCATTAGTTGCTTAGGTTGCAACAACATCAATAAAAAACAAGAAAATCCACATTCTGAATCCTGAATACTGGATACTTGCGGGCGTAGCCCGCATTAGTAGTTATTGAGAGGATGATCATCACGCACCTCAAAGCGCCTTAGGATTGATTTGGAATATTCTTTCTTTGGTTTGATCGGAACGTAAAGGACATCTCAAAAAAGCTATATTCCCTATACCGGTCACGCTATTGGGAATGAGTACTTCCTCAAGGGATCCGCAATCAAGAAACGCGCCATAACCGATATTTGTAACACTTTCGGGTATCGTGACTGACGTGAGGGAACTGCAATAGTAAAACGATTCATAACCAATTCTTGAGACGCTGTTGGGAATAGTAACTGACTCAAGTGAACCACAATAGTAAAACGCGTAATCCTCAATATATGTTAAACGAATGGAGAGAGTAACTGACTTAAGCGAACTACAACGGCTAAATGCGCTGCTGCCGAGACTTGTTACACTGTCAGGTATTATGACCGACTCAAGGGAGTCGCACCCTGCAAACGCACTATCACCAATACTGATAACACTTTCAGGAATGGTAACTGAAATAAGAGAACTGCAAACGGCGAATGTTCTGTCACCAATACTTGGCACACTATTAGGAATTGTGATTGATATAAGGGATTTGCAAGTATTGAACGCGGCGGAACCAATCCTGGTTACCTTCTCAGGGAGAGCGATTGATGAAAGAGACGTGCAATTGCAAAACGCACAGATACCGATAGTATCGACACTTGTAGGTATTGAGATCGATACCAGCGACTCACAGCCGGCAAACGCATAATCGCCGATAGTTGTCACGCTGTCAGGTATGATGACTGTTCTAACTTGGTCACTAACCAATCCGCGCCCATTCTGTCCCTCAATGCTTACAACAGGGTGTTTCCCTAATTTAGAGGGGATCATAACATCAAGGTCTTGCCCTGTGTATTTCGTTAAGATCACGCCGCCCAACTCGCTGCTGTACTTATAATTATATTCCAAAGGAGGATTTCCATGAAATGAGTTTACAATACAAACGGCTAAAACGAGCATCCCCACGATACAGAGGTTAATGATCAACATCCACTTGTATTTTTTGAGCAAGTCTATGATTTTCATAGTTAACCCCCTTGTGAATAAAAAGACTTAGAATATTTCGGAAGGTCTCCACTGAGGGGATGATCGTTTACTATGTAAATATCTTACATCTATAAGAGATCATTGTCAATTCTTGGAGAGGGAAACAGAAACACGTGGGCTGGTAACAGTCCCCAAGTAGGGTTGGGCTGCCTGGGGCCCCGATTTTCTTGTTGTTTTGCTCTTCTTTTCGTATTATAATTATTGTTATTATGAGCACTGAAAATAGCACTTCAAATGGCACACCAACCACCATCTTAACAATACCTATTCCCGTTGCCCCGGAGGAGATCCTCCTATCTCTGACGACACATGGTTTTGAGGCCTATGTGGTGGGCGGCTGCGTCAGGGATTCTTTCCTCGGTCTGCCTGTCAAAGATTGGGACATTACTACCAACGCGACACCTGGGGAGGTTAGGGACTGTTTTCCAAGCAAGCACGTTCTGGACTTTGGGATCAAACATGATACTTTGGCTGTTCTGACAGATATGGGACCGGTTGAGATCACAACTTATCGGTCGGATTCTCAAGATTCCTTAATAGAGGATCTGCGGCTTCGTGATTTCACCGTCAACGCCTTGGCCTATCATCCGGAAAGGGGTCTTGTTGACTGTTTTGGCGGATTAGCCGATCTCGAGCAAAGAATTCTGCGGGGAACCGACGATCCCGATGCCCGGCTGAGAGAAGACCCTTTACGAATTCTGCGGGCCCTGCGATTGGCCGCCACAAAGGGTTTTCATATTGAACCGGCAACCCAAGCCGCTATGTTGCACCGTCACAAAATGCTGCGTCAATCAGCCTGCGAACGTATCACCGCCGAATTGATGACGTTTCTGAGGGCGCCATCCCTCAATGAATACCTTCTGAACTTTCGGGATATTTTCGCTGTGATCTTGCCGGAAATTATACCAAGCTTTGATTTTGACCAGAAGAATCCTTACCATTGTTACGACATATGGCGTCATTCTGTTGAAAGCGCAGAGTGTGTAACAACAACTGCCTCCTACCCTCTTAACCCCGATGATGTTTCTCTCCTCAGATTGGCTTTGTTGTTTCATGATTTGGGGAAACCCGCTTGTTGGAGTTTAGATACTCGAGGTATAGGGCATTTTTACGGCCATGCCGAAGTCAGCGCGGATATAGCCGCAAAAGCTCTGGCGCGCCTCAAAATCGATAACCGTACCGCCGCCGCCGTCATCGCGCTTGTGCGGTATCACGACACTCCTATTGCCGCCACACCCAAAAAGATCCTCCGTTGGCTCCGCGTTTTGGGTCCGGATAATTTTTGCCGACTTCTTCATATCAAGAAAGCCGACACCCTTGCCCATCATCCGGATTCTCACAACCGCCTTGAAGAGATCAACCGGCTCTATGAGGTATATCTGAGCTTGCAGGAACAAAGCCGATGTTTTACCTTACGGGATTTGAATATCAATGGCAATGACTTGATTGCCGCCGGTATTAATGCGGGGCCCCAAGTCGGGCATATGTTGGACATGCTGCTTGGTAAAGTCATGGACGGCGTGTGCCCCAATACCCGGGGCGCGCTCTTGGAGGAGCTATTGAAGGAGAGGGAATCATGTACACGCTGATCATTTTGTTTCTCGTCTGCCCG
Organism: Peptococcaceae bacterium; assembly: GCA_009778595.1. Taxonomy (GTDB): domain Bacteria; phylum Bacillota; class Desulfitobacteriia; order Desulfitobacteriales; family Syntrophobotulaceae; genus WRJI01. The sequence goes on along the minus strand of WRJI01000006.1, from coordinate 43,025 downwards.
GTGTGGGTTCTTCTCATTGAAGCCGTTCACAGGCGCGGCTTTTTGCCGGCGTTCCGATGGATGATCAACAGACCTTTCTTTTTCCTGATCAATGTGGTATTCGTATACGGGTTGGTTCTGCCGGCGGCGGTATTCACGGGCAGGGTGATTATCGCTTCTTGTGCCGTTTTTCTTGTGTTCTTCATTCTGGTTGTTATCAGCTCCTTCAAACACTTTGCCAGAAATGAACCGCTCTATTTCTTTGACCTGTTGCTTGCGTTCAAAATAGCCGGGGTTACAGGATCATCCAATCTGGCTGTCACCCCCGTGCTCATGGTTGCGGCGGCGGTGGGTGCAGGTTCCCTGGTGGGCGTGTTCCTCCTGATTCCGGCTGAGCTCCTGTTCGCGGATAGATTTGTGGCTGTGATAGCCTTTGTGGTCGCTATGATCTTGAGCCTCTTCGAAAAAAAGAAGGATGTCACCTACTTGACGAAGGGATTCCTCTATGGGTTCGTACACAATACAGGAGGGTATTTCAAGAAACCCGTTCCGCCGGTTGTTGAGTCGCCGGTTCTTGAACTGCCGGTTGTTGAACCGGTCCTGCAGGCAGATTCAACAAAAGGTGTATCAAGAACTTCCGCCTCTCACAAGCTGCCAAATGTTATCGTTATTCTGTCCGAGTCCTTTTTCGATCTGACACGTGTTCCGGAACTTGAACTTTCAGAAGATCCTTTGCCGTTTTTTCGGGCCTTGAAGAACCGTGCCGTAACAGGAACTCTCCTTGTTACACCTATTGGCGGAGGGACTTGTGCCGTGGAATCCGAGTTCCTGACCGGCATCGCCGAACGGCATATCAATTCGGCGAAACCTTTTTACTATTATCTTTCCAAACGACAGGTCCCTTCCTTGGCGACCTATTTCAAGGGTTTTGGCTATGAAGTCCATGCTGTTCATACGTACAACAAGTCTTTCTATAATCGTGAGAACGCTTTTCGAAACATGGGTTTTGACACTTTCACAGGCGCAGAAGATCTGAGATTCGCGGACAAAGACGGTTTCTATATTTCTGACGCTGAGCTGACCAACCAAATCTTCAGATTGTACGGCGCCAAAACCGCCCCCGCTTTTCTTATGGGAATTTCTATGGAAAACCATCAACCCTACACCCCCGCAAAATATCCTGAGACCGATATCAAAATCCTGAACACGAAGGAATTCTCTGATAGGACGGGGAAAAGGCTGATACAAGAAGCCGAAACATATCTCCATGGGCTGCGCCATGGGGATCGTGAGCTTAAACGTCTTGTCGCGTATGTGGATTCCCAAAATGAGCCAACCGTGTTGCTTTTTTTTGGAGATCATTTGGGAACAGTGGGTCGTGAACTTGAATTCTATCGCAGGTTGGGGTATATCGGAAGGGACGAAGGTTATTTATCGCCAATGGACGTTGGGCGTATGTATTCGCCGGATTTTCTGATGGTAAGCAACTTTAAAACAGAACGATCCCATTTTGAGCGGGTGGGTGCCAATTTTTTGCCGGTTGTGTTGTTGGACTATCTGGAAATGCCTAAATCAGGGTTGTTTGGCGTGTTGGATGAGGTCTTTCCGCGGTTGCGATGCATTTCCAGGCACGATATTTATTGTGATGGTGCCGGTGGCATGTTGACCGGGCTGCCTACAGAGTTGCGTGAGCTTGAACTGCGGCTTCAGGTGGCTGAGTTTGCGGCGATGGGGATGGGGTGAGGGCCACACCCATTCTCTTAATCGACTCACCCCTCAATTCTCTGCCGCATGGATTCATAATTATTCGCAAAGAGAATCGCTTCCTCCTTATCAATCAACTCATCTTCGTACAACCTGAACAAACTGTTATCCATCGTCGTCATTCCCACATTCGTTCCCGCGTAGATTGCCGACTCGATCTGATGGATCTTGCCCTCTCGAATCATATTCTGAATGGCCAGATTCGATATCATAATTTCGAAAGCCGGAATCAATCTCCCGTCCTTCCCCTCCAACAGCTGCTGGGAAACCACCGCTTTCAGTACCATCGATAACTGGATCCGAATCTGTTGCTGCTGATTATGGGAAAACACATCAATAATCCGGTCAATGGTATTGGCGGCTCCCATGGTATGCAGCGTCGACAGCACCAACTGCCCGGTCTCAGCCGCCGTCATTGCGATCTCAATCGTGTCCAGATCCCGCATCTCCCCAAGGAGCAGCACGTTGGGTGACTGCCTCAACGCGGCCCGCAACGCCGTTACATAACTCCGGGTATCGCTGGGCACCTCCCTCTGGGTCACAATACACTGCTTGTGCCGGTGAATGTATTCGATAGGATCTTCCATGGTAATAATGTGACCGTTCTTTTCCTGGTTAATCCGGTCAATGATACAAGCCAAAGTCGTTGACTTCCCACTTCCAGCCGGTCCGGTGACCAACACGAGCCCGTTGGAGAAATTCGAGACATTCATCACCGCGTCCGGAATCCGCAGCGCGGCCGGATCAGGCATAACGAAACTGATTACACGAATGACCGCCGCGAGAGATCCCCGCTGGCGAAACGTGTTGACCCGAAACCGTCCCATACCGCTCACAGAGAATGAGAAATCGTCATCACCGGTATTGATCAACGTTGACATATCCCTTTCTTTGGCCCGGTAAATCTCCCTGATGATATTCTCCACATCCTCAGGTTTGACAGGAACTTCGCTCACAGGAATGAACCTGCCCTCAATCTTAAAAGTTAATGCCCGCTGAGAAACAATGAAAATATCGGAAGCCCCCTGTTCCACAGCCATACCCAATAATTCCCTGATTGTCATTGAAAAAAATCCTCCCCGCTCCACAAGTTATTCAAAGGCTCCTTCATCGACTCCTGCCTAGGTGCCACATAGACCGATTGGATATGATACCGTGCCCCGTCAACCACCGGAACATGAATCAGGATTTCTGCCAGGAGCACCAATCGCTCACCGGCGGGCCACCGGGCGCTGATGAGACCCCGGGCCTCATCATAAACCGACTCTTCCGACAACCCTTCACGGCGGAGAAGGAATTCCTCGATTCTTCCCCCATCCTGAACCGCCTCCGGCAAAAAAGAGTCAAGCTCACTCAGAAACATCTGAAAGCGGTTTTGCGCCTCGTAATAAGCCAAGGCAGTCTCCCCCGTTCTATCGGTCAAACGCTTATCAACACCGGCGTTCAGCAATGCCAAGGCGATAAACACAGTTAAGCATAGAACCATAAAAATCATCAGCAGTGAGATAAACCCAACATTAACCCCAGGCCGGCTCGCGTGTTCGAGTGTTCCATGGACAATATTCGACGAATCTTTTTCTCCTTTGTTCATGTTCACCTAAACCCCCCTTCTCCCGACTCTTGGAATGTTATTCGTCATCGATAGTCAAAGATCCTTGATTCTCAACTCTTATCATCCCTCTGTCAGGTGAATACGAATCAACATTTAATTCGAAAAGAACGTTACCCGATTTCTGAACTCTTATAACGGCACGGCTCAGCTTTCCAACAGGCGAACTTGTGATCTCATCAACTTCAATTGAAGCAAACCAACCGCGTCCATTGGCACCTTTCTCTTCATCCAGGGAAATAACGAAATGCCTCTCATCAACCTGGGAATATGCCTGTAAATATCGGCTCCTCAATGTGAAAGCATAATCATCCAACCCCTTTGGCATTTGGCTGCGAAACATATCCCCAACAGTTTGAGCCAGAACAATCGCGCCGGACTTATCACGGCTGAGTTGTTCTATCTTTTGTGTCTGCATAAAGATCTGCAGCACAACCACACAGATAATGGCGAAAAAAACTGTTGAGAGTATGATTTCCAATAAAAGACCAATTATTTTGGAGGACGATCTCATCTTCGAACCTCCTTTATCGGCATATAGACCAACATTTTATACACATCCCCATAGTCGTCTTCAAGAGAAATCTCGATCAAATCATCGGTGATGAAAGCGACCGAAAATCCTTTGGCTTTTGTGATAGCTGTATCAAAAGTCGCTGTTGTGCTTGGACTCTCACCGAAATCAACCTCGTTCTGATCTGTGTTGTCCCAGTCCTGACCCGAGGTATTCCTCTCTTGACTAAGGCTCTGGCTTTCATAAAGGCCAAAAGACTCCCGCAACATACCGTCACGCAAAGAAATATGTGTGGCGTAGTATTGCTCTTCGATCTCCTCAATCAGCACAAGGGTATGGGGATCAGGAAGTTCAATGACGGCCGCTTTGGTTTGACGCATTTTGGTGGCGATATAAGACAGCCCTGTCCGGCCCACGAAATTTTTATCCGAGGCCTTGACAATCACCTGATAGTTCTTCATCCCATAGGAAGCGGCGACCAAGGTGCTTAGGGCAAACAAGCTGACCAACAATACTGTGGGTATGCGATAAAGGGCGGTGTGATTGGAACCTGAACCGCGCAGGATTCTCGAACTGTGACGCATCTTTGATCTTTGATTTTTTGGGGGACCATACCTTTGTTTTAATCCCTGACCCATAATCTGACTCCTGGCTTTTTGATTACTGGATTGTACAAGAAAATCCACATTCTGAATCCTGAATACTGAATACTGGATACTTGCGGTCGGAGACCGCATGAGAGAGTTCTACTGTTTTGTCCGGGGGGGATTTTTTCCGGGTCCTGTCCCCTGATTTCTTCTAACCAAAGTCACCTCAGGCATAACATTCGAAGCAAAGACCCCATAATGAACGACATATTTATTATGGTCAATAATGACTCCATAACTCTTTTCCAGATAATCAAGAGACGTCGGATAGCTTCCTTCTGCGGCGTAACAAGAAATGAGAGCGCGGACGATGGCCTCCCTGGCGACCCGTTCCCCTTCGCGCTGAACCGAATCCGACACATGCCGGGTAAACAGGATTAATACCAGCGCTAACACGATCAAAGCTCCCAGGGAGAACACGACCCTTCGTAAGCTGAACTTTGCCTTCTTGGCCTGGTTGAGCCTTGGGACGCTCATACCGCCGAATCTATGACCAAAACGGCCTACACGCCAAGGGGTGTTTTTCTCTTGAATGTTTTTTACGCTCATGTGTCGCACCTTTCAGCCGAAAGAGGATAGAATCCCAATCAAAGGTAACATAATGCACAGCAGAATAACACCAATAATGATAGATAAAAGACTGATGAGCAGAGGTTCTATAAGAGACAGAAACCCTGCCAGCACTTGAGTAGATTCCTGTTCGTAGATCGCGGACAGACGTCCCATCACCCTTGGTGTTGACCCTGAGCGAACGCCGCTTTTGATCATCCCCACATGAGTGGGGCTAAAAAGACCGCTGCCAATGAGGACATCCGCCAAAGCTCCTCCGGCCAGAACCTCGATATGGCACTGTTCCAACCTGGATCTGACACCACGGCTTGGGCAAACTGTGCTCGCCATGGACAGCGCCATGGGCAGATCATCACCGCTGGTCAACAATAACGAGAACGTTGAAGTAAACCGGGCCATTGACATGGTTTTATTGATGGTTCGCGTCACCGGAGCCCATTCGGCTACAGAGGCGAAAAACCGTTTGCCGGCTTTTGTCATATTGAACATGAATCCCAGAATTACCAGCACTAACAAGGTTAATACGGTCCACATAGCAACCGAACCGATGGTCAACGCAACCTGAACCAGCGTATTGGCGGTGATATCCACACCCATTTGTGCATAGATGCCGGAGAAAATCGGCAAAACAGCATTGACCAGAAAAGCCACCACAATCGTGATAATACAAACCAAAATAAAGGGATTGGTGACAGCGCTTTTAATCTGAGCAACCCGACGGTTCTCCTGTTCATAGTAGTCGACTAAGGTCGTACACACCGTGTCCAGGTTTCCGGATCGTTCCGCCAACCGGATCATATTGACGGTATAAGGCGGAAAAATCCCCAACCCATCCATTGCTGTACTCAATACATAGGCCGACGACAGCTCATTGTGCAATTCCGTCAGAAAGGCGCTCTCCTTCTGGGTAACAGATTCATTAATCATGAGTTTCAGGCTGTCTTCTACTGTCAGCCCCGAAGAGAGCAGCAAGCCAAGATTCTCAAAGAAGATCATGAGTTCAAGGTGAGACAAAACACGCCGGTTTGCTTTCATGGCATCCTCCCTTGTCAATAAACCTTTAACTCTGTGTACTTCTCGCCATTGCCAATGTATTTTGCCAGTTGGTCGCTGCTGATGTCCCCTGAAGCAAAGGTCAGATCAATGATCCCCCAAGTATTGCTTTCAATATAGATCTTGACATCGATCCAGCCTTCGTTCTCTAAATAGATTGAATTCCAAGCGTGATTGAGGTCGTTTTCTACCTTCCCGGTAACCATTTTTGCGGGAATATGATTGGCACGCAAGAGCGCACAGACCAGGGAAGCATAATCCATGCAGATCCCTTTGCCGTTGGCCAGAACAGTATCCGGGTCAGGGGTATAGAAAGCCTCTATCGTTTCTGCTTTTGTGGTATCATATTTAATGAATCCTTTGACGAACTTGTAGATTTTGTTAACGGCTTCGATATCACTGCTGCAGCCTTGGGTCAATTCTCTTGCTTTTTGTGTTGAAACGGAGTCTTCTGAGTACATGACAAATTTGTTGGGATACAAGAAAGGTAGCCGCTCATCAGTGATATTGACATCAAACTCAACGGTCGTCAGCGGGCTGTACCGGGTTCCTTCTATTTGTTCCGCCACAAGCACCTTATAATGACCCGATCCCGCCTGCAGCGGCAAAACCTCTTTGACATCAACCCGATCCACGTCATAATTCCATTGATTGAGCTGAGCCCCGCTGTCATCCGCCTTGACAACCTGAATCTTAGCGGCTTTTGATCCGGAATACCAAGCCAGGATGTAACCTCTGTCCGCATTGCCGTAGTCGATGCCGGCTTCCGGGACTTCCTCGACAACAGCACTTTCTGTCGGCAATAATAGGGTGTCGGGAGGGAAATCCCTTAGCACCGTGGGCGCCGCCGAACCGACGTTAATCAGGCAACCCCCAAGGAACAGGAGCAGACTTGACAGCAAAATGAGGATGATTCTTCTCATCGCAATCTCCCTTTCCTTTGGTGGTTAACAAAACTGTAGTGTGTACCAATACAATGTTATTATGTATCGGATCCGCAAAGACAATTCCAAATCAACAACAATCAGCAAACAATTGACAATTGGCAATTTTCAAATGATAATAGAGGGTGTAAAGCATCCTCGCATTGTCAATTGTTCAAGGGAGGTTAATCGGTGATTGAGGTTGATAGTGTCTCAAAGAGTTTTGATAAGAACCCGGTGTTGAAAGACATCACGCTGCGTATTGACGATGGCGAAATCGTGTGTTTGTTGGGTCCCTCCGGAGCCGGCAAAACCACATTGATTCGACTCATCACTGGGGCCATCAAAGCTGATACAGGAAAGATCACAGTCGGCAATATCGTTGTGCCGTCGATGCACTTGTATAGCGCCATTGGGTTCATGCCGCAAAACGACGCCCTCTATTTAGACTTAACCGGATTGGAGAATCTCATGTTTTTCGGTAGCCTCTATAACTTGAAGGGTTCTGCTCTTAAAAACCGAACCCTTGAGGTTCTGGCGATGCTTGACTTGGAAGACGATAAGGACATGCTTGTATCCCACTATTCCGGAGGCATGAAGAAGAGACTTTCCCTTGCCGCCGCCCTGTTACACAATCCCAAAATCCTTCTTCTGGACGAACCTACCGTTGGTATAGAACCGCAGCTGCGGCGGACGATATGGGAACAGTTCCATGCCTTGCGTGATCGTGGTATCTCAATGATCGTAACAACGCATGTCATGGACGAGGCAACAAAATGCAACCGGACAGCCCTTATCTACAACGGCGTCCTCGTGGCTTTCGATACGACAGAAAACCTTGTGGCCAGGACAACCAAAGGGAAAATCGAAGAGCTGTTTTTTATGGCTAAGGAGGCTCAGTTATGATTAACATCGCGGAAAGAATTATTAAGCAGATGATCCATGATAAACGTTCCATGGCTATGATTATCATTGTCCCGCTTTTTTTGCTGACCCTCCTGTATCTCCTGTTGGCCAAAAGCAATTATACCCCCATCGTGGCCACCGAAAACCTTCCTACAGCCTTCATGACCATGCTTGAGGAACATGACTCCATTCGTCTGACTGTCAAAGATGTGGATGAAACTATTGAAAGTTTTTTGAAAGAGCGCAAGGCCGACGCTGTGATCTCTCAGGATGACGAGGGGTTACACATTACATTTGTGGAAATGGATAATGTCAAAGTCACGGCGGTTACGGAAGCCCTTAATTCAGTGATCGCTAACATTTCCGGGGCAGTCGAGGTATCCAATCCCCAACCCGGGGTGAGCATGGGTTTTGTCTATGGGGAGAAAGGGCAGAGCTTATTTGATTCTCTGGGGTTTTTGCTGTTGGGGTTTCTCTCCTTCTTCTTGATCTTCTTGTTTTCCGGAATATCTTTTGTTCGGGAACGTACGTCAGATACCTTGGAAAGGCTTATGCTTACGCCGGTCAAAACCGTTTCTGTGGTCGGCGGTTATGTTCTTGGATTCGGTATCTTCGCAGTTATCCAAAGTGCCTTAATGCTCATCTATGCAAGTATTCTGGGGATGCCTTTCGTCGGTCATTGGTGGGTGGCGGCCCTGATCATGCTTCTGCTGGCTGCTCTCGCGGTGGTTACCGGGGTGCTTGTCTCCGCCATTTCCAAAAACGAATTTCAGGTGTTGCAGTTCATTCCCATTATCGTCGTTCCCCAGATATTTTTCGCCGGTCTCATTCCGGTGGATACCCTCCCCTTTAAACTGAATTATCTGTCGAAGATTATGCCTTTGTATTATGGAAGTGAAGGGCTGAAAGGCGTCTTGGTTTACGGTTATGGATTTGTCGGGGTTTTTCCGCAGATCGCGGTCTTATTGGGCTTTATCGCGGTAATTTTTGCGGCAAATGTATTTGTGGTCAATCGGTATCGGGCGTCGTAAGCAGGCAGTTATTGCCGAATCTTAATGTGGTTCGGTTCTGACACCCGGTGAAGGAGTTCTTATGCTATTTCGTGAAATACCTGCGGAGAATGTCCTTGTTTTCAACGATACAAACCGCGTTTTAGCCAAAGGTGTGGGTTTCTCCTATCTTCTTCCCCACCCGGGGTTGCGCAGCTGGATTTCCAACTACTCTGTGACTTTTCCTGGAGATTGTCACATGCCTGACGGATATGTTGTAATCCCTCACGGTTGTGCCACCCTTGTTCTGGCGTTAGATGGCAACGGTTACTTCTGCAATCTGTTTGGCCCAACCACAAAACCTGTTTGTGTTGGGAGCGATGCCAATAGGTGCCAAGCGTTGTTCATCACGGAATTTCACCCGGCAGGGTTCTACGCTTTTTGTGGTATCCCGCAGCATGAGCTTGCCGAGGTTGTTATACCCTTTGAGGCAATTAATCCAACATTGAGCAGAATGATGGCTCACAGTCTGGAAACAGCGGCGGACTTCTTTGATTTTATCGAGGGCATAGATAAACTCTTTTTGGCACATCTGAAAATCTCCTCTTACCATACCGAATTCTCTTTGGCAAACCAAATGCTTGTTGACAGCGGCGGCGGTGTTTCTGTAGCCCGGCTCTCTCAGAATGTTTTTACCAGCGAACGGCATCTGAACCGTCTGTTCAGAGAATACTTAGGGGTCAACGTTAAGTCTTTTGCTCGGTTGATTCGGGTCAATAGGGCTATCCGACTCTTGCGCCGACGAGATTACAGTCTAACCCAAATTTTTATGCAAACAGGGTTCTATGATATCTCACACTTGATACACGATTTCAAATCTATTTGTGGTGTGACCCCTCAGGTTTTTCGGGACAACTTGTCCGATTTTTACAGTGAAATCGCGAAGTTCTGATTTATAATTGACAGAAACACCCAAAAATTTTCTTCAGCAAAGGAGTGGTGACATGCGCTACCAGGGAACTTTGATAGCCGTATCCGATATGGCTAAGGCCAAACATTTCTATGAAACCGTTATGGAACAAAAGGTTATGATGGATTTGGAGGTTCATGTGGCTTTTGAAGGGGGACTGTCGCTGCAGTCCAATTACGCCGAGCTTGTTGGTGCGGATTTGCCCAAGAAAGATCAGCCGAACAATTTTCAGCTCTATTTTGAGGTGGAAGATTTAGCGGTTTGGCAGAACAGAATCAAAAGTCTTGAGGGGATTGAGTTTATTCACGAGGCCAAAGAATACCCTTGGGGTCAACGAGTTATGCGGTTTTATGATTATGACAAATATATTGTGGAAGTCTCGGAAAGCATGGTAAGCGTCGCGAAACGGTTTCTTGCCCAAGGTCTAAGTGTCGAGGAAACCGCCCAAAGAACGATGTTTCCGGTGGAATTGGTGGAATCGTTGATTGGCTAAGAACCTGAAGGGGGCTACGCTCTCATATCAAACATCCAACATATCCCAACTTAGACGATAGCTCCCTTTCGCCTCTTTTCCGATCACCTCAATCACAAAACTCTTCTCTTCTTCAGCGATCAAAGCGATTTCACCGGAATCCCCAATCATCCTTGCCACCTGATTGCCGTCGCTGTCTTTAACGCACATTTCCAATGCGCCCCGAAGCAAATCCATACTGTAGATCAGCACAACCTGCTCTCCCTCAGACAGTGTCAGCTCCTTATCGTCGAGCCCTTTAAAATAGCTGAATGAAGCCTGCCAATCGCTCTCGCCCATGGTTTGATAATAGCCGATTTTCATCTCGGAACTGTTCTCAAACAATACGAAGGACAAAATGATCAGAAACAGACCCAGACTCCCAACAATGCCAATTCCTTTGCGAACCATGGATTAGGTTTCCCCCTAATAAGTAAAAAATAATGGAACTATTTAATATAGTTACCATTTGCTATGATTGTATACTGATCGTTCCATGGCCACCATGACATCAGCAAACCAGAGACATATCTGATTCTTGAATTCTCCATTCTGACTCCTGGCTCCTGACTCCTCTTTGGTTGTGGCCGTAGGCCACCCTGTGCTATACTATTGCTAGAATGGTAATTGGGGAAAAGATAAAGGAGGGAAGGTCTCTATAATGCATCAAAAATTGCCGGTAGGTATAGATTTATTTGAAGATCTTCGCAAGCAAGATTACTATTATGTTGATAAAACCAACTTTATCCGTGATTTGTTGCAAAACCGGGGCGCTGTGAATTTGTTTACCCGACCACGTCGTTTTGGCAAGACTCTGATGATGAGCATGCTTCAGGCTTTTTTCGAGATCAAGACGGATCAACCCCTACCCCAACAAAAGCCTGACTTTCTTGAGATCAATGAAGGATTCTTTAAGGATTTGGCTATTACGAAAGAGCATCTTATTTGTGAAAAATATATGAACCAACATCCTGTTATCTTTTTAACACTGAAAACTGTCGAGGGGAAAACTTTTGAAGATGCCCTGGGAAGGCTTGCCTTTCAAATTGCTAACGAATGTATTCGCTTGGCGTTTTTGGCTCATAGCGCAAGGGTTGATAAGGATTATATCTCCATTTTCAAGTCGCTTAAGGCAGGCAAGGCAACCACGCAACAACTGGCAGGATGTTTGAGAATCCTCACCCGCATGTTGCATGCCCACTACGGACAAAAGGTTATCCTCCTCCTTGACGAATATGATGTCCCTCTAGATAAAGCCTTTGACCACGGTTACTATGATGATATGATCGGCTTTATGCGCATTTTTTTGGGAGAAGCCTTTAAAACGAACCCTGCGTTGGAATTCGCTGTTGTAACAGGATGCCTACGTATATCGAAAGAAAGTATATTTACCGGTATTAACAACCTTGAGGTCGACACAATATTAGATAATCATTATGATGAGTATTTTGGGTTTACTGATGAAGAAGTCAAAAAGATGCTGGCAGATTATTGCCTTTGTAGTTCCCATGACCAACTGCGTTTGTGGTATAATGGCTACCATTTTGGCCAAGCGAATGTGTATTGCCCTTGGGATATTGTTAATCATGTTAAAAAACTTCATAATGACACCCAAACCAAGCCGGAGGCCTATTGGAATAATACCAGTTCCAATGCTTTGGTCAAACGCTTTATTGACAAGGCTGATGCGACAACACGAAAAGAAATTGAGCAACTCATAGCCGGAAACACCATTGATAAAACCGTATTATCCAACCTGACCTATGCTGAAATTGATGAGAGTATTGATAATCTTTGGAGTGTGCTTCTCCTTACAGGCTATTTAACTCAGAAGCCAGCCCTTGAAAAGCTTCCCCGTAACACACTGCGATTGTGTATCCCTAATGAGGAGATCAAAGAGATCTTCATTGAAAAAATCCAGAAATGGTTTGCGACAACTCTCAGAACAGATAAAGCCAAAGAAGACCAAGCTAAGCTGTATCAGGCTTTTTTAGAGGGTGATTGTGATACCATCCAGGAGATTCTGCGGTTGTATCTTCGTACCAGCATTAGCTATTATGATGGTCAAGAGAACTATTATCACGGTTTCCTGGCCGGTCTCCTGACAGGAGGCCCTTGGGCAGTCGAATCCAACAGAGAATCAGGAACCGGGAGAAGTGATATTATCCTCTATCCTGTCGACGATTCCATAGGTGTCGTCATTGAAATCAAGCCTGCCAAAGACTTAACCATGATCCCAAGAATGTGCGAGTCTGCCCTAGCTCAAATCAAAAACCACAGCTATCAGGATGCTTTCCTGGCAAGTGAAATCAAGCAGGCCAGATTATTTGGCATCGCTTTTTGGAAAAAGAGCTGTGGGGTCACCGGCCAATTGGTCGCTATAGACCATGATTGTGAATGACCTCAATCGCCTCATCAAGCTCTTCCCAACTCACCGTTAGAGGTGGCAAAAAACGCAAAACCGTTCCCCCGACGCAATTAATCAACAACCCCCGTTTCCGGCACGCCTCCACGATTCCCGGAGCTGTATCCCCTACAGTCACCCCTAACATCAAACCCTCACCTCGCACCGGAGCGTTATCCCACCGTTCATCAGCCAGTTTTTGCAGTGCCGATTTCAAATAAGCCCCCTTCACCCGCACCTCTTCCAAAAACCCCGGTGCGGTCATTACATCAAGGACAGCGCACCCGGCAGCTGTAACCAAAGGATTGCCGCCAAAAGTCGAAGCGTGATCCCCCGGCTGAAACGCGTCAGCTACCTGATCCGTTGCCAGCATCGCTCCAATAGGAATACCATTGCCCAAAGCCTTTGCCAAGGTCATAATATCCGGAACTACATCTCCCATCTCATATGCGAAAAGATGCCCTGTCCGCCCCAATCCGCATTGGATCTCGTCAAAGATTAATAAAGCTCCAAACGCGTCGCACAACTCCCGGGTTAGCTTCATGAACGCGGAACTCACCGGATAGACACCCCCTTCACCTTGAATAGGTTCCAGGATAACCGCAGCCGTATTCTCATTAATAACCGACCGCAGAGCCTCGCCATCGTTATTGTCAACATAATCGAACCCGGGCACCAACGGCTCAAAGTCCTTCTGATACTTCCTCTGCCCCGTCGCCGTTAACGCTCCAAATGTCCGCCCATGAAATGAATTATTTAACGAGACAATCCGGGTTTTTGATTCCCCGCCATGGAGCCTGGCAAATTTTCGTCCCAGTTTTAAAGCCGCCTCATTGGCCTCAGCACCGCTGTTGCAAAAGAACACCTTATCAGCAAAAGAAATCTCCGTCAGTTTCCGGGCCAACTCAATTTGTTTTTCCAGCCAAAACGCGTTCGAAGTATGCACAAAACACCCCAGCTGCTCCTCCATAGCCTTGATCACTTGGGGATGACCATGACCCAAAGACGTCACTGCGAACCCTGTAACGAAATCAAGATATTCACGCCCATCCACATCCCAGACCCGGGTTCCCTTCCCCTTGGCCAGAACCAGAGGATACCGGTTATAAGTGTTCATGAGAACCTTCCGGCCTGACTCAATAAGCTTCTCCGTTTGCATCTTAACCACTCCTTACTCTCTTACTGCCCACGCACCAACCGGCGCACCGACCAACGCGCCGACCGACGCACAAATCCTCTCCCTTAACATAGCATCGTCCCGACACCCACATCACTGAAAAGCTCCAGCAACAATGTATGCGGTTGACGTCCGTCAACAATATGAACTCTCGGGACACCTTGTTCCAGGGCCAACAACGCGCATTCCGCCTTCGGAATCATGCCGCCCTGAATCACGCCCTCAACAATAAGCTTCTCAACATCCTGACCGCTCAGCTCAGAAATCACTGATCCGGGATCATGAATATCCCGCATAATTCCCGGCACATCCGTCAGCAGAAACAGTTTTTCCGCCTTCAGAGCCCCGGCCAACATTCCCGCCGCCATATCAGCGTTAACATTGTACGGAAGCCCATCCTCGCCTCCCGCCAAGGGCGAAATAACCGGAATAAACCCCTGATCAAGCAAAGACACCACGATCTCCGGTGACATCTTCGTAATCTGACCTACATATCCCAAATCCACATCCTCCGCAAAACCTTCGCCATTAATCAGCCTCATAGGTTTTTTCTCAGCCAAAAAAAGTCTGGCGTCCTGCCCATTCAACCCTACGGCTCGACCGCCCAATCGATTTAAATGACCCACAATTTGGGTGTTCAGCTTGCCCACCAACACCATAGCCGCGATCTCCATCGTCTCCTCATCTGTCACCCGTAGCCCCTGCACAAAGGTACTTTTCTTCCCGATCCGCCCGAGCATACGATTAATCTCCGGACCGCCCCCATGAACAACAACAGGACGCAGACCCACAGAATGCAACAACAGAATATCCAAAAGCACAGACTCTTTCAAGATATCATCAACCATAGCGTGGCCGCCATACTTTATCACAACGGTTTGTCCGGCAAACCGCTGAATATAAGGTAGCGCTTCAACCAATATCTGAGCCCTCTCCAAATAACCGACTTTCATTAATCCCGCCAACCCCCTCAAGATAATCTGATGTCACCAACCTGAAAAATTCGGAGTCCTCACCAACAATGGCTCTTGCGGGCAAAGCCCGCGTTAGTCGCTTAGGTTGCAACAACATCAATAAAAAACAAGAAAATCCACATTCTGAATCCTGAATCCTGAATACTGGATACTTGCGGTCGAAGACCGCGTTAGCTTCGATAATCCGAATTAATATCGATATACTTATGCGTCAAATCACACCCCCAGGCGGTCGCCGAGAACCCCTTCTCGATTTCAGACCCCTTGCTCCCCAAATCGACATGAATCGTAACTGTATCATCACTAAGCCGCTTCGATGCTTCCTTCTCGTCAAAAACAACCTCCTTGCCCTTCTCGGCAACCTGCAATCCATTCAAAGAAATCGAGATTTTCCCCGGATCGACTTCGACACCCGCATACCCTACAGCACAGATAATACGACCCCAGTTCGCGTCGCGGCCATACATCGCACACTTTACCAGATTGGATCCACAAACCGCACGGGCCACTTGACGGGCTTGCTCCTTGGAGGAAGCCCCTGACACCTGCACCGTCAACAATTTGGAAGCGCCTTCTCCGTCTCCCGCGATAGCTTGAGCCATATGGCGGCAAGCTGCCCGAAAAACACCGCGAAAGGTTTCCCAATCCTCATCCACAAGCTCGATACCCGAACAACCGTTGGCGAGTGCCACCACCATGTCATTGGTACTCATATCCCCGTCAACAGTGATCATATTGAAACTTTCGTCAACAGCATCACGCAGAAGCGACTGCAAAGGTCCAACCTCAACACGAGCATCCGTCGTGATAAATGCCAACATAGTTCCCATCTGCGGATGAATCATCCCGGAACCCTTCGCCATAATCCCCAAACGAACAATTCCGCCGCTTACCTTGACTTCATAAGCCGCCTGCTTCGGGACCAGATCCGTCGTCATAATAGCCAAAGAGGCAAAATGAGCTCCCTGCAACGCCCTCTCTGAAAAATCTAAAAAAGATTCCTGACAAGCCTTTATCTCCATAGCTGCCTTCTGTATCCCCTCCCGTACTCTCTCCGTAGGAAAAGGTTGCCCGATAACACCGGTGGACGCAACGACAACATCCTCAGGTTTCAACCCAAGAACCCGAGCCGTCTCCTCAGCCATCGCCCAAGCGGCATCATCCCCTTCCCCACCCAAACAGGCATTGGCATTACCGCTGTTAATGACCACTGCTTGAGCCTGCCCATTGGCCAGATGACGTTGGTTCAACATCAAAGGATGCGCTTTCACCAAATTACTCGTATAAACAGCTGCTGCTGCCGCGGGACAACGGGAATAGACTAAAGCCACATCATACTTCCCAGGATACTTCACCTGAGCCTGAACCCCGGCCGCGAAAAAACCCAAAGGTTCCGCAACCCCTTTTCCATGACACAAAACATCCCAGACCATTACGATCCCCCATTCTCCGATTTCTTTGTCTCAAGGCCAAAGACTTAGCATTTCCAGGCCTGTTTTTTCCGGTAAGCCAAACATAACATTCATATTTTGAACGGCCTGACCCGAGGCACCTTTGACCAAATTATCGAGAACAGATACGATAACAACAAGACCTGTCCGCTCATCTACCCGAACCTGCATATATAGGTTATTGCTGCCGAAAGCGTGCTTACTCATAGGCCACACCCCCGGTGACATAACCCGGACAAAAGCAACATCTTGGTAAGCGTTCTGCCAACAATGACGCAGATCCGTTTCTCCAACTTTTGAATCTTTTCGAATTCGAGTATAAATTGTTGCCATCATTCCACGAACCATAGGCACAAGATGGGGCGTAAATGACACACAAATTGATGCCCCCGCCGCAAATGACAATTCCTGTTCAATTTCCGGCATATGGCGGTGGCCATCAATACCGTAAACCTGGAAATTATCTTCCACCTGACAATAATGTGTCCGCGCTGAGGGAGTGCGCCCAGCTCCCGAGACCCCTGACTTGGCGTCGATAACAATAGGGTCGTGCTCAATGAGACCATTTGCCAATAAAGGTATCAAAGGTAATAGAGCCGATGTCGGATAGCAACCGGGATTCGCGATAAGACTTCCGGCGGCGATATCCTCACGATAGATTTCCGTCAACCCATAAACGGCCTGAGATAGATTATCCGGATCGGGATGATCCGGATCCGAAAGATCCAACCCTTCGCCATACCATTGACGATACTTCGCGGGATCTTTCAGTCGAAAATCCGCTCCCAAATCAATTATCCTTATGCCACGTGCTAACAGCTCCGCAACCCGGGACGCCATAATCCCATGGGGTACAGCGCAGAACAAAACATCAACTTCAGGAACGCTGCTCTCATCCTCCATAATCAAATCTCCTAAAGGAGATCCCAACAATTCCGGATAGACAAAACCATATGGCTTCCCCTGAGCACTTGAGGTTCCCAGATAAACGATTTCTGCCTTCGGGTGATTGCTGAGAACCCGAACCAGTTCCCGACCCGTATACCCGGTTGCCCCGAGAATTCCCACTTGAATGTCAGTATTTTTATTCATGCCTTCCTCCTCTTGATCATTTGAACATTCCTATTATACCTCAATTGCAATTCTGCGTCAATGGATATAATACAATTTTAATGTATTATTATACACGCTTATACTATGCAAACCCCGGCTAATATTATACCATCCCCAGGCGAAGACTCAAAGATATTTCCACATCTCAAAAACACACAAAAACCGGCGGGTCTTGGCGACTCGCCGATAAATGATAGGGTGATATGATTAAGGTGATTCTACAACATTCTGAATCCTGAATACTGAATACTTGCGGGCGTAGCCCGCGTTAGATGTTGGGATGGCTCGTCAGTATACGGATCAGCTCTTCATAAGTTGCGTCGGTACGAACGGAAAATGTCCCGGCAATAAATCTTTGTGTCATCATTTGGGTTACAACCAAATCATGAAAATCTTGGGCATTGTCGATCACACCTTCTTGCTCAAGAAGCCCGGCGATCTGTCTGGCTGACATACCATATTTTATCGTGACGATCTTGGCAACGCCTTGGGTAACCTCCGGTATTTCGGCATCGTCGCCTTCTGTGGTAGCTAATATTGAAGAATCCGTAAAGTCTGTACCATCTTGCGAGTCAGAGTCGATCGCATCTGTTGCCCCAGCCCCAACCGTTGTTAGTGCTGCATCTGCCGACTCCACAGAAGCCAAGAGAGCGTCTCCTTCGAGATCGCCGACTTGAACGGATTCCTGATCCGGATTAAAAAGCCCCCACAAAGACAGGATAACAACCGCTAAGCACAATCCGGCTCCGATACCGGAAATGAAAGGTCCAATTTTCTTTCTCATGGTTTATGCTCTCTTAAACTTATTGATAATCATAGAAACGGTATCGTTACTCATGGCAAGTTCCTCGGCGATATCCGAGCTGGAATACCCCTGTTGCGCCATGGCAACAATCTCTTTGTTCCGTTCCGCTCGACTCATCGCCGCATCCCCGAAACGCGGTTCAAAAAGACCCTTAACATTGTCTTCTGAAGACAAAATCGTTTTAGGGGGCGACTCGTTGAGATCGGGCATTGCAGACCGAACCAATAGGATTTCGCGCTGCACCAAATCGTTTTTGGCGTCATTGCGCCGCACTTCATCCCTCAGAGCACTGATCTCTTTACGCAACGCCGCCATATTGCTTAGTGAAGGCGACGCTTCTTCTTCCCTGTTAAAAATGAATCCCAGTATCAGCAGCCCTGAACCCATAATCAAAAGCAGAATAGCCGGTAGCAAATCCACTTGACTCCCTCCTGTATGATCTAATTATTAGAATAATTCTATAAATCTAGTAATGTTCCTGCATGCAAAGCGTGTAAAATACAAATATCCTATAATAGGACTTATGACTTACATCTTCCACATGTTTGCCGAAGTTTCGACAGCCCCTGATCATGGGGGCTCCTCCCGGAAGGTGTTCGAGGTCAATTCTCAAGATAACTCGTCACCCCCAAAGCTATCGCAAGAGCGAGTCTGCTTTGATAATCAGGGTCAACCAATTTTTTCTCTTCTTCGGGACAACTGAGAAAACCTATTTCTACCGTTAACGCGGTACCATGTGTATTTCTGAGCATATAAAAATTATCGGATCTAATAATACGCGGATGGGCGGTAACCTCATTCAAGCGATCTTGGAGTAATTGGGCAAATTCCGCGCCTTCTTGAGATCCTTTATAATGAAAAACCTGTGCCCCCTGCTGTCTGGAATCCGTAAAGCTGTTACCATGGATACTTAGAATAACATCAGCTTGAGCGTCCGCTACAACCTTGGTGCGGTAGGCCAAATCTTCGGATTTATTCCGCGAAGCCCTTGTAGACGTTCCAAAATCCCGATCATCCTCGCGGATCATAACGACAGTCACACCGGACAATTGGAGGAATTCTTTAACTTTCAAAGCCACAGACAGATTAATGTCTTTCTCTTTGACGCCTGTCACCCCGATAGCCCCCGGATCAATCCCGCCGTGTCCGGCATCAATAACAACAGTTTTACCAATAAGCTTCTGGTTCCAAACAATGCTGTCACCAACATTGCCGTTCATTTCAACCATTTGATCTGCCCGCCCTACCAAGAAGATCACCGCCCCGATCATGATAGCATTGAAGACGATAAAACCCAGTAATAAGTTTTTTGCTCTTTCAGAAACAAAACGGCCAGCTCGAAAACCACTAATGTTAATAAGGCGTCTGTTTCGCATTATTAATCCACCCTCCCGAGACGACTAACTGTCAACACGCCTACCGCGTTTTAACGTTTCGTCGGTCTGTGTCAGACATTTTCCGACAATTGGTTCTTTCACACATTAATAGTATGGAAGGAGAGCGGGAATATTCTTCTTAATTTGAATTCAAGATCGATATCCCTCCAAGTCAAGGGATATCCGATCAAACCCTAATTCTTTGAGAGGAGGCACAAGCTTTGCGGCTTCTGAAATGACTTTAGCAAACCCTTCAGAATCTGTTTCAATGCGCAGATTGTCTCCATGTAACCTGGCACGCACGCGAGTTAATCCATATAACACAAGCAGTTTTTCAGCCTCTCCGACACGTCTCAAAGCTTCTTTCGTCACGGCCGTGTCGAATGGTAAACGTGTCAGCAAACAACTGTTGGAAGGCTTATCCCAACAAACCAGTCCTCTGGCTTGTGCCAATTTTCGAATGTCTTCTTTTCCGATACCGCTTTCCAGCAGAGGGCTACGTACGCCTAATTCCCGCAGAGCCCGAAACCCCGGACGATCCGCCGGATTGTCATCTTTTTGTGTACCGTCCATAAGCCAGGTCATGCCGAAACGCCGTTGCAATCTTTTCAATTCTTCAAACACATATGTCTTGCATAAATAACAACGATCCATTGTATTGCGCCACAAGTCCGCCGGACCCTCACCAAAACCCAAGTGAGGATGATAGTGCCGTAATCCTCTCCGGTTGGCCTCCGCGGCTGCCTCCCGCCCTTCCTCCGCAAACATATAGGGCGCGCTCACAGTCGCTACAGCTAAATTGTCGCCCAAGATCTCATGAGCCACATCAAGCAGCAGCATACTGTCTGTCCCGCCGGAACAGGCCAGGAGGATGCTGCTCATTTCTGATAGGATCTGTTTAAGTGTCGCTAATTTGGCTTGTGTTTCTGTTTCCATAACTCTGATCCAAATCCCTGATCTCCTGACAGAGCTCCAAGGATCTCTAACGTTTCGAAAACTGCGGCGCTTTCCGGGCCTTTTTCAGGCCATATTTACGGCGTTCTTTCATGCGCGGATCACGGGTCAAAAACTTGGCGCGCTTCAAAGTCGGCCGTAACCCCGCATCCATCTCCAGCAAAGCTCGGGCGATGCCCATGCGCAACGCTCCCGCCTGACCGGTGGTGCCCCCGCCATGAACCCGCGCAAAGACGTCGTATTTGCCTTCAGTCTCGGTAACAGTAAAGGGCTGCTGAACAATCATCACCAGAGTCTTCTTCCCGAAATATTCGTCCAACTCGCGCTTGTTCACCACAAACTTCCCGGTACCGGGTGTTATCCTGACACGGGCGACAGCGTTCTTCCTTCTTCCAGTTCCCAAGTAGTGGTTGATAGCCATTTTTTACCTCCTCGGTATAGTTGGTTGATCAGCTTTTTTGAGCCGTCCACATTTCCGGTTTCTGAGCCTGATGTGGATGTTCGGAACCACGGTAAACCTTAAGTTTCCCGTACATCTGTTTCCCCAAGCGGTTATGGGGCAACATGCCCTTAACAGCCTTTTCCATAGCGCGCTCGGGGGTTTTGGTCATAACTTCCCGGTAAGAGCGCTCTTTCAAGCCTCCGGGATACCCGCTATGCCAGCGCAACTTCTTCTGGTTGATCTTATCACCGGTAAGAATAGCTTTCTCGGCATTAATGATAATGACGAAATCGCCTGTATCAACGTTAGGCGTATAAATCGGCTTGTGTTTCCCGCGCAACAATCGGGCGGCCTCGGTGGCAGTCCGTCCCAAAGCGACATCCGCGGCGTCGATCACATACCATTTATGCTCGACTTGACCGGCTTTGGCAAACTCAGTGGTCATTTAACTTCCTCCAAAATCCATTATCTTAAACTTTATTTCAATTACAAAACGAATCCATAATCAGCAACATCAGCTTCTCGTATCTCAGGAACTTCTAGGAACCGAGATAGACTCTTCCCATTCCGAAACCGGCAAATCGTCAAAAACCGCACTGGGTCGACGTCCCTGATACTCAACATGGGCCAGAAGCAAACCATGAGGTGGCAAGGTATCACCGGCACGGGTTCTGTCCCGGGAAGCCAGCACAGTCTCCATAACTTCCGCACCCTCTTCCAACATCCTACCTCCAACATGACCCTTGCCGCACCCCACCAATGTTCCGGCCATGATCCTCACCATGTTGTACAAGAACCCGTCTCCGACAAAACTGATTTTGATTAACTTACGCTCTTCCGGGAGACGTTGCCTGGCAACCCCTTGGGTTTCACTGAAAACCTGGCAATGGCTGAGAGTCCGCTCATAGGTCCTGCCGGATCCGTGGCTGGCAGCAAAAGCTCGAAAATTATGATGCCCTACCAGAACCTGAGCTTCTCTTCTCATGGCCTCAACATCCAGCGGCATCGTCACATGATGCGCCCAGCGTCGACAAAACACATCCGGAACAGGCCTGTTATCCACCCAATAATCGTAGCGTTTCCAGCAGGCGTCAAACCGTGCGCTGAAATCCGGTTCTGTCTCCCACACCTCCAAAACCCTAATATCCCGAGGCAAAAGGCTGTTCATAGCTTTGCCAACCTTCATCGTGGGAATACGGACACCGGTTCGGAAACTGACGACTTGGCCGGCAGCGTGGACACCGGCATCGGTTCGACCGGCTGGGGTAACCCTGATGGTTTCGCCAAAAAGCCGATGCCAGACTTTTTCTAAGATTCCTTGAATCGTGGGTCCGTGAGACGCGCTTTGAACCTGAAACCCGTGGTATGCTGTTCCGTCATAGGCAAGGGTTATGGCCAGGGATCGTAAAGAGTGGGGGTGACCTATCAACGGCATATCGGCACCTTACACCAATTCGACAACAACCATTTGAGCTGCGTCGCCCCGTCGAAAACCTATCTTCTGGATACGGGTGTAGCCACCTTGTCTGTCGGCGTATCGAGGGCTAATGCGGTCAAACAGATCCCTAACCACATCTTCGTCCAAAAGATAGGATAAGGCCTGCCGCCGGGCATGCAAATCATTGCGTTTGCCTAAAGTAATCATTTTTTCCGCAATAGCGTTGATCTCTTTTGCCCGTGCTTCAGTTGTTTCAATCTTGCCGTGTTTTAGCAAGGAGGTAACGATATTGCGCAACAACGCGCGCCGGTGACCCATATTACGCCCTAATTTGCGATAAGGCATTTTTTTCCCTCCTTAACTGCGTGTGTTACTCATCCGCGACGCGGAACCCCAGACTTAAATCGTGGAGTTTGTTTTCGACTTCTTCCAATGATTTACGACCAAGGTTGCGGACTTTGATCATGTCTTCCTCAGTCTTCTGGGTCAGCTCCTCAACTGTGTTAATCCCTGCTCGTTTGAGACAGTTGAAGGATCTGACGGAAAGATCCATCTCTTCGATGGTCATTTCCAGGATCTTGCTCTGTTTCTCTTCGTCTTTTTCTACCATCATCTCAATATTGCTCAAAGAATCGGTTAATCCGATAAAGAGATTGAGATGTTCACTGAGGATCTTTGCGGCTAAGCTGGTGGCATCTTCAGGGGTAATGTTGCCGTTGGACCACACTTCCAGCGTCAGTTTATCCAAATCAGTCATAACGCCGACGCGGGTATCTTCCACAGTGAAATTGACTTTGTGAATCGGCGCAAATATTGAATCGACAGGGATCACGCCAATGGGATGATCCGGTTTCTTGTTCTTCTCGGCGAGGACGTAACCCACCGACTTTTCCGCTGTCATCTCCATGAACAAACGCCCGTCGGCATCAAGAGTGGCGATTCTAAGATTTGGGTTGAGCACCTCGATATCAGAACCTGTGATAATATCACCGGCTTTGACAACCCCCCTGCCTTGGGCTTCGATACGCAACGTCCGAGGTTCGTCTGTGTATCCTTTCAAAGCCAATGACTTGATATTGAGAATAATCTCCGAAACATCTTCCCGAACCCCTTGGATCGTCGAAAACTCATGCAAGACGCCCTCTATTTTAACTGCCGTTACTGCCGTTCCCGGCAGAGACGACAAAAGAATCCGGCGCAACGCATTACCCAACGTGGTTCCGTATCCCCGCTCCAGCGGCTCCACCACAAATTTGGCGTAGCTATTGTCCCTGGAACGTTCCAAACATTCAATTCTTGGTTTTTCAGTTTCTAGCATTGACTCGCACCTACTTTCCTTCTTGAAATGCTAACGCGAGTATCTTTCAACAATAAGCTGTTCCTCAATGGGGACTTGGATGTCTTCCCGATCAGGCAGCCTGATTATTGTTCCTGTTACAGTATCCGCATCAACGCTCATCCATGCCGGAACCACAAGTGTTCCCATATTTTCAGCCATTTCCTTGAGACGATTAATGTTTCTGCTTTTTTCCTTAATCGCGATAACATCACCGGCTTTAACCAAGTAGGATGCAATGTCTACGCGGCGACCGTTAACCGTATAGTGGCCGTGTGTAATAAACTGCCGCGCTTCGGGGCGGGATCCGGCTAACCCGAGTCGATAAACCACATTATCCAACCGTCGTTCCAAAATACGCAGGAGGTTTTCTCCTGTCATCCCTTTTTGCCTGTTGGCTACGGCAAAATAACGGCGGAACTGTTTCTCCAAAACGCCGTACATTCGACGGGCTTTTTGTTTCTCCCGCAACTGGATCGCGTATTCGCTGGGTTTCCTCCCGCGTCCTTGCCCATGTTGTCCCGGTGCATAGGCCCGGCGTTCAAAAGAGCATTTGGTTGTGTGGCAGCGTTCAGACTTAAAAAACAACTTGATGCCTTCTCTTCGGCAGATCCGGCAAACAGAATCGGTGTATCTCGCCATTGGTACCTCCTTAATTTATTAATTACACTCTTCTGCGTTTCGGTGGCCGGCATCCGTTATGAGGAACCGGTGTTACATCCCTAATCAAGCTGACTTCCAATCCGGCGGCTTGGAGCGCGCGAATTGCGGCTTCTCTGCCGGACCCGGGGCCTTTCACAAAACATTCAACATTGCGCATACCGTGTTCCATGGCTGCTTTCGCCGCTGTTTCCGCAGCCATTTGTGCCGCGTAGGGCGTGCTCTTGCGCGACCCTTTAAACCCCAACGCGCCGGCACTTGACCAGGAAATCGCGTTTCCGCCGGTATCGGAAATCGTTACAATGGTATTATTGAATGTCGATTTAATATGAGCGACACCGTTCTCAATGTTCTTGCGATCTCTGCGTTTCGTTCTGACAACTTTCCGGGGCAAATTCTATCCCTCCCTTAATTCGATTGTTTGTGATTCGTTCGATTCGTGATTCGAAGTTCGATTCGTGATTCGACGCTCGATCTGAGGTTCGATGAACCTATTTCTTCTTCTTGCCGCCAATGGCGCGAGCCGGCCCTTTACGGGTACGGGCATTGGTCTTTGTTCGTTGGCCGCGAACCGGTAATCCCTTACGGTGGCGAACTCCCCGGTAGCATCCGATCTCGATAAGACGTTTTATGTTGAGTGACACCTCGCGGCGCAAGTCACCTTCAACCTTATACTCTTTATCGATGACCTCTCTAAGCCGGGATACTTCGCTTTCGGACAAGTCTTTGGTCCGTGTGTCAGGATTGATATTCGTCTTTGCCAGAATCTCTCTTGAATGCGCGATGCCAATACCATAAATGTATGTCAGCGCGATTTCACATCTTTTGTCTCGGGGCAAATCCACCCCAGCGATACGTGCCATCTGATTCTTACACCCCCATTTTCGTTTATCCGTTGTTCGATTTTTGATATTCGGGCCTGTGGCATTCAGCCTTGTCGTTGTTTATGCTTAGGATTTTCGCAAATAACCATGACGCGGCCTTTTCGCTTTATGATTTTGCATTTGTCGCAAATCTGTTTAACAGACGAACGTACTTTCATCGAAAATCCTCCTTTTCAAAATAGTATGACTTGGATCTTGCATCGGTTCATTTGAACCTGTAAACGATGCGCCCGCGGGTTAAATCATAAGGTGACAGTTCAACGGTGACTCTGTCACCGGGTAGAATTCGTATGAAGTGCATCCTGATTTTCCCTGAAACGTGAGCGAGAATCTTGTGGCCGTTGTTGAGTTCAACTCGGAACATGGCATTGGGCAATGGCTCGAGAACCTTACCTTCAACTTCAATAACATCTTCTTTAGACATTTTTTTCCTCCCTTCGGCAGAATTCAGTTCCCGGTAACAGACGATAGCTTAACCCATCAAGTCATTCCAACACAGTTAGAATATCATACCCGTTTTCCGTGACAGCGACTGTGTGCTCAAAATGCGCCGACGGTTTCCGGTCTTTGGTTACCACCGTCCATTTGTCCCTTTCGATGCTCACCTGGTAGACACCTAAATTCACCATAGGCTCTATGGCCAGGACCATTCCTTTTTCCAGTCTGGGACCTCTACCGGGTCTGCCGAAGTTACGAATTTCGGGGGGTTCATGAAGCTGCCGTCCAATGCCATGACCCGTATAGTCCCGCACCACTGACATCCCTTCTCCTTCCACATAACTCTGGATCGCGGCTGATATATCGGAAAGACGGTTTCCCATCGCGACTTTGGATATTCCCAGCATCAGCGAGTGTTCTGTGACATCCAGCAGATTCTGTTTCTCCTTGCTGATCTGGCCGACAGCAAAGGTTTTGGCGGCGTCGCCGAAAAACCCATTCAAGATTACACCGCAGTCGATACTGATGATATCTCCTTCATTGAGAACACGGGATCCCGGTATCCCATGAACGACTTGCTCGTTAACCGATGTACACAGGGTGGCCGGGAATCCGCGGTATCCTTTAAAAGCGGGTTGGGCACCTCTGTGAGCAATTGTGTCTTCAGCAATTCTGTTCAGGATCCCAGTGGTCACTCCCGGTTTGACGTTTTCGCCGACCCTGGCCAACACTTCAGCAACAATCTTTCCGGCAGCGCGCATCTGAGCAATTTCAGCGGCACTCTTCATCTCCACCATAACTAATACCTGTCTCCTACTTGACAATCCTGTTGCCAGTCAATCTTTTAAGGCTACCAGAATATCGGCAAAAACTTGATCAATCTCCTGATCCCCTTGAATGTTCCGCAGGATCTCTTTTTGTGCGTAATAATCGGTTAATGGTGCCGTTTCGTTCTGATAGACGTCCAGACGTCTCTCACAGGTTTCTTCGTTATCATCTTTCCGTTGGTACAATTCGCCGTCGCAGACACCACATTGTCCTTCTTCCTGCGGAGGATTGAAAACGATATGGTATGTCGCGCCGCATTTTCGGCATACTCGGCGACCTGTCAAACGTTCCATCAACAGATGTCTGTCGACTTCAACGTTGATGGCGGCGTCCAAAGGCATATCAAGAGTCTTAAGGATTTCTGTCAGCGCTTCGGCTTGAACCCGTGTCCTCGGAAACCCGTCAAGCAAAAATCCCCGGTTGCAATCGCTCTGTCCCAGGCGCTCCCGGACAATACCGATGGTGACATCGTCCGGCACAAGGGTTCCCGCGTCCGAATAAGATTTTGCTTTCAATCCCAGCTCTGTTCCGTTTTTTATCGCTGCCCGGAACATGTCGCCGGTGGAGATGTGGACGATACCAAAATGCTCGGCCAGCCCTTGGGCCTGAGTACCTTTGCCTGCCCCCGGAGGGCCCAATAATATTAAACGCATGGGATCATCTCCTCCTTCGATTCGTTTTACTTGATAAATCCCGAATAGTTGCGCTGCAGAAGTTGAGATTCCAACTGTTTCATGGTATCCAACGCCACGCTGACCACAATGAGCAGCGAGGTGCCGCCAATCTGAGCGTTTTCGATGTTGGTAACCACCTGGATGAGTATCGGTAATAAGGCTATGGCTGCGAGAAAAACCCCACCGGCCAAGGTTACACGGGTCAGAATCTTGCTCAGGTAATCCGATGTTGGACGTCCCGGCCGGATGCCGGGAATGAAACCGCCATGCTTCTTCAGGTTATCAGCCACATCCACAGGGTTGAAGGTAATCCCTGTGTAGAAATAGGTGAAGAACACGATAAGAAAGGCGAAGAACAGGAGGAAGGGAATGGCTTCCAGCTTGGCTGACATGGTCAGCCAAGTTCCAATAAATTCGCTTGCTCTCCCACCCTGGGGAAACCATGATCCGATAATCATCGGAAAGTTGATGATCGAAAAGCCGAAAATCAGCGGAATAACACCGGCTTGATTGACTTTCAAAGGAATGTGCGTGCTTTGTCCCCCATACACTTTTCGACCCACAACACGTTTGGCATATTGAACCGGGATCTTGCGTTGTCCTTCTTGCACGAAAACCACGCCGGCGATCAGGACGGTGCCGATAACGAGGAGCAAGATAGCCTGATACCATGCGATCACGCCGCTAAACACATCCGGAACCAAGTTCTTGACTACGTCCGGGATCCCGGCCACGATACCGGCGAAGATGATTAAGGAGATACCGTTGCCGACACCTTTCTCAGTGATCTGTTCACCCAACCACATGAGGAAGGCTGTTCCTGCCGTCAGCACCAAAGCTATCAGGACATAGGTGGGAATCATCAGCGCCCCTTGAGGGACTGTGAGGAATCCTCTCATCATACCAACGGTGAAACCCATACCTTGGACAAAACCTAAAATGACGGTTCCATAACGGGTATATTGTGTGATCTTGCGTCTGCCGTCGTCCCCTTCTTTGGCCAAACGCCCTAGGGCCGGTATCACAACTGTCAGCAGATTCATAATAATGGACGATGTCACATATGGGATAATGCTAAGGGCAAACACCGAGAAGTTTTTCAAAGCCCCACCTGAGAAGGTGTTCAAAAACATCATCATGGTGGCTGTGCCTTCGCCCTGGAACATCTGCTGCAGGGCGTCCCGGTCGATGAACGGTACGGGGATGTGGGCACCAACCCTAAAGATAAGGAGCATGAGCAGAGTAAAGATGATTTTGTTGCGGATACTTTTGGTCGTCCATGCGTTCCGTAATGTGTCCAGAATCGCCACTTTACTCCACCTCGATTTTTCCGCCAACGGCAGTCACTTTTTCGGCAGCTGCCGCGCTGATTTTACTTACGCGTATCGTCAGTTTTTTCTTCAGTTCCCCGTGACCCAGAATTTTCACCAACTTATCACTTTTCTTGATAAGTCCGTTGGCCGCCAGTGTTTCCAAAGTTATTTCAGCACCGTCTTCAAATCTGGTTTCCAATTGGCCCAGGTTGATAACCTTATATTCCTTACGAAAAATATTGTTAAACCCGTGTTTGGGCAACCGGCGGGTAATCGGCATCTGGCCGCCTTCAAAACCCGGCCTGACGCCGCCTCCGGATCGGGCTTTCTGTCCTTTGTGCCCGCGACAGGCTGTGTTTCCCATACCGGAACCGTTGCCCCGTCCAACCCGTTTCCTTTTTGATGTTGACCCGGGGGCGGGTGTTATTTCATGAAGTTTCAAAACACGCGACCTCCTTTCTTTTTGAATCGAGTCGTTTTCCTCATCATTTTTTGCCTGTGAAAATCTCTTTGACTGATTTGTCCCGCAGTTTTGCCACATCTTCTGCGCGTTTTAAGCCTTTCAGGCCGGCCATGGTGGCGTTGACGACGTTGTGGGCGTTGGACGATCCTAATGATTTGGTCAGAATGTCTTTGATCCCGGCGGCTTCCACAACAGCGCGTACGGGTCCGCCGGCGATAACGCCTGTTCCTTTGGAGGCTGGTTTCAGCATGACTCTGCCCGCACCGTAGATACCGGTAATGGGGTGAAGAATCGTGGTGTCATGCAAAGAAATCGATATCAAGTTCTTCTTGGCGTCTTCCACACCTTTGCGAATCGCTTCCGGCACTTCGCCCGCTTTGCCCAAACCTACACCGACGATACCGTTGCCGTCGCCAACAACAACCAGGGCACTGAAACTGAAACGCCGTCCGCCTTTGACAACTTTAGCAACACGTGCGATATGCACGACTTTTTCAGTCAATTCGAGTTTGCTTGCGTTAATGGTCAATGGGGTCCCTCCTTTTTTATAAATTAGAAATCGAGCCCTGCCTCGCGTGCAGCTTCAGCCAGAGCAGCCACACGTCCGTGGTAGATGTTGCCGCCTCGATCGAACACGACTTTCTCTATACCTTTCGCTTTGGCCTTCTCGGCGATGAGTTTGCCAACTTTTTGGGCTCCAACAATGTTACCACCCGTCTCACGGGTTGAGTCCGTTGTTTTCGTTTTACCGGATTTGCCTTTTGGGGCGGCTTTGTCGGCGGTTTTGCCGGCGGCTTTGCCGGTTGCGGCAACAGTTGCTTTGTCGTCTGAAGCTGAGGCAGCGACTGAGTCACTTTTTCCTGCCGTTCGGAATTCCTGATCCAGCGAAGACGCCGCAGCTAGAGTGATGCCACGTTCATCATCGATTATCTGAGCGTAGATATGGTTTAAGCTCCTGAATACGCTTAACCGCGGTCTCTGCGCCGTACCGGAGACTTTTTTTCTAACACTTTTGCGTTTAGCCCGGCGGATTTCCCGTCGGTCAATTTTCTTGATCACGAGCCTGTGCTCCTTTCTGGCGGCAAGAGTTTGTGCCCTTACCTTTGGGAGGTGGTATGTTCCTCACAATAAACTTGCTATTTCTTTGCGGCTCCCGTCTTGCCAACTTTACGTCGAACGATTTCTGTTGAGTACTTAATCCCTTTACCCTTGTAAGGTTCCGGCAGTCGCTGTTTTCGCACGATAGCCGCGAATGTGCCGACTTTTTCTTTGTCTATGCCTTTGATAACGATTTTGTTCTGGCCAATAACTTCAACTTCAATGCCTTCCCATGGTTTGATCCGGACTGGATGGGATTTACCGATGGCCAGAGCCAATTGTCCGTCGTCCATAGCGGCACGGTAACCAACTCCGATGATGTCAAGAGATACGCTGTATCCGTTTGTTACCCCTTCGACCATATTGTTCAACAGGGTGCGTGTCAAACCATGCATCGATCTGTGGCGCGGATGATCACTGGGTCTGCTGCATTGAATCTGACTGTCATCAATGTCTATTTGGATGTCCGGGCAGAGGTCTCTGGTCAAGGTGCCTTTGGGTCCTTTGACTGTGATGGTATTGCCTTGGCGTTCCAAGCTGACTCCTGCCGGAATGCCGATGGGTTTTCTTCCAATACGAGACATGTTTGATCCTCCCTTTCTGACGTATTTGTGTCTTTGCGTTACCGGTCGTTTGAGATCGGCCACTTGCAGATGACGTTTGTGGGTACCATTCTTTGTTGGGTTGTTACCAGATATAGCAGATGACTTCTCCGCCCAACCCTTCACGACGCGCCTGTCTGTCGGGCATAATCCCTTTGGACGTGGAGATTACGGCGATTCCGAGCCCTCCAAGGACTTTGGGCAACTGGTCTTTTTTTGCGTATATGCGCAGGCCGGGCCGACTGATTCTTTTCAAACCGGAGATGACTCTTTCTCGGTTAGGTCCGTATTTAAGATAGATCTTCAGGACGCCTTGTTTGTTATCTTCGATGACTTCGTAGTCTTTAATGAATCCTTCTTTTTTCATGAGATCCGCCAAGGCTTTTTTGACTGTTGACGCGGGCACTTCGACTTTATCATGATAAACTGTTCCGGCGTTGCGGATACGAGTAAGAAAATCGGCGATCGGATCTGACATCGACATTGTGTTTCCCCCTTTCTCCAAGCAGTATTACCAGCTGGATTTTGTAATGCCGGGCAGTTCACCTTTGTAGGCTAATTCGCGGAAGCATATTCTGCATACCTGGAATTTCCTCATATACCCGTGCGGGCGGCCGCAGATGTTGCAACGGTTATGCCAACGTACGGTGTATTTGGGTTTGCGGGTCTGACGTATCATCATCGCTTTTTTGGCCATTGCGACGCCTCCTTCTCAGTTATGATTTAACTCTTAAACGGCATACCGAACCCGCGCAGGAGTTCTTTGGCTTCTTCGTCGGTTTTTGCCGAGGTGACAAAGACGATGTCCATGCCGCGAATCTTGTCGATTTTATCGTAGTTGATCTCCGGAAAGATGAGTTGTTCCTTGATTCCCAGAGAGTAATTGCCGCGGCCGTCAAAGGAGTTGGCAGATACGCCCTGAAAATCGCGGATACGAGGAACGGCGACATTGAGCAGTCTGTCAACGAACTCATACATACGGACGCCCCGCAGAGTGACTTTCGCTCCTATGGGCATTCCTGCCCGGAGTTTGAAGCCGGCTATGGATTTTTTCGCCCTGGTGACAACGGGTTTTTGACCTGTTATGGTCATGATATCGTTGACGGCAAAATCGATAGCTTTTGGATTGGCGATAGCTTCGCCTAATCCGATATTGACGACGACTTTTTCGAGTCGCGGTGCCTGCATGACGTTTGTATAGTCAAACTTCTTCTGCAAAGTTTTTATTAATTCGGTTTCATAGAATTCTTTCAAACGCGCCACCTGTTAGCCTCCTTTCTTTGCGTATCATTTGCCTCCGGGCAAATTGTGTCCGCACTTTTTGCATACACGTACTTTTTCATCGCCGACGATTTTGATGCTGCGCCTTGTGACAGATTTGCATTCTGTGCAATAGAGCATCACATTGGAGACATGTATGGGAGCTTCCCTCTCGATTATGCCTCCCTGAGGCAAGGCTTTTGAGGGTTTGGTATGCCTCTTGATCATGTTGACTTTCTCGACGACGACCCGGTCTTTCTTTGGTATTGCGCTTAGGACTTTACCTGTTTTACCCACGTAATTACCGGTTATGACCATGACTGTATCGCCTTTTCTAACATGCAGCCTTTGTTTCTTCACCGCTTTTTTTGTGACGGCCATAGATTTCACCTCCTACCGATTCCCATATCCGAGGGTTCGAGGGTTCTTCTGATTACAACACTTCCGGAGCTAATGAGACGATGCGCATGTAGTCTTTTTCCCGGAGTTCCCGAGCCACCGGACCAAAGATGCGAGTTCCGCGCGGGCTTTTGTCGTCTTTGATAATTACGGCGGCGTTTTCGCTGAAACGAATATAGGAACCGTCGCTGCGGCGGATTTCCTTTGTCGTTCGGACGATAACGGCTTTGACGACTTCACCTTTTTTAACCATGCCGCCCGGGGCTGCTTCTTTGACAGAAGCGACAATGACATCTCCGATTGAAGCGTACCGTCGTACCGAGCCACCCAGGACACGAATACATTTGAGTTTTTTGGCGCCGGTGTTGTCGCCCACTCGCAGGGCTGTCTCTACCTGGATCATTGGGGATACCCCTTTCTCGCTTTTTCGCTTGAATCTTGTCGTTGCAGGAATCTGATCAATTATTTAAGGCTACAACCTGTTCGACCACGCGGACGAGCCGCCAGCTTTTCTCTTTGCTGAGTGGTCTTGTTTCCATGATTTCGACGATGTCGCCGGTTTTTGCGGTGTTCTCTTCATCATGTGCTTTAAACTTCTTGGTAACGTTAACCGTCTTCTTGTAGAGGGGATGCCTGACGGAACTTTCAACGGCAACGACGATAGTCTTATTCATTTTATCGCTGACAACACGTCCCATCCGGGTTTTGCGTTGATTTCGCTCTTCGTTTCCAGCTTCCATATGAATTCTCAATCCTCCTTTCCAAGGGGTTCTGATCTGTGAAGTCCCAATTAGGCTCTCTTTAACTCGCGTTCCCGAAGGATGGTTTTGCCTCTGGCGATATCTTTGCGAACCTCGCGGATCCGCATCGGGTTATCCAATTGGTTGGTTGCCAATTGAAAACGCAGGTTGAAGAGTTCGGTTTTGAGTTGATCGATTTGTTTGGTGACTTCTTCGTCAGTCATGTCGCGTAGGTTTCTAGTCTTCGCCATCAACGTCACCTCCGGATTCATTGAGTTCTGTTGCCTCAAGGGCCTTGTCCATAGGCTCATCTTTGGGTAGGCCGGCCTGAGACTCGTCGTAGTTTTCGTTGGCAATGATTTTGCATTTGATAGGTAGTTTATGCATTGCCAGTCTGAGGGCTTCTCTTGCGATATCTTCGGGAACGCCGGCCAATTCAAACATGACGCGACCCGGTTTGACGACGGCTACCCAATATTCCGGGGTTCCTTTGCCGCTACCCATACGTGTTTCGGCCGGTTTGGCCGTTATCGGGCGATCCGGAAATATCTTGATCCAGACTTTGCCGCCACGTTTGATGTAACGGGTCATGGCGATACGCGCAGCTTCGATCTGTCTGTTAGTGATCCAGGCGGCTTCTACAGCTTGGAGGCCATATTCCCCGTAGCTGATGGTATTGCCGCGGTGGGCACGGCCTTTGAGACTGGGCCGGTGCTGTTTACGATGTCTAACTCTGGTTGGCACGAGCATGAGCTGCGCCTCCTTCCTGGGCTACTTTGGCGGCTGGAAGTATCTCTCCTTTGTAGATCCAGACTTTGATTCCGATTTTACCGTAAGTCGTGTTGGCTTCGGCAAAACCGTAGTCGATGTCTGCTCGAAGGGTATGCAAGGGTACCTTCCCTTCGTTATACCACTCTGTGCGAGCGATCTCAGCACCGCCCAAACGGCCGCTGCATTGAATCTTAATACCTTGGGCCCCTTGCCGCATGGTGCGACCGACGGTCTGTTTCATGGCCCGGCGAAAGGAAACTCTCTTTTCCAGCTGCTGAGCGACGCCGGTGGCGACCAGAAACGCGTCGAGTTCCATTTTCTTGATTTCGGCAATATTGACAGAGACTTGTTTGCCGGTCATTTTTTCCAGCTCTTTGCGGAGCACCTCCGCTTCGGCGCCTTGGCGTCCGATAATCATTCCCGGTCGAGCCGCACTGATGGTTACACGGACTTTGTTGTCGCCTGTTCGTTCAATGACCACGCGAGGGATCCCTGCAGCAGATCCTAACGGTACGCCCGCTGTCGTCAGTTTGTTTTTGATATAGTTACGGATCTTGATGTCTTCGTGAAGCAATTCTCCGTAGTTTTTATCTGCATACCATTGGCCGTCCCATGACCGGATGATTCCGACCCGGAGGCCGTTGGGGTTAACTTTTTGGCCCACGCTTTAATCCTCCTCCTTGTCGCCTACCAGAACCGTTATGTGACTGGTGCGTTTGTTGATGCGGTCTGCCCGACCTTGGGCTCGCGGTTTGATCCGCTTGAGTGTCGGACCTTGATCGATAAAAATGTTGGTGACAAAGAGGTCTTCCGCCACGGCATCGTTGTTGTTTTCAGCGTTGGCTATAGCTGATTTCAGGGTTTTGACGACAGGCTCTTTGCTCATTTGGGGCACCGCCCTCAGGATGGCCAACGCCTCGTTGACGCGTTTACCACGGATGAGGTCGGCGACTCGCCGCGCTTTGCGCGGGGAGACCCGCACGTATTTGGTAACAGCTCTTGTTTCCATCTGTTTTCTCCCCCTTAGCGCAATCCGCTGGATTTTTCGCTGCCGGCATGACCTTTGAAGGTCCTGGTCGGTGAAAATTCACCGAGTTTATGTCCAACCATGTCTTCGGTGACAAAGACGGGCACATGTTTGCGGCCGTCGTGCACGGCGATGGTATGGCCTATCATTTGCGGAAAGATGGTGGATCTGCGAGACCAGGTTTTCAACACACGTTTCTCGCCGGACTTGTTCATATCTTCGACACGTTTCAACAATTTCGGTTCGGCATATGGTCCTTTTTTCAGGGATCTGCCCATATTGGTCTCCTTTCAGGCTACTTTTTCTTTCTTCCCTTGACAATATAGATGTCGTTTTTGTTTTTCTTCTTGCGGGTTTTGGAACCAAGCGCCGGTTTGCCCCAAGGTGTGCACGGGTTTCGACCAATCGGTGAACGCCCTTCGCCACCGCCGTGGGGATGGTCGCACGGGTTCATGACAGACCCCCGGACAGTGGGCCGCTTGCCTTGCCAGCGATTGCGCCCGGCTTTGCCGATCGTCACGTTTTCGTAGTCCAGGTTGCCAACTTGACCAATGGTGGCGCGACATTCCATGTTGATCATCCGCATTTCACCGGATGGAAGACGAACAGTAGCATAGTTGCCTTCTTTGGCCATAAGCTGCGCGGAACCTCCCGCTGAGCGGACGAGTTGCCCGCCTCTGCCTTTCCGTAACTCAATGTTATGAATAAGCGTCCCGAGGGGAATGTTCTTCAGCGGCAACGCGTTACCGACTTTGATGTCCGCAGTGGATCCGCTCATGACTTGTTGACCTAACTTAAGGCCGTAGGGAGCAAGAATGTATTTCTTGACACCGTCGGTATAGTGCAAAAGGGCAATGTTTGCGGATCGGTTTGGATCATATTCGATGCTGGCGACTTTGGCGGGAATCCCGTCTTTTGTACGCTTAAAATCAATGATCCGGTATTGTCTCTTATGGCCACCCCCATGGTGGCGGACGGTAATTCGACCGACATTGTTGCGGCCGCTTTTGGATTTCACGGGCTGAAGCAATGTTTTTTCCGGCGTATCGCAGGTAATTTCTTCGAATGTCAGAACCGTCATCTGACGCCGCCCCGGCGATGTCGGCTTAAACGTTCTGATTGGCAAGTCTTTCCCTCCCTTTTAATATCCATTGACAATTGTTCCGGGCTGTCAGTGATGACGCCTTCAATTGAAATGATGATACGTATTCGTAGCGCTGATTCTATAAACTGTCTTACAGGCCCGCAAAGTTTTCTATGCGGTCTCCCTCTTTGAGGGAGACAATGGCTTTTTTACGATCCGATGTCATCCCAACGGAGCGACCGACACGTTTCTTTTTGCCCTTGACATTCATTGTGCGAACCTCAATGACACTGACTTTGAACATCTTCTCCACAGCGTGTCTGATTTCAATTTTGTTGGCCACAGGTGCCACCCAAAATGAGTATTTGTTTTCTTCCATCAAACCAACGGATTTTTCCGAGATGACCGGCTTGATCAGAACATCGCGAGGATCTCTCATCAGCTTAGCACCTCCTCGAGTTTGCCGACGGCTGTTCTGCTGAAAATTATGGTATCCGAGTCAAGGATATCGATTGTGTTAAGAGCGTCAGCCCGGGCAGTCTTCACGTCTTGGATATTGCGGGCGGATAGTATAACATTGGGATTGGCGCCTTCCAGAATGACCAACACTTTTGCGGCAACATTCAAGTTGTTGAGGAATCCGACGAATTCTTTCGTCTTGATCTCCGGGAGCGTGATATCGTCAACGACGATCATTTTTTGTGCCTCGACCTTGCTGGACAAGGCAGAACACAGTGCCAATCGTCTGACTTTACGTGGAAGTTTCTGGGAATAATCCCTGGGATGGGGCCCAAAAACGATACCCCCTCCTCGCCAAATCGGCGAGCGTATTGTCCCGGCTCGGGCGCGACCCGTGCCTTTTTGCCGCCAAGGTTTCCGGCCGCCGCCACGCACTTGACCGCGCGTCTTTGTCGATGAGGTTCCCTGCCGTTGATTGGCTCTCTGGGCTTTAACAGCCAAATGCATAACATGGACGTTGGGCTCAATTCCAAATATCTTGTCGTTAAGGTCAATATCGCCTACCGGCGTTCCTTCCATGTTCAATACTTCTAACTTGGGCATGACTGATTCTCTCCTTTCTTTTTCTGATTATTTTTTTACAGTGCTTTTGAGAATAAGCATGCTCTTTTTGGCTCCCGGGACACATCCCTTGATCAAAAGCAGGTTCTTGTCAACATCCACTTTGAAGATTTCTAAATTTTGGACCGTTACTCTCTGGGCCCCTTTGCGTCCGGGTAAGTTGCGCCCTTTGAAAACGCGCCCCGGTCCTTTGGCCCCCATCGAGCCTGTGCGATGATGGTACTTTGAACCGTGACTCATAGGTCCTCTGCGGCCGCCGTGTCGTTTGTGCATACCGGCGAATCCTTTGCCGCGTGATGTGCCGACCACATCGATCTTGTCTCCCGCCGCAAAGATTTCGGCTTTAATCATTTGGCCGATTTCATATGAGTCTACATCATCTGTGTGAAATTCTTTGATATGACGAAGAGGATCGACCCCGGCTTTTCGAAATTGTCCCATATCCGGTTTGTTGACGAGCCTTTCTCGTACACCGGAAAATCCAACTTGAATCGCGTTATAACCATCCTGAGCCACGGTTTTTTTCTTCAAGACGTAACATGGACCGGCTTCGACCACCGTGACGGGAATGAGTGTCCCTTCCTGTGTAAAAACCTGTGTCATACCGATTTTGGTACCTAGAATACTTTTGGACACGAGACCACCTCCTTGCATTCTGCAGTCCCCGTATGGTTACAAGGCGGGTACAAGAATGCTTGTGATTTATTGTGATTGGTAACTTCTATAACGATTTAATAAGGTTTCAAAGAACGGTTATTTGCCTAAACCCTTGTCTGTGTTGCCATTTATGTTACACTTACCCGGGTGTTTCGTGATACAAACAGGTGTTATTATATCATCATACGATGTACAATGCAAGTGTACATGCAAGTTTTTTTGCTTTTGCGATTCGTCGCTAAAACTGCGTGAAACCACGAACCGATATACCACCTTGCGGTCGAAGACCGCATGAGTCGCTTAGGTTGCAACAGCATCAACAAAAAACAAGAAAATCCACATTCTGAATACTGAATACTGGATACTTGCGGTCGAAGACCGCATTAGAGTTTAAGTTCTACGTTAACACCTGCAGGAAGATCCATCTTCATCAGGGCTTCGACGGTTTTTGAGGTGGGATTGAGAATATCAATGAGTCTTTTGTGAGTTCTCATTTCAAATTGTTCCCGGGAATCTTTATTAATATGGGGGGAACGCAGGATGGTGTAAATACTTTTTTCCGTCGGCAACGGTATGGGCCCATTTATTCCGGCCCCTGTTCTTTTCGCGGTATCGACGATGCGCTCCGCCGAATGATCAAGGGCTTTGTGATCGAACGCTTTAAGCCGGATTCTGATCTTCTGGCTGTTCATTATTAACCTCCTAATTTATTGTTTCGCAAGAGAATCTCTTTCGGGATCAGGATGACGAAAAGGGAGAGCTGCCCGCTTGTTCGGGCAACTCTCTCAAACAGAACATGTCTGGCGGGCTTGGCGCCCTTCCCAGAATCAAGTTCTGTTCGGCGCCCTATTCGATGATTTCTGTTACCATGCCCCGGGCAATGGTTTTACCACCTTCACGGATCGCGAAGCGCAAACCTTCTTCCAAAGCAATAGGTGTAACAAATTCGCAAGATATGGTGACGTTTTCATCTCCGGGCATAGCCATCGGCACATCTTCCGGCAAGGTGATGATTCCGGTCACATCGGTGGTTCTGAAATAGAACTGGGGACGATAGTTGCTGACAAAGGGTGTCGACCGACCGCCTTCATCTTTGGTAAGGATATAGATACGTCCTTTGAATTTGGTATGGGGCGTGATGCTCTTGGGTTTGGCTAAGACCATGCCCCGGCGGATTTCTTTTCTGTCTACACCACGCAACAGAATACCGACATTGTCGCCGGCTTCGCCTTGATCCATAGATTTGTGGAACATTTCAATGCCGGTGCATACTGTTTTGCGAACCTCGGTGGAGAAACCAACGATTTCGACTTCTTCTTGAATTTTAATGACACCGCGCTCGACCCGGCCTGTGGAAACAGTGCCCCGGCCCGGGATTGTCATAACATCTTCAATTGGCATCAGGAATGGTTGATCGACGTCACGCTTGGGCTGCGGTATATAAGAGTCAACAGCATCCATGAGATCCCAAATTTTTCCACACCATTCGCAGTCACGGGAGCCACAGCCGCATTCAAGGGCTTTCAAGCCTGAACCGGGAATAATGGGAATGTCGTCTCCGGGAAATTCATATTTGCTGAGGAGCTCGCGAACTTCCATTTCAACCAGGTCGAGAAGTTCAGGGTCGTCAACCATGTCAATTTTGTTCATCCACACTACCATACTGGGCACTGCCACTTGTTTCGCCAGAATGATATGTTCACGGGTCTGCAGCATGGGGCCGTCAGCAGCCGAAACAACCAAGATAGCTCCGTCCATTTGTGCCGCGCCGGTGATCATGTTCTTGATGTAGTCGGCATGTCCCGGACAATCGACGTGGGCGTAGTGGCGGTTTTCGGTTTCATATTCCACATGTGCTGTTGAGATGGTGATACCACGGGCTTTTTCTTCCGGGGCCTTGTCGATCTGATCGAAAGATGTCGCTACGGCTCCGCCGTGTTTGGACAAAACCAACGTGATCGCCGCAGTCGTCGTGGTTTTGCCATGGTCAACGTGGCCGATGGTTCCGACGTTGACATGAGGTTTGGTACGTTCGTACTTTTGTTTTGCCATTTGATTCACTCCTTAAGAATTTTACTTACTGTTGAAGTCGGTATCAACTGCTGAAGTCGGTATCAACTGATTTCCCAAACTGTCAACTGTCATAGTCCCTGCCTTCTGGCGACAATGCCGGTTGCAATGTTCTGAGGCACAACCTCATAGTGGTCAAACTGCATGAGATAGGTGCCGCGTCCTTGGGTTTTCGATCTCAAGTCGGTTGCGTAACCGAACATCTCCGACAAAGGAACGTATCCTCGAATGATTTGTGTCTTGCCACGGGGTTCCATTCCCTCGATACGGCCTCTTCGGCTGTTCAAATCCCCAATCACTTCGCCCATATATTCATCCGGAACGACCACTTCAACTTTCATTATCGGTTCTAAAAGCACAGGATCGGCTTTGACAGCCCCAGCTTTGAAGGCCATTGACCCGGCTATTTTAAAAGCCATTTCCGACGAGTCAACATCGTGATAGGAGCCGTCATATACGGTTGCCTGGATGTCAATCATCGGATATCCGGCGATAATTCCGTTTTGCATGGCTTCAACGATACCGTTTTGGATGGGTTGGATATATTCTTTCGGGATGATTCCCCCCACGATTTTGCTCTCAAAAACAAATCCAGAGCCGGGTTCCAACGGTTCGAGTTCAATCCAGCAATGGCCATATTGACCGCGGCCACCACTTTGGCGAATAAACTTTCCTTCGGCTTTGGCGGGTTTCTTCAAGGTCTCTCGGTAGGCAACCTGAGGCCGTCCAACATTGCATTCGACTTTGAATTCTCTTTGCAGGCGGTCAACGATTATTTCCAGATGAAGTTCGCCCATCCCTTCGATAATGGTTTGACCTGATTCTTCGTCTGTATGCATGCGAAATGTCGGATCCTCTTCCGTTAGTTTTGCCAAAGAACCGCCCAATCTATCCTGGTCGGCCTTAGTTTTTGGTTCAATAGCGATGGATATAACCGGTTCGGGAAAATCCATAGCTTCCAGAACAATGTGTTTCTTCTCATCGCAGAGGGAATCCCCTGTTCCGATATCTTTGAAACCGACAGCGGCAACAATATCGCCGGCACAGACTTCCTGAACTTCTTCCCGGTGATTGGCATGCATGCGCAGGATGCGTCCAACCCGTTCCCGACGGTTCCGAACCGAATTGTAGATATAGGATCCGGCGGTGAGGACACCTGAATACACACGGAAAAACGCAAGTTTCCCGACATAGGGATCCGATACGATCTTAAATGCTAACGCGGCGAAAGGTTCATCATCGCTGGAAGAGCGTGTTTCTTCTTCTTCGGTGTCGGGATTGATGCCTGTAACAGGCGGAATGTCAAGAGGCGACGGTAAATAATCTACAACGGCGTCCAGAAGAGCTTGCACGCCTTTGTTCTTGAAAGAGGATCCGCATAGAACCGGAATGAATTTCAAGGCGACCGTCGCTTTGCGGATAGCTCCTTTGATCTCCTGTTCGGTGATCTCACTTTCCCGTCCGTCCAGATATTTTTCCATGATACCTTCGTCGATTTCAGATACGGCTTCAAGAAGATTGCCGCGATACTTTTCGGCCACTTCCTTCAAATCAGACGGAATATCGGTTATATCGCTGGAGTTGCCCAAGTCGTCAGTGAAGACAGTCGCATTCATGGTAACGAGATCAATAAACCCTTTAAATCCGTCTTCTGCGCCGATAGGCAACTGGACAGGAACAGGGTTGGCACTGAGTCGATCCGATATCATAGCGACGCCCCGGGAAAAATCAGCCCCAACGCGATCCATTTTATTGATATAAGCTATACGCGGCACCTTATACCGGTCGGCTTGCCGCCAAACCGTTTCCGACTGAGGCTCTACACCTCCCACTGAACAGAAGACGGCTACGGCACCGTCCAGGACACGCAAAGACCGTTCAACCTCAATCGTGAAATCAACATGTCCGGGTGTATCAATAATGTTGATGCTGTGATCACGCCAAGAGGCTGTGGTTGCTGCGGAAGTGATGGTTATTCCCCGCTCCTGTTCCTGGATCATATAGTCCATTGTCGCAGCGCCGTCGTGAACTTCACCGAGTTTGTGAACACGACCTGTATAATAAAGAATGCGTTCCGTCGTCGTGGTTTTCCCCGCGTCGATATGCGCCATGATGCCTATATTACGTATCTTATCCAATGAAACCTGCCTAGCCACTTAAATATCACCTTTCTCAGGAATACAATTCGCGTACCTACCACCGATAATGTGCAAAAGCCCTATTGGCTTCAGCCATTCTATGGGTATCTTCTTTTTTCTTAAAGGAACCGCCTGCCCCATTGGCAGCGTCCATGAGTTCCCCTGCCAACCGTTCTTTCATCGTCTTTTCCCCTCTGTTACGGGCATATCCGACGATCCAGCGCAGGGCAAGCGTCTGTCTGCGTTCGGGACGAACATCAATAGGAACCTGGTAGTTGGCACCACCGACTCGGCGGGCCTTGACTTCCAACGCAGGCATAACATTTTTCAACGCGTCTTCAAAAACACTGACTGGGTCTTTACCTGTCTTTTTCTGAATAATGTCAAAAGCCCCATAACAAACGCTCTCCGCAACACCCTTTTTACCGTCTATCATAATCTGGTTGATAAATTTCGTAACAGTTATGTTTTTGTAAATGGGATCCGGCAGAACGACTCTTCGCGCTACATATCCTTTGCGTGGCAATGGATTCCCTCCTTCCTATTTCTTCTTGGCTCTTTTCGCGCCGTACTTGGAACGGGCCTGGTTGCGGTTCGCCACCCCGGTCGTGTCGATTGCGCCACGTATGATGTGATATCGTACGCCCGGCAAGTCCTTTACCCTTCCGCCACGTACCAGGACATAGGAATGCTCCTGTAAGTTGTGACCGATTCCCGGGATGTAGCTGGTAACTTCAATTCCGTTGCACAAACGCACACGGGCGACTTTGCGCAACGCTGAGTTGGGTTTCTTCGGTGTAGTTGTGTAAACTTTTGTGCAAACCCCTCTTTTCTGCGGCGACCCATCGGAAGGGTAATTACGACGTTTGAGGAAGTTGTATCCCCATTGCAACGCGGGAGACGATGATTTGTAAGTCACTTTTTCCCTGCCCTT
>WRJI01000005.1 GCA_009778595.1 Peptococcaceae bacterium | reverse complement strand
ATGGGTGCATCATAATCTTGTTCGGGTTGACGCAGAAATTCAATACCGGCTTGTTTGATCATTCGGGCGAGCTCACGGACAGTGAGCACGGCATCCACATCAAATCCTGGATTTTCGGTATTGTTGAAATAACTGTGATCTGGGCGTTGCCTTTCGTGTTTTTTAGCGGTGCATGGCATGACAGAAACCGAATAAATGGTGTTGGGATCAATACCGTTTGTTTCCGCATAGTAGGTTTTGGCTAGTGTACCGAACATTTGTTGGGGCGATTTGGCCGTGGAAAGATTTCCGAGCAATTCCGGGTAGTGGTGTTCGCAGTATTTCACCCAGCCAG
The DNA here is from genome assembly GCA_009778595.1 of Peptococcaceae bacterium. Classification (GTDB taxonomy): domain Bacteria; phylum Bacillota; class Desulfitobacteriia; order Desulfitobacteriales; family Syntrophobotulaceae; genus WRJI01. The sequence continues at coordinate 57,195 of WRJI01000005.1, read as the reverse complement.
GACTGCAGGAGGTGATCATAGGCAGGGTACCACCGTTTTGCAGGCGGTCAATGAATTCGAAGCCTTCTTCCATGATGGTGAGATCGGCGGTGAAGCTGGTGTCAAAGACTTTGTCGAACCCAAGGCGCCTCAGAGTTGCGGGAATGTGTTTGCCCACCGGCGTGCCGGGGGTGAGGCCGAATTCTTCTCCCAATGTGGCCCGGACAGAGGGAGCAACCTGGATAAGGACGTGTATTTCAGGGTCGGCAATGGCCTGCCAGACGGCTTCGATGGCATCTTTTTCCCTTAGGGCTCCCACAGGACAGACGTTGATACATTGACCGCAGGCGATGCAATCAACTTCATTCAGATTTCGGCCAAAAGCCGGGGCTATTGTGCTGTTGAAGCCGCGCTCATTAACACCCAGAGCACTTATATGCTGAATATCGTTGCAGACAGAGACGCAGCGGCGGCACTTGATACACTTGTCGGAAAGCCGTTCGATGGCGGGAGACGATAAATCAAGGGAGTAAGCGGATGTTTCCCCTGAGAAACGCATGGAATCTTTGTGAGGCTGAGTTTCCAGTCCGAGCTGTTTGGTTAATGCCTGAAGTTCACATGAATCGTTACGTTGACAGCTCAGACACTTTTGCGGATGGTCGGACAGAATGAGTTCCAGAACGGTTTTGCGGGTTTCGCGGATTTCAGAGGTGTTGGTCTTAACCACCATCCCTTCGCTGACAGGATAGATGCAGGAAGGATGCAATCCCTGTTTGTTTTCGATTTCAACCAGACAAATGCGGCAGGAACCGATTTGATTGATTTCTTTTAAATAGCAGAGGGTCGGGATAGCAATACCGGCCAGATGGGCGGCCTCCAATACGGTAGAGGTGGCGGGAACCGCCACTTGCAAACCATCAATGGTAACCTGAACCATGGTGTGGGTATGATTCTCCATTGTCTTACCTCCATATTCGGGATGATGAGTTTGGGATGATAGTTGGGATGTGGATTCTGGATGAGAGTTGGGATGCGGATTCGGGGCAGGCTTATCAGAGGAGTTCAATGGCGTCAAACTTGCATTTTTCCATGCACATCCCACACTTTACACACAGATTTTGATCAATTGAATACGGTTCTTTAGCCTTGCCGGAAATAGCGGTGTTGGGACAGACTCTGGCGCAAGCACTGCAACCGGTGCATTTATCGGTGATGATGGAATAGGAGAGCATGTTCTGGCAGGCGTGGGCCGGGCACTGTTTTGCGTAGATATGGGCTTCGTATTCGGAACGAAAATATTTAAGTGTACTCAGCACAGGATTGGGGGCTGTTTGGCCCAAGCCGCAAATAGAGGCGCTTTTGATGGTGGTGGCTAAGGACTCAAGCTGTTGAATATCGTCTGCTTCCCCCTGGCCTGATGTGATTTTGTCTAAGATCTCCAACATGCGTTTGGTGCCTATGCGGCAGGGGGTGCATTTGCCGCAGGATTCGTCTTGAGTGAATTCGAGAAAAAATCTTGCGATATCGACCATGCAGTTATCTTCGTCCATGACAATCAGCCCGCCGGATCCCATCATGGAACCGACAGCCAACAGGTTGTCGTAATCTATGGCGATATCAAGCATGTCGGTGGGGATGCAACCGCCGGAGGGGCCGCCGGTTTGAGCCGCTTTGTAGCGCTTACCATCGGGGATGCCGCCGCCGATGTCTTCTATAATTGTGCGCAGGGTGGTGCCCATGGGAACTTCGATGAGGCCGATGTTTTTGATTTTACCGGCTAGAGCGAAGACTTTGGTTCCTTTGCTTTTTTCCGTACCGATGGAGGAGAACCAGGAAGCTCCTTGGCGGATGATTGTGGGTACGTTGGCGTAAGTTTCAACGTTGTTGATCAGGGTGGGTTTGCCCCAGAGTCCGGATGCGGCCGGGAAAGGCGGTCGTTGACGGGGTTCCCCTCTTTTGCCTTCTATGGAATGGATGAGGGCTGTTTCTTCACCGCAAACGAAAGCACCGGCGCCAAGGCGGATGTCCAAGTGGAAAGTGAACCCGCTGCCGAGGATGTTGTCTCCCAACAAACCCGTTTTTTGAGCCTGATGTATAGCTTTTTTAAGTCGTTCCAGGGCCAATGGGTATTCGGCCCGGATGTAGATATAGCCTTGGTTGGCACCGACAGCGTAACCGGCTATAGCCATAGCTTCTATCAAGCGATGAGGGTCTCCTTCCAGAATGCTGCGATCCATGAAGGCCCCGGGGTCACCTTCGTCGGCGTTACAGACAACGTATTTCTGGGTACCGGGGGCTGTGTGGGTGAATTCCCATTTCTGGCCTGTCGGGAAACCGCCTCCGCCACGTCCGCGCAATCCGGAAGATTTGAGTTCGTTGATGACATCAAGAGGCTGCATTTCCAATAGGACTTTGGCCAAAGCAAAATAGCCGTCGAGGGCTATATATTCTTCGATGCGTTCCGGATCGATGACGCCACAATTGGCCAGAGTGATGCGGTGTTGATGCATATAGATGTCGGTGGGGTTCCGGTTGATGAGCCATTCAGCAACGGGAGCGTGGTGCTTGAGATGTGAATCGAGGATCGCCAGAGCTTTTTCCGGTGTGACATGGCCATAGACAGAGGGGGGGCTGCCTGGCTGGGTAACGCTGATGAGAGGTTCGTTGTGACACATACCGGGGCAACCGGTTTGGATTATATGGGTGTGTGCTGTCTCCCCTTGCCGGACCATGACATCATAGATCTCGTTGGCGCCGTTGGCGGCGCCGCATGTTCCTTGGTGGACGTTGACGGTGAGGATGTGATTTATGTCACGCTTGGCAGCGGCTTCAACGGATTGTTTTTTGATTTGGTTTAAGTCACTCAAGGTTTTGATTTTCATGTGAGTTCCTCTTTCTTTGTGAGGGAGTATTTGTCTAATGCGGGCTACGCCCGCAAGTATTCAGTATTCAGTATTCAGGATTCAGTATTCAGAATGTGGATTTTCTTGTTCTTTTTTGACGCTTCGCGTCCGTAAGGGACTAACAGATCAGGGACATCAGACGGGGTCAGACGTCCGTAAACCTGGTCGTCTATTGTCAGGACCGGAGCCAAGCCGCAAGCTCCCAGACAGCGGCAGGCATCCAAGGTGAACAATCTGTCTTCAGTTGTTTGTCCGGCTTTGATGTTCAGTCGGCGTTCAAATTCGGCGAAGATTTCGCCGGCACCTTTCACATAACAAGCTGTTCCCATACAGACGCTGATCAGGTGTTTGCCTACAGGTTCTGTGCTGAAGAGTGAATAGAAAGTTGTGACGCCGTAGATTTCGCTTAAGGGAATGTTGAGTTTGTCGGCAAGATAGGCTTGGACATTTTCCGGCAGATAACCAATTTCTCTTTGGGTCTGTTCAAGGATCTGTATCAATGAGGAGCTTTGTTGCGAAGGTTTTTGGTATTCCTTGGGCGTGGTATTGGCGGCGACAATTCTGTCAATTGCGAAACTCCATTCCGGTTCGATATCAATTATATACGGCATTTCATCACCTCGTATTTTTGCGCATACCGGTATATGACAGAAAACAGAAACAGAAAATAATTACCTTGGTCCAAATACCTACTCGACAAGCGGGTTCAGGGGTTGTGCGGTTAGGTTGTGTCTGACGGTGTCCAGGAGATCATCCAGTTCTTCTTGGGTCATATAGGTCAGTTCAACAAATCTATCCTCAATGAGACCGTGGCAGTGAAGGTAGAAGTTTTGTTCGAATTTCTTTCGGAGAAGGGGGTCATAGTAGCTGAACCATAATGTCAGATAGAATTCATGATCAAAAGGTGTCATGCCTCCTTCTGTCCATTCAGACAAATCAAGAAGCAAGGCAGCATCGGTTTCTTTGGGGATTGAGCTTAGAATATGATTGCCTTGTTGATATACTGTTTGACCTGATTCAGCCAGGATCATAATGATCTGGCTCTTCATAGCTTCAGCGGGATGATCCCCCGCGTTAACAAATCGTATCGATAGGGTCTGGTCGTTTGGGGTTTCCAGTTCAGGAAGACCTTGTATAGAGAAATAGGGGCGACTGGTTTCCAACGCATGCCGCCATGTCGAGAATGCTATGAACGCTGTACAAATAGAAGCGATTGCCAAGATGGTAGCTGAGAGCGTTGCCATCAGGGCAGACCAGGATCGGGAATCAGCGGAGGCTCGCTTGACAGGGTTTTTGATGTGTGGATTTTCGAAAGAGTCTTTGAAACGGGCACGTTTGGCCGGGCTTCTGGTTTTTCGGCGTTTGTGCGTCGTAGGGATGTTTTTGTTCATACATATTGAATTATTGGCTAAAAAGACGCGAATTAATCGAGCAATTTTTGTTAATTGTAAGTGCGCTTTCCTGTTAGCCTTGCCTCACAAGTCAGATTTGTGTTATCCTTAACAAATAAAGAGGTGTTGGGAGCGCGTGGAATGTGAAAAAATATTTTGGTATATAACAATTTTGGCGTTCATAGTGTTGATATTGCTTTTCATAATACAATCAGGGATTAGTACCTTACAGACGCGAAGCGTCAACAAAAAACAAGAAAATCCACATTCTGAATACTGAATACTGGATACTGAATACTGGATACTTGCGGGCGTAGCCCGCATAAGTGAGAAAGAGCGCAAACGAGAAAGGGGGTCACTGTCGTGTCTGATCATAAACTGAATTCGCGGTTTCAAGAAATCCAGGCAAAATTCCAACCGTTATGGGACACATGGCATATTGAATCCCTCATTGGCGAGGGTTCCTGCGGCCAAGTTTGCCTTATCAGCCGGAAAGACCGCCCCTCTGAGGGGGACCCGGATAGCGGAAAGACTCATTATTCGGCTGTCAAAATCATTTCGCTGCCTCAAAACACCTGCGAAATAAAGCAATTGGAAAACCGGGGACTTGACCGGGCAGCCATCAGCGGATTATATCAGAAACTAGTTGCCGATATCGTGTGTGACATTGAGCTCATGGGTCAATTTGACAGGAGTCGCCATATTGTCAACTATAATGAATGTAAAATTGTTGAAAACCAAGGGGTCCCATATAGAGGCCAATCGGAGGGAGTTAGCGATCTCTCAACTTGGGATATACTTGTTCGCATGGAGCTTCTTAGATCACTTTCGGTTCATACCAGAATGAAACCTCTCTCCCCTGCCAATGTTGTGACCCTTGGCATTCATATTTGCCGGGCCTTGGAAGAGTTCCACGAAACCAATGTCATTCATAAGAACATCAGACCAGAGAATATTTTTGTGACCCTCCGCGGTGAGTATAAGTTGGGTGATTTTGGGATTGGTCGACAGATGCGGGAGATTCTGTCTGATCAAGATATGCAGGGCGACCGGACGACGCAGGGTGGCCGTGTTGCACAAAAGAATCAGATCGAATTCCTACAAAAGGACCAGAGCGAATCTCTGTGGAAATCTTACGCTACCATGGCCCCAGAGGTGTTGAAAGATGAACTTGTAGATGCCGATGCGGACACTTACTCTCTGGGTATCGTAATGTATACGTTGCTCAACAGGAACCGGGGGCCGTTCTTGCCGGATTTTCCCTTGTCGGTTACGGTTGAGGGTTATCAAACCGCGTTCAAGCTGCGAACCAACGGTGCTCCGTTACCTGAGCTCAAAGGGGTTAGTCCGGAGTTGAACGCGCTTGTGTTGAAAGCCTGCGCCTTTAATCGAGAGGGCAGGTACGCTCATCCTGCCCAGATGCGCCAAGCATTGGAATCCCTTGTTGAGGGGAATCAAGATGTTGATGCGGCGATGTTGAAGAAAGCCCAACCAAAGGGTTCGAGGCCGAAGAAGGCCAATCAGCCGAAGGCTATTCAGACGCCGCAACCTAAAGATGTGGCTTTGAGAGATGAAGATAAAACGGAACAGACGGAGACATCCCAAAAGACGCGACTGCCGGTGGCTGTCATGCCCAAGGCGGTAATACCACAAACAGCGAATCCCAAGGAGGTTAAGAAAACCTCTCTTCGAACAAAATTTCGTCCCTTATGGATAGGAATAGCTTCTGCGGCGATATTAGCTTTGGTTATAACCGTCGCTGTTTTCATCAATTCCCTCAGTATTCGATTCGGAATTAGTATCAACGGCCAAACGGACATTCTGCTGGCAAATGAAACAGATGTCCCGATGATGTTAGATGAATTGACTTCCTATTATGCCAATCAAATCGTGGCCGAGACGGTGTATGTTACTTCTGTTGAATATGAAGAGGACGTGCAATACGTCAAGAAAAAAGCCCCCGCCTCAGAAGTCAAGACTGTTGATGAGGCTATTCAGGCTCTCATCCATGGCAAAGCCCGAACCCTTTTCCACACTGTGGTGGAAGGAGACACCATCCAGGGGATTGCGGAGGCCTATGGGGTCTCACCGGATGCCATTGTAACATCAAACCAAGATCCGCCAATAGAAACACCGGAAGACTTGCCGGAAGACTTGCCGGAAGACTTGCAGGAAGATGTCCTCCAGCCGGAAAAACCATTGATGGTAGGAGATGTCATCGAGGTGGTTGTTGTGCAACCCTATCTCCATGTTGTCATTGAAGGGGTTTTCACGATGACAGAAGAAATCGCTTATGATTCAGAAACAGAAAAAGATCATGACCTTATCTTGAACACCACAAAAATTGGACAAGAAGGTGAAAAAGGGTCCAAAGTGGTCACATATACTTGTGTTGTAAATAACGGAGTTTTGGTTGAGAAAATTGCCCTTGAGGAGACGATAACAAAAGAACCTGTGCCCGAAATTGTTTTGGAAGGAACCAAGCATCCGATTTTTGCCATTGAGAGCACGAGTCTAAGCAATGATGAGATGCTACAGTATCTCATCAAACGTGAGAGTGGCGGAAATATTTACGCGATAAGCCCGAGTGGACAACATAAAGGGATTGGCCAGATGTTGGAGATGCATTATCAAACCTATGTTGGTATGAGCTATGCAGAAACCCTTCAACAACCGGATCCTTATGCGGTGCAGCTTGAAGCCATGCTTGGGTATATTAATTCCCGGTATGGATCTATTGAGGCGGCGTATAATTTCTGGCAAAGTAATGGGTGGTATTGACAAAGGATTGTTGGCGAAAGAATGTTGGCGAAAGAATGTTGGTGAAAGAATGTTGGCGATAGGATTGTTGGCGGAGTGTTTGTGATTGCCGGCCACAAAAGGTATAATGGAGCATATCGTAACATCGAGAGGTAGGAGGAAAGAACGATGCATTGCACGAAAAAAATCACAAATGATCTAACATGGGTTGGTGCCAACGACAGACGATTAGCCATGTTTGAAGGGGTCTATTCCGTTCCGGCCGGCGTATCATATAATTCATACCTTTTGTGCGATGACAAAACGGTTCTATTCGATACAGTCGACAAAGCGGTACGGGATAGATTCCTGGAGAACCTTTCTGAAGCTTTAGGGTCCCGCGCCCTTGATTATCTTGTGGTGCAACACATGGAGCCTGATCATGCCGCTGCCATTCGCGAGGTGGCCGCCCGTTACCCGGAACTGAAACTGGTCTGCAATACAAAAACCCAACAGTTCATCAAACAATTCCTTGGCTTCGAGTCAGAGGAACGGATTCTCCTTGTCAAAGAAAACGATACCCTTGTTACAGGCAGGCATACCCTCCAATTTATTATGGCCCCTATGGTGCACTGGCCTGAGGTTATGGTCACCTATGATACGACGGATAAGATTCTTTTTTCTGCGGACGCATTTGGATGTTTTGGTGCCCTTAACGGCGCAATATTTGCCGACGAGGTAGATTTCGCGAAAGATTATATGGATGAGACAAGGCGCTATTATGCAAATATAGTTGGGAAATACGGCACGCAGATGAAGTCATTGCTAAGCAAAGTATCCCCTTTGGCCGTCGACATGATATGCCCGCTCCACGGGTTTGTCTGGCGCGAGCATATCAAAGATATTATCGAGAAATATTCCTTTTGGAGCAACTATGAGCCTGAAGAATACGGTGTGATGATCGCTTACGCGTCCATATACGGGAACACAGAAAACGCCGCGGAGATTCTCGCTTGCCGGTTGCGGTCCTATGGTGTCAAAACCGTGATGTTTGACGTTTCTGTTACACCGGCTTCAGAAATCGTTTCGGCCGCGTTCAAATGGAGCCATTTGGTTTTTGCCTCAACAACCTACAACGCGGGGATTTTTGTGACTATGGAAGCGTTGATATGTGATCTTACCGCCCACAATCTCCAAAAGCGAACGATCGCCCTCATAGAAAACGGGTCTTGGGCTGCCACCAGCGGCGGTCTCATCCGTGCTCAATTGGAGACATGCAAAAATATTAGATTCCTTGATGATATTGTCAGTCTCAAATCAAGCCTGAAAGCAGATCAGCTTGCGGAAATCGATGCCATGGCGTCGGCAATTGTTGCGACGTTTCCCAAGGAGGCTCTCCCAAGCAGGCCCTTCATGAGTCCGCCGGGTACCCTTGAAACAGGGGTTCCGGTTGGATCGACAGCCGGAACACAGATGGGGTCAGTTGGAACGGCAACCGGAACACAGATGGGATCTGCTTCCATGGGGTCCGCTCCCATGGGGTCCGCTCCGAAAGTGGACCGCGACACATTGTTCAAGTTGTCTTACGGGTTGTTTGTTCTGACCGCCAAAGATGGTGCTAAAGATAATGGTTGCATTATCAATACGGTTACACAGATTACCGAGTCGCCATTAAGGATTTCCGTTGCTGTCAGCAAAGCTAATTTTACACATGAAATGATTGTAAAAACGGGAGAGTTCAATGTTTCGGTTTTGACAGAGCATGTGCTTTTCAGCACGATCGAGCAATTCGGTTTCCAAAGCGGCAGAGACATTGACAAGTTCGTGGGTTGCGATTATCAAACGCGCACAACCAACGGTGTTCGTTATATACCGGAACGGACGAATGGCGTGATTTCCGCAAGAGTCTGCCAAACACTTGATTATGGTACCCATACATTGTTCATTGCGGATGTAACAGAAGCCTTTGTGTTGTCAAAGGAGCGGAGTCTGACTTACCAATTCTATTTCGACCACATCAAGCCCAAACCCAAGGTTTCTGAAGAAACGAAAAACGGTTTTGTCTGCAAAATATGTGGCTATGTGTACGAAGGCGACACGATTCCAGAAGACTACATTTGTCCTTTGTGTAAGCATGGGGTGGCGGACTTTGAACCCCTTTGATATTGGCAAACAACTTCCAATGTGGTCTTGCATTGTCAAACGATCTGTCCTTCCCCATAGACCATATACTTGCATGTGGTTAACTCCGGTAATCCCATGGGGCCGCGGGCATGCAGTTTCTGAGTGCTGATGCCGATTTCCGCACCAAACCCGAAACGATTGCCGTCTGAGAAACGGATTGAGGTATTCACGTAAACAGCTGCGGCGTCCACATCTCGGAGGAATCGTTGGGAAGCCGGATAGCTTTCGGTCAGGATGGCTTCGGAATGTTTCGTGGAGTATTGATAGATATGATCGAGTGCTTCGTCCATATCGGCGACGGTTTTCATATTGAGGATCATATCGTTGTGCTCAGTGCGCCAATCCTCTTCGGTGGCGGGGCGGGCGCCCGGGATATAAGTCAGAGTCTTGGCGCAGGCCCGCATTTCAACCGGGCCTTTGGGGCCGTGCGTGAGCAAATCAGCTAGGCGGGGCAGGTAGTCGGCGGCAACAGCTTCGTCAACAAGCAGGGTTTCCAAGGCGTTGCAGACACCGGGTTTGTCGGTTTTAGCATTATAGACGACGGCGAGGGCTTTATCCAGATCGGCTTCGCTGTGGACATAGGTATGGCAGATTCCGGCGCCGGTTTCGATGACGGGTACAGTGGCGTTAGCGACAACGCTTTGGATCAGTCCGGCCCCCCCTCGGGGGATAATGACGTCAACATAGCCATTCATACGCATAAGTTGCTCGGCGTAAGCACGATCTCCTGCCGGTACGAGTTGCACAGCAGCGGCAGGGAGCCCGGCGGCGGCAATGGCTTCGGCGAGCAGCCTGACGAGGACAACATTGCTTTCGGCGGCTTCGCTGCCGCCTCGGAGAAGGCAGACGTTGCCGGATTTGAGGCACAGAGCAGCCGCGTCAACGGTAACGTTGGGACGGGCTTCGTAGATAATGCCGATGACGCCGAGGGGAACGCTGATTTTTTCAAAACGCAGGCCGTTGGGACGTGTCCACATCTCTCCCCTACCCACCGGGTCGGGCAGTTGGATGACGTCTCGTACGCTGTCACAGATATCGTCAATCTGTTTGGGAGTTAGAATGAGTCGGGTAAGTAGGCTTTTTCTCAGTCCTTTTTCTTCGGCTCGGGCAACATCGACGGCGTTGGCGGCCAGAATTTCTTGGGCATGTTCTTTTAAGATGTCAGCGATGTTTTGCAAGGCGGCGTTTTTGGCTTCTGTTCCCGCGGACATCAGGAGGCGGGAGGCTTGTTTGGCTTGTTTGCCTAAGGTTACGAGTTCGGGTCTAAGTTCCATATCGGTTCCCCCTTTATTCTTCCAATGATTTTCATTAACTTGACTTGATTGGTTCATCGTCCTTTAGTCCCTTACGGACGCGAAGCGTCAAAAAAGAACAAGAAAATCCACATTCTGAATACTGAATCCTGAATACTGAATACTTGCGGGCGTAGCCCGCATAAGGATAGTATACACCATCTGGGATTTAATCGCCATAGGCTCGTAACAGTCCCCCAGGGCTTCGGTGTTTTGTGATCATCTTGGAATGACGACGAGTTGCCAACAATTTTTTCAACATTTAATGATTTCAGGGGTCAATCGACCTTGCCAAAAAGCCGTTCCAATCAAGACAGCGTTTGCACCAACTGCCAGGGCTTTCTCAGCGTCTTTCCAACAGGAGATACCGCTCTCGCTGATAATGAAGGCCCCTTTCGGCGCTGATCGAATCAATTCCAATGTGTGATCGACCGTACCGTTGTCTTTCTCAAAAACGGTGATATCTTTGTTATTGATTCCGATGATCTTAGCACCAATGCTTATAGCCAGCTCCATTTCTGTGTGTGTGTGAACCTCGACGACGGGTTTCAAACCCATGAGCAAGGCTTTCTCATGCAGGGCTTTCAGCGAGTTTGAAGAAAAAACCGAACAAATCAACAAGACACCTGTCGCGCCACAATCAAGGGTTTCCTGTAAATCCGCTTCTGTTCTAATGAAATCTTTGCGCAGAACCGGCAGGCTCACGGTTCCGGTCAGGGCGCGCAACAGATCCAGTGAACCGCCAAAGTGTGCCTTTTCGGTAACAACCGACAACCCCAGAACTCCTGCGTTTTCCAGGTTCCGGGCGACTTCAAGGGGATTTCTCCCCTTGAATAAGTCGCCGTACTGAGGTGAGATGGGTTTGAAGTCTATGATGACCTTTCCGGCGATTTCTTTGTCAATCATGTCACAAAACGCCATTTGACAGGGCTTTCAATTCGTTCAGCTTTTTGGCGGCAGCACCGCTTTCGATGATGGTTGTGGCCAATTCGGCACCCTGCTTGAGATCTGACGCTTTGCCGCCGACAACCAAAGCGCCTGCCGCGTTCAGAACAATGGCGTCTTTTTTTGCGTCTCGGATGGTTCCTTCGAATACACCTGTGATCACTGCCGCATTGTCTTGGGGTGTGCTGGATTTGATATCCTCAAGTCGGCATCGTTTCAACCCCAAATCCTCCGGCTCGATCTCAAAGGTGGTAACTTCGCCGTTACGCAGTTGGTTGATACGGGTTGTTCCGAGCAGGGAGATTTCGTCCAACCCATCAAGTCCATGCACAAACATCGCGTTGGTGTACCCGAGCTCTTTGGCGACGTGTGTTACTGTGTCAAGAAGTTCAGGTTTGTAGACGCCCAACAGATGCCTCGGGGCGAAGGCGGGGTTGATGAGTGGGCCGATGATCGTATAGAATATCGTTTTGATTCCCAAATCGTCTTCAGCTGGCAATACTTTGCACATAACCGGATGAAACAAGGGGGCGTACAGAAAGGCAATGCCTATTTCCTCCATCATCTTCTCAACTTGTGGAGGCGACAGAATAATGTTGACGCCCAGAGCCTCTAACACATCCGCACTGCCGGATAAGCTGGCTAAAGAACGGCTGCCGTGTTTGGCTACGGGGATACCTCCCGCTGCCGCGACAATGGCTGTGGCGGTGGAGATGTTGAAGGTGGAAAGCCCTCCCCCGGTTCCGCATGTGTCCATGAGCTCCCCGTCTATCTTTGGTCTCAAGGGAATACAGTTGTCCCGCATGGCTATCGCCAGATGAGCCAACTCATTCTGTGTTGCGCCTTTCATCAGCAAAGCGACTTGAAACCCGGCGATTTGAACGTCTGACACTTCTCCCGCGTTGATGGCTGCGATTAACGAGCTGATTTCCCCGGCGGTCATTTCCTGGTGTGTTGTTACTTTTGTGAGAACTTCTTTATACATTTTTGAGCATCTCCTTAATGAATTGTTTGATATGGGGGGAGCTGTTGTCACCATGTTCCGCAATAATCCTCACAATGGCGCTGCCCACGATAACTCCGTCGGCAATCTCACGTATTTGTCGCACCTGTTCAGGTGTGGATATACCGAATCCGATATAGATGGGAACATCGGTGACTTCTCTGATTTGGCGCACAATATCGTCCAGATTGGTTGTGAATTCTCCGCGAACACCTGTCACGCCCATGGAGGACACGAGATAGATGAATCCTGTGGCGTTTGTCGCCAGCATTTGGATTCGCTGTGCCGAAGTCGGCGCTATCAACGTAATCAGGTGTATGCCAAAATTGTCGGCATAGATGGACGCCTCGCCTCGCTCCTCGAAAGGCAGGTCGGGAATAATCACTCCGTAGACATCACATTCTTTGCAGCGTTTGAAGAACCGGTCATAGCCGTAGACGAAGACAGGGTTGGCATAAGTCAAGAGTACGATTTTGTTGAAGGGTACATTTTCCAGCATGTCAAACACTTTGTCTGCGGTGGTGTTCTGTTCTAAGGCGCGTTTATTGGCGGCCTGGATGACATCCCCTTCGGCTATGGGATCAGAGAAGGGAAGACCGATCTCAATGATATCACTGTCTTCTGCTAAGACATCGATGAATTCCCGCGTCTTTTCCAGGGAGGGATCACCGGCGGTGATAAAACTTATGAATTTACTCATACAAATCTTCCCCCTTGTAGCGCGCGATGCTTGCGACATCCTTGTCGCCGCGGCCTGAAATGTTGATGATTATTGAACCTTCATAGGTTTTAGCTACTTTTTTGGCGTAGGCTACAGCATGGGCTGATTCCACAGCGGGAATAATGCCTTCGGTTCGTGACAGATACTCAAATGCTTCGACGGCCTCTCCGTCAGTGATCGCCACGTATTTGGCACGGCCCCGACGGTGTAAATCGGCGTGTTCCGGACCTACGCCCGGGTAGTCGAGACCGGCGGAGATAGAATACACCGATGCGATCTGCCCATATTGGTCTTGGCAGAACAAGGATTTCATTCCATGGAAGATCCCGGGCATACCATTCGCGATGGTTGCCGCGTTGTGGGGCGTCTCTACCCCGAGTCCTGCCGCTTCGCAGCCGATCAGATCTACACCGTCATCGGGGATGAAGTGGTAGAAAGCGCCGATAGCGTTGCTGCCGCCGCCCACACAGGCGATCACAGCTTGGGGCAGTTCGCCTTCAAGAGCTAAGATTTGATTGCGGGTTTCCCGGCTGATAACGCTCTGAAAATCCCGTACCATTGTAGGAAAAGGATGGGGTCCCATAACCGATCCTAAAACATAATGGGTGTTGTGGACGCATCGTGTCCATTCCCGCATGGTTTCGTTGACAGCGTCTTTCAAGGTTTGGGTGCCGGTTGTGACGCTGTGGACTTTTGCTCCCAACAACTTCATACGGTAGACGTTAAGGGCCTGTCTTTGAATGTCTTCTTTCCCCATAAAAACGTCACAGTCCATCTTAAATAGCGCGGCGGCTGTTGCGGTAGCGACACCGTGCTGTCCGGCCCCGGTTTCGGCGATTAGACGGGTTTTGCCCATCCTTTGGGCCAACAGCGCTTGCCCCAGCACATTGTTGATTTTATGGGAACCGGTATGGTTCAAATCCTCGCGTTTGAGATAGATTTTCGGGCCGCCCAGATCTCGGGTCATGTTTTTGGCGAAATACAAAAGGGACGGCCGGCCGGCGTAATGGTTTAGAAGATCCGACAGTTCGTCATGGAAAGCCATGTCTTTTTTATAGTATTCGTAGGCTTCTTCCAGTTCTATTACGGCGTTCATCAAGGTTTCTGGGACATATTGACCGCCGAATTCACCAAATCTTGCATTCATATGCAACCTCCATAATTTTCTTGTATGATTTTTCGCCGTTTTCCTCAACGCCGCTTGAGATGTCAATACAATATGGGTTAAGTTCCATAGCCTGTTTGATGTTGGACAGATCAATGCCTCCGGCGAGGAAAAAGGGTTTTGTACGGTACCCCTCGATGAGTCGCCAGTTGAACATGCCTCCGGTGGAGCCTCTTGTGTTTCTCCTGTAGGAATCAAACAAGACATAATCGCATGTTGTGGGTTTAATATCCTCTTGTGTTCGCATCCTGAAAGCTTGGATGGTTGGACAGGGCATCTCATAGACAGTGTTTCCGTGAAACTGTACCAGGTCGATAAGACCCTCGTCGACGAGGGAACGAACAATTTCATAGGGTTCGTCAATAAAAACGCCCACCGCTTGTATATCGGGATTCAGCGCGTCTTTAAGTCTTCGTGCTGTATCAGCGCTAATCTGTTGACGATGCTTGGTAAAGACAAAACCGGCATAATCGATATGGGCTTTGTTAACGTAGTTTATATCCCGCAATGTTTTGAGCCCGCAAATCTTGAGTTTCATAGATTCCTCCACAATAAAAAAAATAGCGTGTCAGTCTCACACTGACACGCTATTACTGTCTAAGTAAGATGGTTATCGAGCCCCAACTCAAACAGGACGTGGTTCAGTGAAAGACACTGCATCACGCCATTGCCATGTTTGGATTGCCGAGAGCATTGTTTTCATCTGAGCCCCTCCCTTTCAATAACCTTGATGAGATCATCATAGCAATTGATGTATTGGTTGTCAAGGGTCAATGTCGATCATCGAAACAGCGATAACCTTGAGTCCTAAATGAATACCCAGAACAGGCCCAATCTTCTGCAATGTTATTGTAACATGGGGAAAGGTGTCTTGTATAACATAATAGAGATTGGTTGCCAGACGATTATCTCCGATGTAACTGATCACAACATCCCGGGTTGTTTCGTTGATTTTCGCGAGAAATGCCTTGATGATTTCTGTGTTGCCGCGAGCGATGCTGTCGGCAACCACCGCGCCACCCCGACAAAGGAGGATCGGTTTGTTATTCAGGAACGTTCCGATGTTCAATCGTACGAACCCGATCCGTCCACTTCGGCGAAGGGGCACCATATCATCAACCGAGAAAGCGGTGGTGATTCTGTCACGTATCGCCGGTAAGACGTCCATAATCTTTTGAAGTCCTAAGCCGCCTCCAATGAGTTTCCGGGCTTCTTTAACAAGAAGATACAAGCCTCCCGCTGTATACTGGCTGTCAAAGACGGCTATAGCCTTGTTCTCGGTTTGTTTGGCTGCCATATGTGCCGTCCCATAGGCCCCGCTAAGGCGGGACGAGATCGTTATACACAGAATTTCGTTGTTCTTGCGCAATTCTTCCTCGAAACAGCTAAGGAATGCAGATAAATTCGGATGAGATGTGGTATATGTTCTGTTTCCTTTGTGTGTGCCGCTTTCTTTGAGGAGGTCTTCGAAAGAACCGTTCTGATCGCTGAAAGACTCGCTGTAGCTTTGTCCGTTAACATTGTAATTGTTAGGGATAACACGAATTCCCAATTCCTGCGCTTCGCTTTGCTTGAAATATGAACTCGAATCTGTCACGATTGTGATCATAGCACTCACCTATTGTTTTATTGATACCCCAAAACCGGAATCACCCATTGTTCCGAAACCGTTGATACCTTCGTTCGGTCAAATCATCCGGAGTCAAAACCCGATATGCCTCAACTGTTGCCATAAGTTGCGACTGTAATTCCTCAATCATGGTGGCACCTTCAAGGATAATCCGGTCAATAATTTTTAGTTTTAACAAGTCTTCGGCTGTGAGCTTCAGACAGACGCTGGCTTCTCGAGCTTTGGTGTGATCTCTCCAAAGAATGCTGGCGCACCCTTCCGGGGAAATAACCGAGTAGATCGAGTTTTCCAGCATCCAGACTTCGTCCGCGACAGCAAGAGCTAAAGCGCCTCCGCTGCCTCCTTCACCAAGAATTACTGATATGACCGGGACCTTCAGGGTCATCATTTCCATCAGGTTTTCGGCGATCGCCTGCCCTTGCCCGCGTTCTTCGGCACCAATACCGCAATAAGCCCCGGATGTATCCACAAAACAAATAACCGGACGCCCAAATTTTTCTGCTAATTTCATCTGCCGCAAGGCTTTGCGGTATCCTTCGGGATGGGCGGAACCGAAATTGCGCATAGTTCGTTCCCGGATGGTGTGTCCTTTCTCAATACCGATAACAGTAATTGGTGTATCGGCGAGATAGGCGATGCCGGCCACAACAGCTTTGTCATCTCCGTAACAGCGGTCACCATGCATTTCCACAAACCCGCGAAAGATGCTGTTTATCAGATCCAGGGAAGTGAACCTGTCTTGGGCGCGGGCGGCTGAGACTTTCTCATACGGAGCGGTTATCGGGGCGGTTTCCGGGGCAGCCAATTCATTTCTTGTTGTCTTACCCACGATCGTTTCAATGACGGTTGTCATGCCTTCTCCCTTCTGTGCATTTGCAGCAGTTGCGCGATATATTTCTTGTGTTGAGCCCTGTCCACAATGTTGTCAACAAAACCATGTTCCAGCTGAAACTCAGCCCGCTGAAAACCGGCGGGAAGCTTCTTGCGTATAGTTTGTTCGATCACCCTGGGACCGGCAAACCCTATGAGTGCGTGGGGTTCTGCTATAATGATATCCGCTTCCATGGCGAAGCTCGCGGTTACGCCACCGGTGGTCGGGTTGGTCAACACGCAGATAAACAGATGACCGTCGTCACTGTGTCTTTTTACGGCGCCACTGGTTTTAGCCATCTGCATGAGAGAAACCATCCCTTCCTGCATACGGGCACCTCCTGATACGGTGAAACCAACAACAGGCATATTAGCAACCAGAGCGCGTTCAAAGGTCCGGGTGATTTTTTCCCCGGTGACGCTACCCATGCTGCCCATCATGAAGAAGGGTTCCATGACAAAAAGGGCCGCCTTGATACCGCCTATCTCACAGGTGCCGCAGACCACACTGTCGGGTTCGGCACTCCGCAGCCGTGCGGCTTCAAGCTTTTCTTCATAACCGGGAAAGTTGAGAATATTATGGGGGATGAGATCACCATCGGTCTCGATAAAGGTGGTAGAGTCCGTTATCATATAAATGCGTTGACGGGCGTTGATCTGAAAATGGTGCCGGCAGTAGGGGCAAATGTATTTGGTGGAGTCTAATTCGTCGGAAGAAAGTATTTTTTTGCACCTGTCGCAGGATATCGTGCTGGCGGATATCATTTCTTCCGAACGTACAGAGGCGCTTCCGCGTGTGTGTCTGGCTGAATGGGTTGTAGATTTTCCCTGCCCTTCCAAAGGGTTTTTTGGTTTCTTAAATCTCATAAGTATGCTCCTAAATAATCTGTTGTGTAGGTCGAATTCACGAATTCTTCAGCAGATAAAATATCCGCTTGAAAGGATGTATTATGAACAACGCCCTCAATGATGAGTTCGCAGAGGGCGGCTTTCATTTTGCGGATTGCTTCATCTCTTGTCTTGGCATATACAATGAGTTTGCCTATCATAGAATCATAATAGGGCGGAATGGCATATCCCTGATATATTGCGGAATCAAAGCGTATCCAAGGGCCGTTGGGAATGTGAAGCATTTCAATGGTGCCAACGGAGGGTTGAAAACTTTTGTATGGGTCTTCAGCATTGATGCGGCACTCTATAGCATGACCTTTGAAGACGATGTCTTCTTGAGAGAAATCAAGTTTCATGCCTGCTGCCACGCGGATTTGCCATTTCACAAGGTCGACTAAAGTTACCATTTCGGTAACAGGATGTTCAACCTGAAGACGGGTGTTCATCTCCATGAAAAAGAAGTTGCCGTTATGATCATACAGATACTCAATTGTGCCCACGCCTCGATAGCCCACGGTGGTTCCGGCTTTGATGGTTGCGTCAATCATGCGTTTTCGTGTTTCTGCCGAGATGACTTCAGCAGGGCTTTCTTCGATGAGTTTTTGGTTTTTGCGTTGTGTTGAGCAGTCTCGTTCGCCTAGACACACAACGTTACCGAAATGGTCGGCTAGAAGCTGCATTTCGATATGCTTGACCGGAGACAAATACTTTTCCAGATATACGGCCCCGTCGCCAAAAGCCGCTAACCCTTCCGATGCCGCAGCCTGATAGCACGGGCTCAATTCGTCCATGGAACGTACGAGACGTATCCCCCGGCCACCGCCTCCTGAACGGGCTTTAATGAGGAGCGGGAACCCGATTTTTTTGGCCTCCTTCTTGGCGTGAGAGAGATCCGTTAGCAGATCACAGCCGGGAATTACAGGAACTTCTGCCTCCTGCATGGCTCGTCGAGCCTTGTCTTTGTCGCCCATGAGTGAGATGGTTTCGGCTTCTGGCCCAATAAATACAATGTTATGCTCGGTGCAAAGCTTGGCGAAGGTTGCATTTTCAGACAGAAACCCATACCCGGGGTGGATAGCTTCCGATTTTGTCGCTGTTGCTGCCGAAAGAATGGCGCTCATATTCAAGTAACTATCTTTAGATAAGGCACCGCCTATACAATAGCTTTCGTCTGCCAGACTGACATGTAGTGATTCGCGATCAGCTTCGGAAAACACAGCCACCGTAGAAACGCCCATTTCCCGGCAGGCACGAATGATTCGAATGGCGATTTCTCCCCGATTGGCAATCAGGATCTTTGTGAACATAAGCTATTCCTCCCGAACAACAGCAAAAGACAGTTCTCCGCAGATACAGAGTTTGTCTTCAATGTAGCCTTCGCTTTTCATGAAATAGAATGTGCTTTTTTGAGACGTGATGGCGCTTATAAAAGTAACAGTATCGCCGGGAGTCACTATTTTTTTGAATCGAACATTATTGAGCCCGGTAAAATAGGGCGTGAACTTCTTGCCGTCTGTGTTTATCAGAAGGCATGCGGATTGGGCCATCATCTCGCACAAGATCACACCGGGGACCACCGGTTTGTCCGGAAAATGGCCCTGCAGGAAAAACTCATCTCCTCGTACGGTGTAACGACTGATTGAGGTTTCGCCGGCGAGCTCTGTTTCGTCGATGAGCAACATAGGTTCCCGATGAGGGAGGATGTTTTTTATGGCTTCTCTTTTCATATGGATGCTCCTTAATACATTTTGAAGAGGGTCTGTCCGTATTCGGCAATGTCGCCGTTTCTGACACAAATATCAACAATCTCGCCGTCTTGTTCCGCTATAATCTCATTCATAAGCTTCATGGTCTCAATGACACAGAGGACATCTCCTTTTTTAACTTTGCTGCCAATGCTGACAAAGGGATCGGATTCCGGCGAAACCGCAGAATAGAACACACCGACCAGAGGGGATTTCACTTCAATCAAATGATTGAAATTGACCGAATGATTGCCCGGAGCGGAGCCGAGAAAAGATCTAAAACCGGAATCTGAGCCGGGATCTGTGGCGGAATCTGAGCCGGGATCTGTGGCGGAACCGGAACCGGGATCTAAGGCGGAACCGGAGCCAGAGGCTAAGCCGGAACCGGAGCCAAAGTTTGAATACAAGCAGGACCTGCAACTTTCTTTTTCAAGATGGATATAAGTTTCTCCCTCACTGATTTCCACGGAACTCAGCCCATGTTCGGAAAGAATTTCTGCCAAAGCTTCAATTAATTTAATATCCATAGGTTGGACCTCACCAAATCTCATTTCATTAACAACTGCGAAAGAATCATCACTGGCAAAACACAATGCCGGCATTATGTCCGCCGAATCCTAACGATATCGACAGAGCTTTATTAATATCTTGCTTACGTGCGGTGTTTGGAACATAATCGAGATCGCAATCCGGGTCGGGTTCCTGATACCCGAGGGTCGGAGGGATCATACCTGTTTCAAGAACTTTCACAGCGGCAATGGCTTCAATACCTCCTGCCGCACCCAACATATGTCCGGTCATAGATTTTGTGGAGCTGATGGGGATTCGATAGGCAATATCCCCAAAAACCCTTTTTATGGCGCGGGTTTCTGCCTTGTCGTTCATAGGCGTCGATGTCCCGTGGGGATTGATATAGAGGTTTTCGTCCCCTTGGAGTCCGGATTCATCCATTGCGAGCCTGATCATTTCTGCTCCGCCGATGGCTTCGGGATGGGGAGCGGTGATATGATACGCGTCACAGGTATTGCCATAACCGCAGATCTCACAGTAAATGTCGGCGTTTCGTCTCAGAGCGTGTTCGTAGTTTTCAAGAACAAGGATCCCCGCGCCTTCTCCCAGAACAAACCCACTCCGTCGGTTGTCAAAAGGGATAGAACTGTTGTCCGGATCGTTTGATGTGGAAAGAGCCATGCAATTAATGAACCCGCCCAAAGCGAGAGGATTGATCGACGCTTCTGCGCCACCTGCAATGATCGCGTCTGCGTGCCCATACTTGATGGCACGAAAAGCTTCACCGATGCTATGGGTCGATGTCGCGCAAGCACTCACCACAGGCAGATTGGGTCCCCGGGCGTTGTATTTCATAGCGATTAAAGCGGAAGCCATATTGGCGATCATCATGGGAATGAAAAACGGAGAAATCCGATCTGGCCCCACCGACATCATTTTGCAGGTTTCCGAAATAAAGGTGGAAATGCCGCCTGTGCCGGATCCCACATAGACACCGATTCGATGTGGCTCGATACGATCGATGATGCCGCTGTCTTCGATGGCTTGGGCGGCGGCAGCCAGTGCATACTGCGCATAAAGATCAGTCTTGCGGATGTCAGATTTATCAATATAGTCTTCAGGATGAAAATCCTTAACCTCCGCCGCAATTGTTGTTCTCAAACCAGCCGCATCAAACTTTGTAATCTCTCCGAATCCGTGTTTCCCGGCGATGAGATTTTGCCAAAAAACTTTTACATCGTTCCCAATCGGAGATACACATCCAAGTCCTGTAACCACGACCCGATTACATCCCAAGTCCCCCATCAACACGAATCACCTCTCCTGTGATATATGAAGACATTTTGGAAGCCAAAAACGTCGCTACATGAGCGACTTCATCCACGGATCCTACCCTTCTTAACGGGACGGCAAACTCAACATATCCGCCGGCCAGTCTTGGAAGGGATGATGTCATATCCGTATCAATAAACCCTGGTGCGATAGCGTTGCAGGTAACATTTTTTGGCGCCAGCTCTCTGGCGACCGATTTGGTTAGCCCTATCAGTCCGGCTTTGGCTGACGCGTAATTAATCTGACCCGGACTCCCCATAAGCCCGCTCACGGAAGTGATATTGATGATTCTGCCCGCCGGGGACTTCATAAGAGAACGCGAAAGATGTTTAATAAAGTTGAAGGCACCTTTTAGGTTGACATCAATAACAGCATCAAAATCCGCTTCTCTCATCCGAAGGACCAGATTGTCCCTAACAATACCGGCATTGTTCACCAAAATGCTGACAGGACCAAAATCTTTGATAATCTGCTCGCACACACATTCGGATTCCCGATAGTCCGCAACATTGCACGGATAAGTCTTAGCCATAACACCAAGGGTTTCCGCTTGTTGGCGCACGGTCTCCGCCGCTTCAACGTTGTTGGCATAGACAATCGCAATATTTGCTCCGTTTTGAGCCATATTCAAAGCAATGGCTTTCCCGATCCCGCGGGAAGCGCCGGTAATCACGGCAGTTCGTTCTTGAAGCATATAAATCCTCCAATAGTTTTGGTAAAAATCATTTCCGTCTCCCTCATCAGATCCTCGACGATCTCCCCGGCACTCTGCTCTTTTTTAACAAGACCGGAAATCTGTCCTGCCAAAAAGCATCCGTTTATCAGATCCCCCTCTACAGCCGCCAGTTTCAAGGCACCTGTGCCGAAAGCCTCCAGATCATCATGAGATACACCGGCATCATACTCTTTAGCCCAAAAAGCACGAGAAAAGGGTGTTTTCAGGGAACGTACCGGATGACCGCGCCTCTTGCCTGTGGTTAGGGTATCAATATCTTTAGCGGCAATAATCTTATCCTTGTAGTTCTGATGAATACCACACTCCCTTGCGACCAAAAACCTTGTCCCAACCTGAACACCCACAGCGCCCAACATCAATGCCGCGGCCACCCCCCGGCCGTCCCCAATACCCCCTGCCGCGATAACGGGGATATCAACAGCGTCGCAAACTTGAGGAACAAGAGCCATGGTTGATATCTCACCCACATGGCCCCCGCTTTCGCAGCCTTCAGCAATGACCGCCGCTGCGCCGTTCCGCTGCGCCATTTTTGCTAACCCCGTTGACGCAACCACCGGGATCACTTTGATACCTGCGTCAATCCAAAGCTTCATATATTTTGCCGGATTGCCGGCGCCCGTAGTCACCACCGCAACCTTTTCCCTGGCAACAACCTCAGATATATTACCGGTATGCGGGCTCATCAGCATAATGTTCACACCAAAAGGTTTGTCGGTCAGTTGTTTGGCTTTCTTTATCTGTTCGGCTACAAACTGGACAGGGGAATTTCCCGCCGCGATAATGCCAAGACCGCCGGCATTGGAAACGGCTGCGGCCAGAACCGCATCAGAAACCCAGGCCATGCCCCCTTGAAAAACAGGATATCGAATACCAAGAAGATCGCAAATCGGTGTTTTGATCATTCTGTTGACCTCCGCCTATTGCAGCTTCTCGATGACACTGATGATATCGCCGACAGATTGTATATCTTCGGTCATCTCGATTCTCACCGAAAATTCGTCCTCAATCTTCATGAGCAACTCCACCGTATCGAGAGAATCGAGCCCCAGATCTGTGAAAGTCGTTTGCTCTGTGACAGCAAGGGTCTGATTGTCCGTGTAAACATGTACGATCTCTGTGATTTTGTCCAACATTGTTTTTCCTCCATTAAATTTTTGAATAGTAAATATATGAATGAGATTACTCCCAAACCATAACACAGCTGCCGGCGGTTAACCCTGCGCCAAAAGCAGACATGAAAAGTGTATCACCAGGTTTGATCTTGTCTTCTTCCAGCATTTCGAACAACAGCAGGGGGATCGAAGCAGAAGAAAGATTGCCGTAGTGGGCAATATTCAGAGGAAATTTCTCTTCCGGTTGTCCCAAGGCTCTTCTGACAGAGTCCACAATACGTTTGTTAGCCTGGTGCAACAGAAACAAATCAATCTGTTCGGCGGAAACATTTAGCTTGTCCAAGGCTTGTTTGACACCGGATTCCACCACATTCACAGCAAACTTGAAAACTTCTTGTCCTTGCATGTTGAGGAATCCATACTCCTTTTTCTCATCAACAAAAGGGCTGTTCCCGGTCCCGGAGGGCACCTGCAACAGCGACACATCCGCAGAGGCGGACAAATCGATATATTTGAGGGCGTTGCCTTTTGTCACCGTACAGGCCGCCGCGCCGTCTCCAAACAGGACACAGGTGTTTCGATCGGTCCAATCCATATGCTTTGACATCATTTCGGCACAGACAATCAAAATGTTGTCAGTCTTCTCGTCAGCCAGAAACCCTGAGGCAATTTCAAGAGCATAAATAAATCCCGTGCAGGCTGCGTTAACATCAAAGGCCGGGCACGAAGCGCCAATAGAATTCGACACACAGCAAGCCAAGGAAGGGGTACGGTAGTCGCCCCCGATAGTCGAACATATAATGAGGTCAATATCTTCCGGCCGCAGGCCTGATTTGTCAAGAGCCTGCAGAGCGGCAGCGGCGGCCAAATCCGTCAAGGTCTCATGGGAACAGACATTTCTGCTTTTGATACCTGTACGCGAGACGATCCATTCGTCATTGGTATCCAGGAAACCGGCCAGGTCATGATTGGTAACCCGTTTTTCCGGGATACCCTTACCGGTCCCAATTATTTTTAAACTCATATTTCGGCCTCAATGATCTCCGGCTCAACTTTTTCCATGAAAAAGTCGCTTAGCTTTGTGATCGCTTTCAATAAGACATCTTTCTCAGCTTCGGCAAACTGTCTGCTGATATTTCTGACCATTTTCTCGTGAAATAGTCGATGGGCCCTCTCAATGCGTTGGCCTAAATCGGTGAGACTGATAATCGTTTTGCGACCATCTTTATCACAGGGCACTTTCTTGATAAACCCCTTGCTTTCCAACTTTTTCAAAGCAACTGTCGCGGTAGGCATGGCGATCTTCAACATCGAGGCGATTTTGCTGACTGTTGTCGCCATGTTTTCCTGAGTGCCAACAGCTTCAATCATATGAGCTTCCGCGATTGTAACCGGAACGCTCAGAAACCCTTTCAATGAGATCTCTTCAAATTTTAGAATAGAATTAAAAGTATCGACCAGAACATGATTCAGTTTCTTCTCAAAATCATCCATAGGATGAGCCCCCCATTTAATTAGTTTTACTAACTAATCAAAATAATAGCACAAGAAAAAGATGCCGTCAAGGGGTAAGAGCTCTCTCCTTACATACTGAGGCCGCCGTCAACGCGAATAACTTCACCGGTAATATAAGAGGCCATCTCTGAAGCCAGAAACAACGCGACACTGGCGACTTCTTCCGGAGTCCCCATTCTTCTGAACGGGACAGCGAATTCAATATAACCATTGGCAACCAGAGATAAAGATGACGTCATATCGGTTTTAATAAACCCCGGAGCGATGACATTGCAGGTAATATTTTTTGAAGATAATTCTTTGGCTACCGTTTTGGACATAGCGATCACCCCGGCCTTGGCCGCAGAATAATTCGTCTGATAAGGAGTTCCCATCAGTCCGCTGACTGAGGAGAGATTAATGATTTTACCGGCTGAGGATTTCATAAGCGTGGGTGAAAGATGCTTGATGAAGTTGAAGGTCCCTTTCAAGTTGACATCAATAACTTCGTCGAAAGCCTCTTCACTCATCTTAAGTAACATATAGTCTTTGGCAATACCTGCATTGTTCACCAGAATACTGACAGAATCCATATCGGCGACAATCTGATCGCAAACTTTTTTGGATTCCTGATAGTCCGCAACATTGCATTGGTAGGCCATTGCTTTGACACCGAAGGCTTCCGCTTGTTGGCGAACATCCTCAGCGGCTTCGGCGTTACGGGCGTAAACAAGCGCGACATTTGCCCCGTTTTGCGCATAAGTCAAAGTAATAGCTTTTCCGATTCCGCGGGAGGCACCTGTAATAACAGCAGTTTGTCCACTAAGCATAAAGATTCTCCTCCAATTCATTGATAGTCTAATACTCTCCTAAGTTCTCCGGAAAGTCAAATCATTGACTCCAGAAAATCATCAACGTTGGGAAATCGCCGGCATCCCCATACCAATTAATTGCGACAGATCCGTTCAAAATAGAAATCAGAACGTTTCGCCAATTCTTTGTTAACATAAAGAGGGTTGTGCCTTTCCAGAATCGTGGGGGTATCCGAAAACAGATTGACGCCAAGACCCAGTTGTTCGCCCGGTATCATGACACCCATGGCTGCTAAAGTTGTCGGAAACATATCAAGCGCCGTAAAAGTTCGGTTATATTGTCTGGTCCCCTCAACAGAACTGTTGATAAACACATTATAGGTGGTGCGCTGATAATCCTCAGCCACTTCCCTGAAAAAACCGTGATCCACACAGTTATGATCGCCACAGATAACAATTGTCGTATCTTGATAATAGTCCTGTTGCTCAAGCCAACGCACAAAATCACCCACCTGTTGACTGGCGCAAGCAACCACATTAGCATAGGGATCGTCGTATCTCTCAAGGCACAAATCACAAGTATAGCCGCCCACCGCATGGGTATCCACAGTCAGCATTGTGAGGTTGAAAGGCTGATCCCCCGCCGCCAGAACCGCGAGCTCTTGTTTGGCGTACGCATACAATTTGGCATCCTCCATGCCCCACCACACATGATAATCATCCGGAATGATACCATCGGCCGGGGCAGAATAATAGTCTTTAATCGTGTAACTGCCATGCTGGGTAAAATACTTGTCGCGCCCACCAAAAGCCGCTCCGGAACCAATAAGATAGACCTGATTGTATCCTTCAAGCTCAAGAATCTCGCCAATGCTGTAGGCCCCAGGCAGGAAATCCACGAAATCCCCCAAACTGTTTATACGCGAGCCGCCGAGAGGCAAAGTGAAAGGCATTCCGGAAGTCTGTGCCACAGTCGACCCGACTGTCAGCGTACAGCTATAAACAGGGACAGCACCGCCACAAAAATCATCGGTATTGGAAAAACTTGTGTGGTTTCGAGCAAGATCAGTCAATTCAGGAATAAGATTCTCGCTCATGCCGCCGCCCACACTTTGAGAAGCATAAGTGTTTTCAATCGATTCCATCATGATATATATAAGGTTTCTCTTTTCATCAGGGAACTCAAGGTTAACGGCACGTGGATCCGTATAGTTTTCCTCTATGAAGTTCGACTTGATAAACGAATAGGCGAAACTGTTTACAAATCCCAGCTTGCTCAAAGACGCAGCACTTAACAAAAGGGCAGTGACACAGGCCACAACAAGAGCATTTTTTCTGAGAAACGCAAAAGAAAAAGGATAGAGGAAGAGTCTCCGATACTTTTTAAATAATGGAATTTGGACAAAAACAGCGTACTGATACCAGTTGCTTAGAAGCGCGACGAAGGTTGCAACACATATGAGCGCCGAAAAAAGACTCTTCGCCACAAGCTCAGGGACAAAGTCAACATTCCCTTCCTCCAAGGGGACGCTCAGAAAGAAAATCACTTCTCCCATCTGCATATCCCCATATATCGAAATAATGGTTCTAATGAGAAAGTACACAAACAATCCCAAGAACACAAGGATGTAGGAAGTAACGAACTTGACTATTTGACCCCTTGTGAGGGGTGCGGAATGGAAAGATTCCAAAGAGACACATGTTTTCTTTAGTGATAAAAAGGGTCTATTCAACAATCATTCTCCTCTACCAGTTATCTCTCGCAAGAATAAAGCCATAATAGCACATAATTTGCTGAAAAGACATGGAACGGAGAGAAATATATAAAAATATAAAGGAATAAACAATCCAATATCAGAAGAAAAAACGGCGAACCACCATTTTACGAAACGTGCCCATCTGGTGAACACAGACCCAATCATCCTTGGATCCAAACGAATGCCGCTAAGATGACAAATCACGAATCAAACCATCAACGAGAGTCAAAGAAGGCGTGATCTCAGTAAAAAATTCAAAAGAGAGGGCCCCCTGACATACCAAATGCCGGAGGCCATTCATTACCTGTAATCCCCGGTCATGTCCCCTTCGTAACAGAGTCGTCTGAGATGGATGATAAACAAGATCAACGACATAAGCGTGTTCAGGCAAACCGTCCACAAAAGAAAAATCGCTGAAATCCTGCCCCGGCATACCCAAAGGCGTAGCGTTTACAACCATATCGCATGCCCCAACAATGCCGCCAATCTCTTCCCAAAGGACAGGCTCAATCTGGGCATCCAAAGGCGGCAATGTCATGTTGCGGGCAGCCATCAACACATTGGCACCGTTGTCAGCCAGAGCCAACGCCACGGTCTTGGCCGCTCCGCCTCGCCCCAGAATCAGGACCTTCATCCCAACAGGAACGATGCCGCCGAGAGCCAGAGCCCGCAAAAAACCCGCGCCATCCGTATTATGGCCGACCAAGCGGCCATCCTTAACCGCAACAGTGTTCACGGCACCACAACGCCTCACCTGTTCCGTCATATCGTCCAGAAAAGGCACAATCCATTCTTTGTGGGGCATGGTCACATTGAAGCCTTTGATCCCTAAGACTTGAACCGCATGGATAAAACGACCCAGATCGCCTGCCTTGACCTGAAAAGCCAGATACACATAATCCAGCCCGGACTCAGCCAGAAAAGCATTATGAATGCGAGGCGACAGACTGTGAGCAACCGGATCCCCTATCACACAGAGTACTCTCGTGTTCCCGGAAATACTCATAAATTAAGCCCGCCCTTGTCCCGAAAGTACCCTAAAGCGGCACTATATGAATAGAACCCCAACCCGCTGATCTGCCCCACACAAGCCGGCGCAGTCACCGAAATCTTGCGAAAGGCCTCTCGATCACTGATATTCGAAAGATGAACCTCAACGGCCGGCACATCCGTCGCCCGCAAAGCGTCGTAGATAGCATAACTGTAATGGGTATACGCCCCCGGATTGATCACAACACCGTCATAGGTGTCCCGGCAGTTTTGTATCGCGTCAACAATCTCCCCCTCACAGTTGGATTGAACCACATCAACACAGAATCCATGATCCCGCGCATAATCCCCAATATGGTTCACCAGAGCCTCATAGGAATTCGCCCCATATATCCCAGGTTCCCGGGATCCCAGCAAATTCAGATTGGGACCGTTAATCACCAGCACTTTCACACAAAAAACCCCCTGCTCAATGGCTTGATAAACCCTTTCAACCACTTCATCAACATTTCCGTCATTACAGACATGAACATTGCAAACTTGCATATATAGAGGATGTCTTTCCTGAAAAAGCTCTTGAAGACGTTCCGGATTATCCCTCAATAAAGGCCGATCCGATAAGTCCGCTGTCCGAAGAATTTCCTCAACATGTCTGGACAGATACACAATAAGACGATCTCCGGTTGCCTCTTGTCCCGCATTCGTTCCCTTAAGCAGATGTCGCGCAGCTCCCCCGCCCAACGAAATCACAGCACACTCGTCTTCACACAGCAGATCCGCCACACACCGAGCCTCCAAGTCTCGAAAGAATCCCTCCCCAAATCGCTCAAAAATCTCACTGATCCCCATACCCTGACTCATCTCAATCTCCCGATCCGAATCAAGCCAGAGCCACCCCAACCGATCAGCCAGGACCTTGGCAACTGTAGATTTCCCGCACCCGGGCAACCCAATCAAAACAACCTTCTTCCGGTTTACCGTCTTACGGTTTGTCATCATGACAACGCTCTTCCCTTGCTCTGCCGGGATCTCGATAATTCCATAACCAACCTCATCAAGGCAAGAGCCTCCTCCAAATACTCCGGACGCTCCCCCTCAACAGCCGCCAAAACCTCCGACTCTCTCGCCTCATCAACGACAGGGATCTCATCAAGAGCTTTCAGAGCCCCGATTCTTTCGCAGATCTCCATACGCCTATAGAACACTCGCCGCAACTGACAATCTAAAGCATCAATTTGCGAACGCAACTCAATCAAGTGTCCGTTATCCATCTGCCACCGCCTCTCTCACCCGACCCACCTTATCCATAATCCGCTGAAAAACCTGAGGCGTCACCGACTGAGCCCCATCACACAAAGCCGCCTCCGGATTATTATGCACCTCAACGACAAGCCCATCCGCTCCCGCCGCTGTCGCAGCCAACGCCATAGGTTCCACATAATACCAATAACCCGTCGCATGAGAGGGATCAACAACCACAGGCAAATGAGACTTCGCCTTTAGCACAGGAACGGCTGAGACATCGAGGGTATTGCGAGTGGCGGTCTCAAAAGTACGTATTCCCCGCTCGCACAGAATGACTTCTCCCGATCCGCCGGCCATAACATATTCCGCCGCCATCAAGAGCTCTTCAATTGTCGACGACAACCCTCGTTTCAACAAAACAGGCTTTCTCAATCCCCCCACCTGACTCAACAAAGTGAAATTCTGCATATTCCGGGCACCGATCTGAACAACATCCACCGATTCAGCAAAAGCATCCAAAAACTCCACTGACATAATCTCGCTCACAATAGGCAATCCGGTAGCCTTCTTCGCCATCAACAGAAGCTCCAACCCGTTTAAACCCAGTCCTTTAAACGCATAAGGCGAAGTCCGGGGCTTAAAAGCGCCCCCCCGTAAAAAGGTGGCCCCTGCATCCTTAACAGCCGTTGCCACAGCCATAATCTGTTCTTCACTCTCCACCGAACATGGACCGGCAATAACGGCAAACGCGCCATCGCCAATCCGCTTCCCTTCGATGTCGTACCCACTATCCTCAGGATGAAACTTGCGTCCCGCCAACTTATAGGGCTCCTGGACTCTCATAATCCGCTCAACACAAGAAAAACAAAGAATCGAATCCTCGGAAATCGATGACGTATCCCCCGCCATTCCAATCATCCGAGTGGTTTCTCCCATAATCTCTTGAGCAATAATCCTATTCTCCTCAAGCATCCTGTAAATCGGCACGATTTCCTTTTCTGCTGTGTCCGGTTTCAAAATAATAATCACAATTCTCAGCCCTTTCTTGAATGTACAAATAAATCATATATCCCCAAAGCCATCACAGCCTCTAGGACAGGTAAAGCCCGAGGAACAATACAAGGATCGTGACGTCCTTGCAATGCCGTTTCCACAGATTCTCCTCTCCTAATATCAACAGTTTTCTGGACAAGACGCACACTTGGTGTCGGCTTCACCGCTACCCGGCAAACAAGAGGTTGACCGTTCGCGATACCTCCATTGATGCCGCCGTTATGATTGCTGTCAAATTTGACCGCCCCCGCACCGGCCTCTGTACAGGCCCCTGTAGCATCCTCCCAAAACATCGGATCATTCGCCCGACTTCCCAACATACCGGCCAAAGCGAACCCATCGCCGAATTCCACCCCCTTCACCGCGGGAACCGAAAACATCAACGCCGCCAAATGGCTTTCCAAAGAATGAAAAAAAGGCTCCCCCAACCCTGCCGGAACATTTAACGCCACACACTCAGCCACGCCCCCCACAGAATCACCCGCCTCGCCGGCGGCTTCAATCGCCCGTTGCATCCGCTCTTTTGCACCGGGACTCTTCACCGGAAAAGCATCCGGCGGCAACGCCGGGATCTCCTCAGCCGCCATTGCCTCATCCTCAACATCATAAATCCGCAAAATCCTCGACCCCAAAACAATCCCCTGTTCCCCCAGAATCTGCCGCACAACAGCCCCGGCAAATACAAGAGGTGCCGTGAGGCGCCCGGAAAAATGTCCGCCTCCCCGAAAATCAGCGAACCCTTTAAACTTAACCCAAGCCGTATAATCCGCATGGCCAGGCCGCAACACATCCTGACAATAATCCTCAGACCGTGTATTCTCATTCCGGATCACCACCGCTAACGGCGCACCCGTGGTGCAGCCATGGAACAACCCCGACAGAACCTCATACCGATCCGACTCCCGTCTAGGGGTCGAAAACCGGTAACGTCCCGGAGCCCGGCGCGCCATCTGGGCATCCACAGCGGCAAAATCCACAGTCACGCCAGGCGGCAACCCGTCAATAACGCACCCAATCGCCGCCCCGTGAGACTCGCCGAACAAAGACACTTTGATGCTGTGACCCCAAACACTTCCCATGAGCAAAACTCCTTACAGCAAAACTCTCTTAGCAAAACGCCTCAAAAAAATTCGGATAAGACTTCGCCACACTCTCGCTGCCCGTCAACCAAACCGGTTCTTGGCACCTAAAGGCAGCTACGGCCAACATCATCGCGATACGATGATCCCCCCGGCTGTCCACATGACCGCCTTGAAACGAATCCACGCCGCGGATAACCAGGAAATCTTCCCCCTCAACAATATCAGCCCCCAACTTGCCCAACTCCCCAGCCACCGCCGCCAACCGATCGCTTTCCTTATACCGCAGTCGGCGCCCGTTGACAATACGGCTCTCTCCCCGGCAAAATGACAACAGAACCGCCAGAGGCGCCACCAGATCAGGGATATCCGATATGTCAACAGTAATGCCTGTTAAATCACCGCCCCGAACACGAATCCCGTCGCCTTCCCGGATTATCGCAGCACCGCAGCGTCGTAGAATATCAAGAATCTTCCTATCCCCTTGACGGGAATCCTCTCTCAACCCCCGACAGACACAATCACACCCCAAAGCGGCTGCTACCAGAAAAAAAGCCGCCTGAGAATAATCCCCCTCAACACCAAACTCTCCGGCCTGATACCGTTGATTTCCCGCCACATAGAATTCCTGATAATTCTGATGCACAACCTCCACCCCGAAAGCCCGCATTACATCTAGAGTTATATCAACATAAGACGCGGACTCCAGAACCGTTGTCACGGTCACAGTGCTATCATGCGCAAGCAACGGCAACGCCAGCAAAAGTCCCGAAACAAACTGAGAACTGATATGACCCGGCACCGAAAAAACACCGCTCCGCCAAGGACCTGTCACCGTCAACCCGGCATCTCCATACCTGTCTTCGCGATGACATCCGCATGCACCATCAGCCTTGTTCCGTACCACAGCAACACCATGTTCAGCAAAAAGATCACAAAACGGCTCCAAGGGTCGTTCCAATAAGCGTCCCTGCCCGACAAAGACAACAGGTCGCGCCAAACAAGCCGCCAAAGGCATTAGAAACCGTAATGTCGACCCTGACTCACCGCAATCCAATAACAAAACTCCTGCCGCTTCCCTATCGGACGACGCATCCTCGGACGACGCATCCTCGGACGACGCATCCTCGGACGACGCATCCTCGGACGACGCATCCTCGGACGACGCATCTCCGGACGACGACAGCCCGGTCGTCAACTCCCCGGGTTGCGACGCACCTATCTCCGCCTCAAGGCGCACCCAATCACCAACCCCGCCCTGAACAGACACCGAGTCCCCCAAGGGTACACATCGCGCCCCCAACATCCGCATACAACGCAAAGTCGCCTCAACATCCTCAGATGCCAAAACATGTCGAATCAAACTTTCCCCTTCAGCCAATCCGGCGCAGATAACCGCCCGATGGGTCACACTTTTAGAAGGTGGCATACTCTTAATCCCCTGAGGAAAACGATTTAACTGTCTCATAGTCATGTCAAACACCTGTCCACAACCAAACCAGATCTTGAATTCGCAAATACCTCAACAAGATCCTCATAACGAATCTTGTGAACATAAGCGTCCCCAAGCTCTCTCAGCAACACCAAGGCAACCTCATCAACAGCCTCAACTCCGCCGGGGTTCTTCTTGTCCGCTTGAATCAGCGGTAAAAAATCAAGCACACCCTCATCAACATTTTCCGTTAACCGCCCCTCAATCCCCGCGTTATCCAGCATACCCTTTAAAGCGGCACCAGTCCCCGGCACACTAACTCCAAGCCGGGAACCAACCTCAGAAGCAATCAGCATTCCGCGAGCCACAGCCTCTCCGTGTCGATAAGTACCATATCCATAAAAAGTCTCAAGCGCATGAGCAAAAGTATGCCCAAAATTCAGCAAAGCTCTAACCCCTTGATCCAATTCATCCTCCATAACAAATCGCCCCTTCGCAGCGCAGCACAACCAAACAATTCTCGTCAGATCAGACTCGGCAACAGGTTCCCGAAAAATCTCACCCAACCCATCATCCCCCAAAGCGGCATATTTCACAGCCTCTGCCATTCCCGAATCCCAATCCCTTTTATCCAAAGTCTCCAACAAAGAAACATCCGCCACCACCAACCTCGGCTGATAAAAACACCCTGCCAGATTCTTACCCTGAGGCAAATTCACAGCCACCTTGCCGCCCACACCGGAATCCACCTGGGCCATCAAAGTGGTCGGAATCTGAACAAAGGGAACCCCCCGTAAAAACGTCGCGGCGCCAAACCCCGCCAAATCCCCGACAACGCCGCCGCCAAAAGCAATGACAGTATCATCCCTACGCAACCGAAACCCGCAGAAAGCGTTATACAAAAACGCCAAACATGTCAACGACTTACTCTGTTCCCCCTCCGGCACAATCACAGGCTCAAACACAAACCCCCATTGTGTCAGCAACGTCGCCAAAACGCCGCCATGCAACCCCCAAACTCTATCATCGGAAACCACAACCACCCGCCGGCTCGGACAAGCCTCCACCAAAAAACACCGGGATTCCCATAGAACCCTGTCCCCAATCACAATGGGATAATCCCGCGCAGAAGCCTCCCCAGACAGAGCGATCCGCAACGTCATCATATCATTTTCCTCCAAATACGCTCTTGTTTTGAGCCGCCTCAGCCAAAAAACAGTGAACACCCTCATTATCCCCATCCGCCAGAGCCTTCCCCAGCTTCCTCAGATTGTCGACATAAGCCTCCAGGAAAAACAGAACGTTTTCCCGATTGCGCATAAGCAAATCCGTCCACAACCCGGCGTCAATCGCCGCGACCCGGGTACAGTC
The DNA here is from genome assembly GCA_009778595.1 of Peptococcaceae bacterium. Taxonomy (GTDB): domain Bacteria; phylum Bacillota; class Desulfitobacteriia; order Desulfitobacteriales; family Syntrophobotulaceae; genus WRJI01. The sequence continues at coordinate 22,814 of WRJI01000005.1, read as the reverse complement.
CCGGAAAGCCCCCGCTGTATGAGCCATGGTCATATCTGTTGGAAAGGTTTTGCACAGAGCGGTAGCCGCCACATGCATCAAATCGCTCGTATACCCAATAATTCTATCATGGACACTCGCCGGGTTCACCTCAATCCGGCCGGCGCCGAGAGAGACGACCAGATCCTTGACCACCCGAAAAGCCTCGGGACAGAATCCCTCCGGCACAATCAGAATAAACCCCGCACCCCGAAAAAGATCCGGATCGGCGTTGGCAAACCCTCCAACCTCCTTGCCTGCCATCGGATGGATGCCAATATAGTTCACGTCAGATCGCAGGCAGGATTCGGCCCAAGAGACAATCTCCTTCTTAACACCGCAGATATCGCTTACCACGGAACCCTCTTTGAAAAAAGGCTGCGCTCGTGGCAGATCCCGCAGAATCTGTCCGGGAGCCGTGCAGAAAATCGTAATATCCGCTTGAGAGACAGCCTCCTCCATAGAGGCCGTGGCGACCCCGATCGCATCGGCGCGAAGAGCTTGCTCAACGATATCCGGCCGGATATCAAATCCGATAACCTTGTCGTGATTAAGCCTTCTCAGAGCATACCCAACAGACCCGCCGATAAGGCCAAGGCCGATAACAGCAATTGTCCGCCGTGTTATATCTTCCATAGTATCAGTAACCTCCTCCATAAAAAATCGGCGGGGATTGAACCCCCCCGATAAATCGCCATTTTAGTCATAAGGTTCAAAAAAGATATTAACGTTGTAGACAGCAATAATAGCCGTAGCCATACCAGCTAAGGTTGTAATAATAGAAAATATTTGCAGTCAACACAGGTGTAGCCATCTCTTTGTGTCCTCGATTCGCCATGTTTATTATAGAAGTCATTCTGGTTGGAATCGTAGCACAGGTATTGGGGGTTTGTCAAATGATTCCGCATACACGCACTATTGCCTCAAAACACCGTCATATTATCGCAATGCACAATTTCCCCTCCGGTCAATCCGGGAAAATGGGTCAACACCTCATCCGTATGTAACCCGATAACCTCGCTGATTTCCCGGCTGCTAAGCTCAGCCAGACCCCTGGCCACCTCTTCCCCATCGGGCCCGACGATACGAACAGGCTCTTTGCGATCCCAAGACCCCTCCAAACCCACGATTCCTGAAGCAAGCAAGCTTGTCCCCTTCTGTTCAAGGGCGCGTTTGGCTCCGGCGTCGATAAAAATCTGTCCGTAGGTCAACGCGCCATAGGTGAGCCAGCGTTTGCGCCCGGTGAGTTTGTGCTCTTTGCTAACAAAATAAGTTCCCCGGGGCCACTCATCCCGCAGGATACCTACCAGATCTCCAATATGGCCAAAAGATGTCACAAAAGACGGAACCCCCATATTAGCGGCCATCTCCGCCGCTTTCAACTTGGTGATCATACCGCCCGTACCCACGGCAGAGCCCTGACCGTCTGCCAGATCTTTCACGGCGGCAATATCCTCCACCCGGGGCAGATGAACAGCTTCAGCATTCTTCTTGGGATTGGCCGTGTAGAGTCCGTCAACGTCGGTAAGCATAATCAGCAGATCACCCTGGAGCATCCCGGCCACGAGAGCAGACAAACGGTCGTTGTCCCCAAAGCAAAGCTCATCGACGACCACCGTATCATTCTCGTTAATGATGGGAACCACCCCCATCTTAAGGAGTTTATTAATAGTATTCTGAGCGTTGCGATAATGGTCCGCCGCCCCAAGATCTGTTGGGGAAAGCAGGATCTGGGCACAGATCTGATCATATTTGGCGAAGAAATATGAATATTTTTCGATCAGAATACCTTGGCCCACAGCCGCCAAAGCCTGCCGTCCAATAAGATCCTGGGGACGTCGGGTCAGATTCAGTTTGCTCATACCGGCGGCCTGAGAGCCCGACGATACCAGGATACATTCGGCGCCGCCTTCCCGAAAGGCGCTGATGGTATAAGCCAAACGATCCAGAACAACACCGCTGAGACCACCGTTTGACGACGCGAGGCTGTTACTGCCTATTTTCAGAATAACACGTTTTAGGCTCATGAAGATTCTCCCTTACCGGGTGTCTCCGTCGCCGAAGGGTTCAGTTCCCTCTCCATCTCATCGGCGCGATTCCGGCAGGCGGTCAGAGCCCGCAACATCAAATCCGCGAACCCGTCTTGTTCCATATTTTTAACAGCGGCATGGGTGGTGCCCTTTGGTGAAGTCACTTTGGCCCGCAGCACCCCAGGATCCTCCCCGGTCTCTTCAATCATACGGCCGGCACCCACCAGTGTTTGCCCGGCTAAAAAAGCCGCCTCCTCATAGGTCAGACCTAACCTTTGCCCGGCCAACGCCATGGCTTCAGCAAGATAATAGAAATAAGCCGGTCCGCTGCCGCTTACGGCGGTCAAAGCGTTCAATTTATCATCACTGAGCCAAAGTATTTTCCCCAAGGCTCCAAAAATCTGTTCAGCCAATAATCCCTGAGCGTCCTTGACCCGGTCACCTCGTACTAACCCTGTCACAGAACGACCTACAAGGGCCGAAGTATTCGGCAGAGCCCTGATAACAGCCTGATCGGGCAGATTGTCCTCGTAATACTTTAGACGCAAACCTGCGGCAACAGAAATCAACAATTTGACAGCAGACGGCGTCCCTTGAGTCGACAGAAGACTGTTGAGCTGCCCAATCAATTCCGGCATATTGTTAGGTTTCACAGCCAGGAGTATAACATCCGATTGCCGAACGAGTTCCGGCAAAGACGTAGCGATTCCCTGGTAAGCGGTGGCAAGCTGTATCGCTTTCGAGGTATCAACGTCGGTCAGATAGAATTCCCAAGCATCGTGATCCTTCTGATAGAGCCCTCGAACAAGCGAAGAAGCCAGGTTCCCCGCTCCCACAATCCCTAAAGTTTTACATCTCTTAATTCTCACATCCAGCCTCCCTTACCGCCTCACAGCTGCACGACCCGCCGACACTCCCGCCCTATTACCGGGTCATGAGAAAAGATGAGGACTGTTTTGCCTTGTGTGTTCAGGTCTTTTATCAATCCCAAGATGGCGCCCCGACTTTTGGGATCCAGGGATCCGGTGGGTTCATCAGCCAGTATGATGTTACAGGATTTCAGCATGAGTCTGGCGATGGCAACCCGCTGTTTGTCGGTCCCATTCAGTTCCGCAACTTTGCTATTCTTGGATTCTTTGAAATCAACCCGTTTAAGGGCTTCGTCAACGGCGTGGTCTCTGTTTTCTTTTTTGTGGCCGGGCCACCCGGACCAACTGGGCAGATCGTTCAGGTTGGGTTTGCCGGAAGCCGTGGGTAAGGTTTCGAGAGCAAGATGCAAATTGTACTCAACAGACTTTTCTTCAGCTAGGGCAAAATCCCTGAACAAGTACCCGATATGTCGGCGCTGAATAATGTTGGCCATCAGGGCAGAGGGTTTGGGATCCACATAATCGTTAATGATGATCCGGCCACCGTCAATATCTTCGAGCAAGCCGACAATATTGAATAATGTGGTTTTGCCGCTGCCGCTGGCACCCATAACAGCAACAAGTTCCCCAGGTTGGATTTCCATAGAAAACGAGTCTAACACGGTTTTTTGATCGTAACGTTTCGTGACATCCTTAAGAGTGATAACACCCATGGTTCAGCCACCTCCTTTTAGGGTTTCCAAGACTCTTCTTTTTTGAAGAACCAATATGGTTAAAAATGTCGTCAGAAGCTCTATACACCATAGAATCAGGAAGAATAACAGGACGACCCGCCAATCGGCATAATCGAATAACCTGGTGAGGACTAAAGACGCCACAACGACGACAGCCCAGGTAGGCGCCACATAGTGAAAGAAATACAGCTTGTATTTCGGCCAGAAGGAGCGTCCCAGGAAAGTTTGGATACCGATGAGACGTTTGTACAGAGTCATAGCGTTGTCAACGCTTTGCACAACAATCATGATCAACACAGGTATCAAAACGGCCAGAACAAAAAGCGTCAGAGCCGCCATCTCCGTAGACCTTCTCACTTCATCAGCAGTATAATTGTAGACGGAAATAATTCTGCCGACATTGTCGTCGATTTTATTATCGGCAAGCATTTTGCGCAATTCCCCTTCGGGATCGACGCAGACGCTTTTGATTTTCAGGGGATTGCCGTTACCAAAAATAACATCATAATCATCTTCCTGACCATTCTCCTCGGTGAGAACGTTGAGGATTATGTTGCTGACGGTATTCCCGGTATCAGGATAAATCAATAAGGAGAATGTGAAACTGGGTTGATCGTTCTGGAGCCATATCAGATTGACATTCTGAGTGCCCACCGCAAAATAGGATCTGATCTGAGATTCCTCTCCCCGGTACTTTTCGGGGACGAGAAGGATTTTGTCGTCGGAATCTTCCTCAACCCATACGATGTTTCCGTTCGTATCGCGCAGAGGAAAGGCTTTCAAATAATTCGGGTTCACCGTCGCAACAGGGTACGTTCGCCCGGGACTACCGGATTCCGGCGTAAACTGAATGAAATCAGCAAGGATACTGCCGTTCTTATTCAACGGATGATACGAGGACTGCCTTGCGCTTGCATAGGATTTGCCCAAGTAGCTAGGGTCAATGTCAGGAAGGATAAAGAGGTCATGGGTTTGTTCCCAGTCCTCGTACAGGGTTCGATCCGAAACACTGTGGTCGGTCCAATAGCTTCGCGCCTGGTAAGGTTTGCCGGAAACAACATGAACGGCGTACTGACACAGGAGAATGATCAAGATCAATACCCCGGTTTTGGCGGCGCTGTTTAAGAAAGGAATAAAACGTAAAGGTTGTTTTTGCTTGAGGGCGGTATTAATCTTGATTTTGCCGATACTGTAGAAAGTTATGACAGCGAATCCCATGGTCATAACCAGGACCATCAAACTGACGAAGAAGAGTTTTGCCAGAAAGATCAAAGCAAAGGTGTTCAACAGCCGGAGGCGGATGACAAACATCAGCAACAATACCCCGATGAAGGCCAGAGACTGATTTCTGAGCAAGATGAGAACACGTTTGAACCAAATGGTGCGTTCCCAGTGACCGAGCATGATTTCTAAAGCAATGTTTTTTGCCTCTCCCACGATATCATAGAAGAAAACCAGGACGATGAGAGGCAGGAAACAAATCAGAGCAAAAGCCAGAGCAGCTATGAGCATAAAACCGGATACAGGGGGTTCGGTGGCCAGGTTCTCCCCTTCCACCATGGTGATACCCATGCGATCATAAAAAGCCTCACTAAACATGGCAAAGCTCTTACCTTCGATTTGGATGATGTAGAGACCTTCGTAAGGGCCGTCGCCGTAAAGACAATCGTAAAGGGTGCGGATTTCGCCGATTTTGTTTCGGTCAAAACTGATAAGGCGGCCGGTTTGGCTGGGAGAACCGGTTTTCTCGGTGGATAGAAATTGACCGGAATCGCCGGCAGGGTATCCCGGGTCATTTTCGTAGAAAACAAACCCATTATAGTATTCCTGACGGGTTATGTAAACATATTTGGTGCACTTGGAAATACCGTTTTCGACCGTGAGTCGATTCACGATCACATTGGCATTTAGTTGATCCGCCAAACTGATGAGTGCGTCATAAATCTTCTTGGAGTTATCCTGATCCACCTCAAACACAACCCTATGACTGTTGGTTGTTATCTCTGCGTTGACGAATTCATAGAAGCGGTAAGTGTCTTCCGCCCTATACAGGATTTGAAAAACAAGAAACGCCTCCATACAGAATAGCAAAACCAAAACAAGTTTTCTCATACCAATCCTTAACATCATGAGCGCGCTCTCCTGGCCAATTCTTCTAAATGTCGGGCTGCCGTGGCAAAACCTTCACCTGTCCGGGCGTCAACCTCGAAAACGGCAGCGTTTTTGTTCAAAGCTTGAACCCCTTTACCAAAGAACCTATCGTCAAAATCGACGAAGGATTTCAAATCGATCTTGGTTAACAAAATCATATCAGCTTTCTCAAAAGCTAAAGGATATTTATAGGGTTTGTCGCTGCCTTCGGCCACGGAACAAATGAGGAGTTTAATATGCTCACCAATCATGAATTCCGCAGGGCAGACAAGGTTGCCAATATTTTCAATAAATAGAAGGCCTGGCTCTGCTAAAGACAAACCGTCTATAGCCTTGCGCACCGTGGGCGCATCCAGATGACACGCGCCGTAGGTATTGATCTGTAGGGTTTCGATGCCGAGATTTTTCATTTTGATGGTATCGATATCGGACTCAATATCCCCTTCAAGGACATAAGAACGAAGGTGAGGCAAACTGTTAATCAGATGAATAATTGAAGATGTTTTCCCCGCTCCCGGAGCCCCCATAACATTAACAGCGAAGACAGAACTCTGATCAAAAAACTGCCGGGTCTGGGCGGCGATCCTATCGTTTTCACTATAGATACTCTGGGTAACTTCAACACGTTCATTGGACACGCTGATCACTCCCCGTCTCAATTTCAATATCTTTCACATAAAACTCTTTACCCTTGTCGCTCGGCAATCCATCCTGCCCGCATTGGGGACAAGTAAAGGATATAGGTTGACGGTCATAAAAGGAATCACACGCAGGACAATACCATTGGGCTTTGATATATTCTATATCCAGAGACGCTCCCTGGCAAGGGGTTCCTTCGGCCAGGATATCAAAATACATTTGGATTGAATCCCCAACGAACCCTGATTGTTCGCCCACGACCAGCCGAATCAGAGTTACCTTTTCGGCGTTATGAACTTGGGCGGCACTGGTAGCTATCCTGATGATCTGCTCAGTAATTGGATATTCGTGCATGGTATTCCTTCTTAATAAAGATTTGAATGCCTTATTTTTTTTTCGCTGTACTCGCAGTACGCTTAGAAAGCGTATCCTTCTTCTTCTTAGCCGATCCCGACGCGTCAGCCGCCTCAGCCACAATCGCGTCAGCCACCTCGGTCGCAACCGCCTCAACTGTATCACCCGCCCCAGTCACAACCGACTCAACGGCGTCCCCCACCTCAGCCGCTACCGAGTCCACCGCATCAGCCGCCTCAGCCACCTCAGCCACAATCGCGTCAGCCACCTCGGTCGCTACCGCCTCAACTGTATCAGCCGTCTCAGCCGCTACCGACTCAACAGCATCAGCAACCTCGGTCACAACCGCCTCAACGGCGTCAGCCACCTCTGCCACAGTAGCCACCGGAGGCTCCGGGCCTACGTACTCGAAATCAGCGGCGATTTGCTCCGCCTGAAAAAGCCAGGAATCGCTTATACGGACAATTGGCGCGGTGTACTCACGAAGAGTCGACAACGAATCCTTATTGCACACAGAAACACAGAAAGTACAGACCAGACAACGCTTTCGGTCAATCTGCCAGACTTTTTCCCCACGGTCAACCGTAATGGCTTGGGAGGGACATCGCTTGGCACACAGAGTGCAATAATTGCAGTTGGATTCATCATAAACAATAGCGCCGCGTGTTGTCGGATAAAACTCATTTTTGACAACCGGATACATCGCCGTAGCCGGTTTGCTGAACAGATTCCTCATTATCGTCTTACCAATAACATTAATCGCCATAATATCTTACCTCTCAGTACAACTAATACAAGGATCGATAGTCAGAACCAAGATGGGAACATCAGCCAAATCACAACCCGGTAACATGTTGAGCAAGGGCATGATGTTGGCGAAAGTTGGTGTCCTGGCGCGAAACCTCTCCAGATAACGGGTGCCGTTTCCTTTGGCATAATAGACGACCTGGCCTCGGGGCTGTTCCATTCGCACAATGACTTCGCCACTTGGCGACCCCTTAACCTTCGTTTCAACAGGGCCCTCAGGCATGAGATCGATAGCCTGCAGGATGAGATCAATGCTCTGAAAAACCTCCCGCATACGCACATTCGTCCGGGCAAAACAATCGCCATCTTCCTCAATAATTGGCTCAAACTTCAGATAAGCATAACCGCTGTATCCGGTAGAACGCATATCCATGGCTATACCGCTGCCCCGCAAGGTTGGACCTAAGGCACCACTGTCGAAAGCTTCCTGACCACTCATAACCCCCAATCCTTGGGTTCGTTTCCGAACAGTGTAATCCCTTAAGAAGACCCGGGCAACTTCCCTTAGTTCCCCATCCATACCCTCCAGGGTGTCTTTGATTTCTTTAAGCATATCGGCAGACACATCTTTCCACAGGCCCCCCACTTTGCAGACGCTGTGAATAACCCGGCCTCCCGCTGTTTTCTCGAAAATATCAAGGATCTTCTCCCGCAACCGCCAGCTCTGCATGAACAAACTCTCGAAACCGAAAGCATCGGCCATCAGACCCAGCCAAAGCAGGTGACTTTGCATACGGGACATCTCCCCCCACATAACGCGCAGGAATTTCGCCCGATCCGGGACGTCAACCTGAAACAACGATTCCACAGTCTCACAATAACCGTGACCGTGAATGAAACTGCAGATACCGCAGATCCGTTCAGCGACAAAAGCCATCTCATGATAATCCCGTTTCTCTACGAGTTTTTCCAACCCGCGATGAACGAATCCGATAGACGGAATCGCACCAACCACCTTTTCATCCTCAAGAATGAGATCCAAATGAATGGGTTCGGGCAGAACCGGGTGCTGGGGACCAAAAGGGACAATTGTGCGTTCACCCATATCACTTAGCCCTCCTTTACCGCAAAAATGTGAGGTTTGGCTGTCTCATAGAACGTCCCCTTGAAATCGATAGCCATTCCTGTAATATTCAAGCCAAAAAGTTCGTTGATCTCATTTTCGTACAAACAAGCATGAGGAAAAATCTCGCTGATACTCGGCAGGGATTCTCCGTCCGTAACAGCCAACCGAAGGTTCGTCAACTCGAAACCAAGCTTTTCAAAAGAATAGATCAGGAACATCTCCTCAACTGTTTTCACACAATGAATCTGAATAATGCGGAAACTATCCTGATTCAGCTCCTTCGCCCTATCGGCAAGTTTCTCCTTAGAGATCAACTCTGTTTCAATCAGATCAAACACGGCCAACCGCCCCCTTTTTCCGATCCTTATGCTTCTGCTCAAGAACATCAAGAGCCTGAACCACACCATCAATAATGGCTTCCGGGCGGGCCGCACATCCCGGCACGTAGACATCAACAGGAATTACATGATCCACGCCCCCCTGCACATTGTAACACTCGCGAAAAATTCCGCCGGAAGAAGCGCAGGCACCCACAGCAACAACAACGCTGGGTTCAGCCATCTGTTTATAGATATTCTCGATGACCGACCGGTTCTGTTCGTTAACTGATCCGGTTACCACAAAAATATCCGCGTGTTTCGGGTTCCCAATATTCAGGACACCAAAACGTTCAACATCATACAAAGGCGTCAGACACGCCAACAACTCAATATCGCATCCATTGCAGCTGGAAGCGTCATAATGAACCAACCAGGGAGACTTGGGTAAATATGACATGTGCGGTCTTCCTTTCTGGTGAATTTCTCTCAAACATGTGGGCTCATTCATATTAGCATAGCTAATTCATATTAGCATAGCTAATATTGCGATATTTCCTGCTCCCAGCACAAAAGCTATGACCCAGGAACTGAAGAGAACGTTTTGCCATTTCAGACGGGAATTCGCGTTATCGATGAAGATTTCCAGGAAATATGTGGCCGCGACAACGAGAAGGGCCAGAATGGGATTCGAAGCAAAGAAGAGAAAGACCAAGCCTAACAACATGACGTTTTCATACCAATGGGAGATTTCGATATAGGCCAACTCTTTGCCGGAGAATTCCGTAGTCAGACCACGCACAATCTCCTGGTGGGCATGATGCGACATAGAAATATCGAAGGGCGATTTACGCAATTTGATTGTCAGAATAAAGACAAATCCAAGGAATATCGCCGGAAGCTTCAGGAACATGATACCGTCGTAAGCTGCAATGTCAACCACATTGAAACTCTTCGTTACCATATACATACCCACAATGGTCAGAATGACCATGGGTTCGTAGGCCATAATCTGAAGCAGTTCCCGCTCCGCGCCGACATAAGCGTATGGTGAGAAAGTCGAATAGGCTGCGACGACGAGAAAAACGCTGGCCAATGTCAACGCAAAGATAGATAACAGCAGATCACCGCCGGCAAAAAAGATTGCCCCGGCAACGACGACAAAAACAAGAAAGCTCAACACATAGAACTGCTGATGTTTGTTAACGGCCATATTCTCTTTCTGCAAAAGTTTGAAAACATCGTAAAAAGGCTGCAGAAGCGGAGGTCCGTACCGACCCTGCATACGGGCGGTAATTTTGCGGTCAACACCTGCGATAAGCCCGCCGATGAAAGGGGCTAACACAACATAAAGAACTGCAAAAAGGATCCAAAGCGACTCTTTCATAGTCCCACCCCAATCATGATCAAAATCAGAATAATACAAATAACCACGCTCAGGTTAAAGAGCTTATCCTCCCCGAAAACATTTTTCAGATAGAAGCTCCGCATTGTCAGCGAATGGTTCGTGCCTAAAGAACCGTGGAACTGTTCACTGCCGGTGTTGGCTCCGGCCAAATATTGGTCACGGTAACTCCGCTTCCCGCTACGCAAAAGGGTCAAAGGCAAAACGAGCATAAGGCCCATCATCAGAAGCAGGATCGCTGTATTGCCGGCTCCCAACAAATATGTCTGGTTATATATCGTCTCAATGAGGGGTTCCAGAAAATACCGGGAAATCAACGGAAAACTCAGACACACAAGCACCGTTAAAACAGCCAAAGAGCCCAAGCTGAACCCCTCCGACCGGGAAATATGGGCTTTGAAGTCAGCCGGAACGGATTTCACCATAATAATCTTGCCCAACCATTTGCTCCAGAAGAACAAAGTCGCCGCACCGCCAAAAGCCACAAAAATAGTCAAAGCCACGTTGGAGTTAACCAGTCCCTCCAAAGCCGCCCACTTGCTGATAAGCATGCCGAAAGGAGCCAGGAACATGCCCAGGATACCGATAACCATTCCCACAGCCACCTTGGGCATATAACTGATCAGACCGTCCATGTGTTCGATGCTGCGCTGACCAAGATTGTGTTCCACCGAACCCACCGAGAGGAACAGGAGAGACTTGGCGACAGCATGAAAGATGACAAGCATGATAGCGGCCCAGAATAGCTGATAACTGCCGACTCCGGCGCAAACCACGATGAGCCCAAGATTGGCTATGGTTGAATAAGCCAAAACACGCTTGGCATCGGTCTGCGAAATCGCCAGAAACGACGTGATCACAAAAGTAACGGCACCCACCAAAGCTACCATGATGCCCACAGCAGCGGCACCGGTATCAAAAGCGAATATGGGCGACAACCGAATAATCAGATAGACCCCTGCCTTAACCATGGCACTGGAATGGAGCAAAGCAGAAACAGGTGTGGGCGCCACCATAGCCCCTAACAACCATGAAGAGAAAGGCATCTGAGCCGACTTGGTCAATCCGGCAAAAGCCAACAATGCAATCGGCAACAAAGTAGAAAGGCCGCTCAATTGATTGAGCTGAGTCACCTGATCGTTATAGGCCAAAAGAATAATCGCAGTCGCAAACCCAATGCCCCCGAGGAGATTCATTTTCAAAGCCCGAAAAGCGTTTCGGTTGGCTTCGTCTTGCTGACTATACCCAATCAGGAGGAAAGAACACAAAGTTGTGATCTCCCAGAACCCGAACAACCAAACAAGGCTGTTGGCAAAAACCACACCATACATGGCGCCCAAGAATGCGAAGATAATGAAGAAAAAGAACCCGGTTCGGTCTTTCACCTCCGGATGCCGTTCATGATAAGTCTTCATATAGTTCATGGAGAAAAGAGCAATGAGGCACCCAATGACCCCAATAATCAGAGCCATGATCAAGGAAAGGTTATCCACAATGAGGATTTCCTCCGCATGTACGGTCCCTCCCAGTCCAATCTCGTACCCAAGCATCAACCCGGCGCCTGTCAGCATCAACAGCGCAGTAAAATACTGTTTATGCTTAACGGAAAGCCCGGCGATGATGCCGGCAAAAACCATCTCAGCAAACAGAATGGCCATATCGACGCCTGTGGAATCAAAGGAAAAGTACCGTGGTCCGCCGGAAAAGTACTGGGAGGCAAGGTAAATGGAGACACCGCTGAGAACAATCGCGGATCCGATAATAATAAACTTGCGAATTGCATATTGCCGTGTCGGCAACCCCAGCAAAACAAATGCGACCACAAAAGGAAACATAATCAGAAAAAGCAATATGTTCATTGTTCCATACTTTCCTCTCGCAAAGAGTACTCGATCCTCCTTCTTTTTCAAATTCTCATTCTATTATAAGAGGTAACCTGATCAATATCAAATTTTCCAGACAAATATCTAAGAAATTTTTTTGAGTCCAATGCGAGTATATGCGTTTTTTGTAAAATGATACTTACATTTGCGGGCGTAGGCATGAGCGATTTAGGCCCTTACGGACGCGAAGCGTCAAAAAAGAACAAGAAAATCCACATTCTGAATACTGAATCCTGAATACTGAATACTTGCGGGCGTAGCCCGCATTAGGCTTGACGGAGTACTAGATGATCATATAATTGTGTGCCCTCTCGTAGCCAATGGTGGTCGTGTCCTCGTGGCCGGGAAAAACAGCCGTAGCATCGGGCAGAGTCATGAGCTGAGTCTGGATGCCGGCCACCAGCGTTTTCATGTTCCCACCGGGAAAATCTGTACGGCCAACCGAACATTTAAAGAGTGTGTCGCCGACGAAAACACCGTCAACCGTTTTGAGACTAATTCCTCCGGGCGTATGGCCGGGGGTGTGCAGAACCTCAGCTGTTAAGTTTCCGACGGAGATTATATCGCCATGTTCCAAGATATCAACCTGTTTGGTATCCACACATAAAGTTCTGGCCGCGAACTCAGACAGATTCAACATAGGATTGGCCAGCATAGCCAAGTCATTTTTGTGGATCGATAGCGCCAACCCATAGTCCTTATGCAGTTCAGGGGCAGCGCCGATGTGATCAATATGGCCGTGGGTTAAAACAACCCGCTCCGGTTTCACATCGTTTGTTTCCGCCCACTTCATGATGTTCGGTGCGTCGTCACCCGGGTCAATGACAATACCCTTCCTTGTTTCCGGGCAAAAGAACAGAAAAGTGTTCATCGTCATTCCCGGGAAATAGGTGCTCAGCATGAGCGTTTTTTTTAGATGCATAATGTTCTCCTCGTATTTTGATTTGATGCTGACAACGACTGCTTCCAGTATACCGCAGCCAAGCCGACAGTTCAAAAAAAACGCAAAAATATTTTCAGAAAACAGGAGGATACTGGAAACCGATCCCGAACTCTTGTTTGATAATCGATTAATAAGAGCATGGAGTGAGAGCGTTTATGGAGAAGCGAAAAAAATGGGTGTCCGAGGTCTGGAACAAGTTCTGGGACAAATTTATTGATCGGATTCTGACGGTTGTTGTGACTGTGGTTATTGTGCCTTGGATCATGTCGATTGTGGGGATGGTTTCTTTGGCCGGCATGGTTTCTTTTTTCGATTTTTCTGAAGTTGGCAATTCCTTCTGGGTCATCTTCTTCGCGGCTTTGTTTGTGGTTACAGTTATCGCCAGTGTCATTCTTTTTGTCATCCTTTACAAGAAACTGCAGAAGATCTATAAGAAGTACGAGTTCAAATTCCGTCACGAATTCAAATTCGAGTTGTTTGAGTCTGAGTTAAACTTTCCCATCGGGGGAGACTATCTGACACAGAATATCCGGTTCAAATACAGAGTTCTCTGTGACAAATTGAATTCGATCCCCCATTGTTTTGTCTGGACGGGGGGAGACATCAAAGACGTCCAACTCGATAAAGAGACACAAGAACAAGGATACACACTGGATCCCTCGCGCCTTAACGAGAAGTTATCTGTTGTTAAAATCAATTTTCCCGAAACACAATATCGAGATGACACAGGTGAAATTCGGTTGATTCTGGAATTTGAGAGAGGTGATATGAAACCGTGCCTTAGCAAGAGGATCTTTTTCCAGATGGATGAGCTCATCTTGCGAGTCAGAGCGCCGAAAGATCTCATGAAAAATGTGACACCATATGGGTTCACGTCTCTTGAAAACAAAGAGATTCGGCTGGAAGATGGCAAATTGACCAAGAAAGATACTCATCCCGAAATCATCGAGTATGAGCTCAAAGAAGATGATCCCATTTTGTTGTATTCTTATGAAATCAGATGGTCTTTTGAATGAAACGGGGAAAAGAATAAGAGTTAAGAATTCTGGTTAGATTAAAGCATGAGTCTTGACTTGTCGTGTTTATTTTGTTAATGTATTGCCATAGGTTGTCCTTTTTCATAGGATATATGGAAGAGAAAAAGGTAGGGGTGAGTAAAGTGTTTGAAGAGTAAATAAAAAGGCTGTTCAAAACCTTGCTAGGATATACCGGAAAACCAGAAGTTGACATTTGGCGTGAAGGGGTTTATTCCCGGTCGCGCCTTTTCTGTTGTTATAAGCCCCAATATTTGAAGGCTTCGCTCTACAAATTTGTCATGCACCCCATATATAATCATTAGTCGCTTATAGACGCGAAGCGTCAATAAAAAACAAGAATATCCACATTCTGAATCCTGAATACTGGATACTTGCGGGCAGAGCCCGCGTTATACCCTTTCCGCGCCCACAACGTCTTTGACTTGACGCAATTTGTTCAGAATGAACTCAAGGTGATCCAGACCTCTTACCTCAACACGCATATGGATATGAGACATGTGAGCTTTATCCTCATGGGCGTTCAAGCCTAACAATCGGATATGGGTTTCTTTGACGACGTTCATAATATCTGAGATCAGATGCAAATTCACCCGGCTTTCGATATGAATGTCCACCGGGTAGTGGATACTCTGGTTCTCATCCCAGGACACCTCAATAATGCGTTCGGGTTCCTGTTTTATAAGAGCCTGCGCTTGGGGACAAGCTCGGCGATGTATGGAAACCCCGCGTCCGCGGGTGGTGTATCCAACCACATCGTCCCCCGGCATGGGAGAACAGCATTGAGCAAATTTAACAGCCACGTTGTCGATGCCTTTGACGCGGATATGTGACTTGTCGTCCCGGGCGGATTCTTTGGCGAAATCGATAACGTTTGGATCCATAATTTCTTCTTTGGGTAACCATTCCTTGAGTTTGGTCAAAACCCGTTTGTAGGTTATGTTACCGGCGCCCATAACCGCGTAGAGATCGTCAAGGGTATTCATGGAGAACGTTTTCAGAAGTTTGTGCATGTTCTCCGAAGACAAGGCCTTTTCCGGGATCAGACCAAGCTTTTGGGCTTCCCTCTCGAGTCCGTCTTTGCCCCGGACGATATGCTGCTCGCGCTGTTCTTTGCGGAACCATTGACGGATTTTGTTTCGCGCCTGGGAAGTCTTCACCATACAGACCCAATCACGGCTGGGTCCTTGGGGTATTTTCGAAGTCAGAATCTCAACGATATCCCCGTTCATCAGTTTGGTGTCAAAGGTGGCAATACGGCCGTTGACTTTGGCGCCGATACAGCGGTGTCCCACGTCAGTATGAACTCTATACGCAAAATCTATGGGACAGGAATCCGCCGGCAACTCGATAACGTCTCCTTTGGGCGTAAAGACAAAAACCGTATCAGCGAACAGATCGGCTTGGAGGGCCTCCATGAACTCCCCCGCATCATTGGAATCGTGCTGCCATTCTAAAAGCTGACGCAACCACGCCAGTTTTTGTTCGAAACTTGTGTTGGCTACGGTATTCTCTTTGTATTTCCAATGGGCGGCGATACCGTATTCCGCTGTCTGGTGCATAGCTTGAGTGCGGATCTGAATCTCAAAAGGTTCGCCGGTCTTGCCGATGACCGTGGTGTGCAGGGATTGATAGAGATTGGGTTTGGGCATGGCAATATAGTCTTTGAAGCGCCCGGGCAAAGGTTTCCACAGGGTATGGATAATGCCAAGGGCGCCGTAACAATCGTTAACACTTTCAACAATGACCCGGATAGCTGTAAGATCGTAGATCTCGCTCAAATCTCTGTTTTGGCGGATCATTTTTTGGTAGATGCTATAGTAATGCTTGGGCCGACCGGAGATTTCGGCGTTGACACCGACCTCTTTCAAACGTTCGTGAATCTGGGACGTGACTTCATCAATTTTTTGTTCCCGCTCCTGCCGCTTGAGGGAAATCCCTTCGATCAAATCAAAATACTCTTGGGGGTGCAAATATTTGAAAGACAGATCCTCAAGCTCCCATTTGATCTGGAAAATCCCTAGCCTGTTGGCCAAAGGTGCGTAGATTTCCAGAGTCTCCCGGGCGATGGACTCTTGTTTGGAAATCGTATGAAATCGGAGGGTCCGCATATTATGCAAGCGGTCCGCCAACTTGATCAGGATGACCCGAATATCGTTAGCCATAGCCAAAAACATCTTGCGCAGGTTTTCCACCTGGATCTCCATTTTTGTCTTATAGGAGATTTTGCTCAGCTTTGTTACGCCGTCAACCAAACAAGCGACCTCGTCGCCGAACCGTTCCCGCAACATATCGAGTTGAAAATCCGTGTCTTCGGCCACATCGTGAAGCAAAGCGGATTGAATGGTGGCGGCGTCCATTTCCAACTCCGCCAAGATAATGGCTGTCTCTAAGGGATGCTGGATATAGGCTTCACCAGAAATGCGATACTGATCCTTATGAGCCTCTTCAGCTAAAGAAAAAGCCTCCAGGATTTTGTCCCAGTCTTTGTCGATGAGATAATGGGTTTTTTCTTTGAGAACCAGCATTGAGGTCATGAGATCACCTTATCTGTTAACTGTTTCTAATGCGGTCTTCGACCGCAAGTATTCAGGATTCAGTATTCAGGATTCAGAATGTGGATTCTCTTGTTTTTTGTTGACGCTTTGCGTCTGTAAGGTACTAATAGTATATCGGAAAGACGTCGCCAGGTCACGCTTTTTCGGGTTATTCACCAAAAAAAGTGCCCAAGGTTTGGTGCCGCCTAACCAATAGATCAGACCAAGTTCCTCCAGGATCTTAACACATTCGCTTTCTTCAGGGGTGCCTTCCCAAAGGAAGCCCTTCATACATCCGGAGGCTTGGTCGCCGGAGGCTTGGTCACCGGAGGCTTGGTCACCGGCACGTTTGCGCAAAGCTTTGTATACCGCAGTTACCTGATCTCTGGTGATAAGGGTTGGGGGGACCTTATCTTGAACCGCAGCCTTGACCTGAACTTCACCGGCTATTGGCGATTCTTCCCATCTGGCTTCTTCAGTCGGAGCCCAATCCCTCAGCATGATCTGAACCGATTCCAGATCACGGTAGCGGTTAATTTCGAGAGCCGCGACCAGATCAATTAAACCGGCGGCGCGGATAGCTTCCTCTTCATCGGCTTTGTTGAAAGCGACCACCTCGTAACTTGCGGTGTAGGCGTTGCGATTCACAGGGTCCGCAACTCTAAGTTTCAGATGTTGGCCTTCCTTGCCCATGCGTTGGGTTGATAACACCTGCAGTCGGCGAAACCCGAATACCGGTGACGGATTCCCCGCGCCATAGGGAGCCAGCCGGGCCAACGCCCGTACCAGAGCCAGGTCCACTTCGGATAAAACCAGGATTGCGTCCACCCGGACGTGGGGGATGAACAGATCAGGTGGCGCGTTGGCCAGACCGTCGTTGAGGCCTAAACGTAAGGAATCTATATCATCGGGACTCAAAGAGAAGCCGGCGGCATGAACATGGCCTCCAAAAGCCGTTAGCCATGTCTGCTGTCGGGTCAATTCTTCCAAGACATGGTAGCCCTCAATCCCTCGTGCCGAACCTTTGGCTTTTTCTTCTTCGATGGCGATCATGTAGCTGGGGCGATGATACCGTTCCACCAATCGGGAGGCCACAATGCCGATAACACCATGCCGCCAACTCGATGAGGCCAGGACGATGGCCCGGGGCAACTCCCCTGCCGCCGATTGGGTTTGGGCTTCGAGTTGGGCCAGGGCTTCCCCAAGGATTTCTTGTTCGGTTTTTTGACGGTTTAGATTTTCCCGGGTCAATTCCCGGGCGAAAGCTTCCGCCTCGGTTTTATCTTGAGTCAATAACAGATTGAGAGCCAAACGGCAGGTGTCCATTCTGCCGGCGGCGTTGATCCGGGGTGCCGCCATGAAGGCGATCTGTCCCGCGTGGGGGGTTTTTTCGGCGATACCGCATTCCGAGAGAAGGGCTCTCAGACCGGGATGGACCGTTTCGGCCATCTGACGGAGTCCGTGGGCCACGATGACACGATTTTCGCCTTCTAAAGGCACGACGTCGGCAATGGTGCCTAAAGCGACAATATCCAAAAACCGGCGTGTATCAGAGGCGGCATCCAGCCTTTGGGCGACGGCTTGAACCAGTTTGAAAGCCACCCCGACGCCTGCCAAATCTGACCAGGGGTAGCCGTTGTCTGTTTTTGGGTCCAACAGAGCCACAGCCTCAGGCAGAGTTTCACCCGGTTCGTGGTGATCGGTCACAATCAGATCGATCCCTAAGGAGCGGGCCAACGCCGCTTCTTCCACGGCTTTGATACCGCAATCCACGGTGATAATCAGATGGATGCCCTTTTCTGCCGCTTGTTCAACCACCTCGGCATGGAGACCGTAACCTGCTGAACGTTCGGGAATATGCACGATCACAGAAAAACCCCACCGGGTTAGTGCAAGATAGAGCAAAGCTGTGGCTGTCACACCGTCGGCGTCATAATCGCCGTGAACAAGGATTTGCTCGCTTTTCCGGCGGGCCAGAAGGAGACGGTCAACCGCCGATCCCATGTCCCGAAACAGAAAAGGGTCATGAAGATCAAACATCGACGGACTCAAATAAGTCGCGGCTTTTTCCGGTGATCCATGACCGCGTGATTGTAATATGAAAGGAAGCAAAGGGGCTCCCGGTTCCCGAGATCCTACAGACCATATTTTTTGCATGGCATAAGAGTATCAGATTAAGTTGCCTAAAACAAGCCATACCACAGAAAAAACCAGGCGCTCACCCAGCAGAAACAATACCCATCCTTTCAGACCGGGTACGGACATGTATCGCCGTAGGATGAGACCGCCGCAGAGAGCTCCCGCCAACAGCGCTACCGGCAAGAGGGCCCAACCCAGGGCCATAAGAAAAAACATGCCGACGACACCGGTTTCCAGGTGCAAAAATCCCTGGACATCGCTTTTTTGTTTGATCAGGAATTCCAGGCTCAATCCCATGAGCAGCACGCCTAAAATGGTTCCCAACATCAGCCAAGGAATGTTTCTGTCCATTGTGAGAACGCAGCCTATCACCAGCAACCCCCATGACAGAACCATCCCCTTCCAGCCTTTAAGGATGACAAGGGCCGCCAAAGCCATCAGAATGATTTCCCACAATACCAAAGGGAGAAACCCGAAGTCAGCCATAGATCTGTTCCTTTCTATGTATGACCTTAGTATTTCCAGGAAATAGGTACGAATAATCATTTTCTGAAAGCATCGGGAGACAAGCACGAAATTCCAATATTTACATAATCTGTATTATCGAGTAAACAGAAAAGCGCCGCTCAAGGATGGTAAAGCGGATCAGTTCCGATTACTCATTCCAGTTCACAATAAGGAGGAAACAATTATGTTTTTGCAAGCCAACGCAGGTATAGCCATTGTTGTTGTTATCGTCCTTCTGTTGATTGCCCTTAGTATCGTATTCTAATTCATTATCTAAATACCAAGGAGGCAAAACAAATGTGTTGCAATAATTACGCTTACGGTTACGGCGCTCCGGCTGCTCCCGCTGTTGCTCCCTATCAAGCCTTTGCTCCGGTTCCTGAATTCGGGGGCTTCGGCTGCGACGGCGGCGGAAGATTTGCCGGTGGCATGGGTGCCGGGATCATCGGTATTGCCGTCCTGATTCTTATTGCTTTGGGCGTCATTTTCTAAAGAGCCTTTTCTCAATAAGCCCCGCCAGGGAGGTCGGGGCTTATTGAATTTGGCATACTTACTTCTGCTTTTTGAGCCAGCTCATCATTCCCCGCAACTCTTTCCCAACGGTTTCAATGGGATGATCGTCGTCTTTTCTGGCCAAGGCGTTGAAAGCCGGTCGGCCAACCTGGTTTTCCAGCAGCCAGTTTTTCGCGAATTCACCGGTTTGGATTTCTGTGAGAACTTTTTTCATCTCCCGTCGTGTTTCTTCCGTTATGATGCGGGGGCCGACTGTCATGTCGCCGTATTGGGCGGTGTCCGAGATCGAATGCCGCATCCAGGCGATGCCACCCTCATACATAAGATCTACGATAAGTTTGAGTTCGTGGAGACATTCGAAATAAGCGCTTTCCGGTTGATAACCGGCTTCTATCAGTGTGTCGAACCCGGCTCGCACGAGTTCTGTCATGCCGCCGCAAAGCACGACTTGTTCTCCGAAAAGGTCGGTTTCGGTCTCTTCTTTAAAAGTGGTGTCCAGAACGCCGGCCCGGGTGCACCCGATGCCTTTGGCATAAGCGAGCCCCAATTGGTACGCGTTGCCGGAAGAGTCTTTGTGAACGGCGATGAGGCCGGGAACGCCCGCGCCTTCTGTGTAAGTGCGGCGGACAAGGTGGCCGGGGCTTTTTGGGGCGATCATGATGACGTCAACATCGGCCGGCGGCACGATCTGGCCGAAATGGATGTTGAAGCCGTGGGAAAAACAGAGGATTTTCCCGGCAGTCAGATGGGGTGCGATTTGTTCCCGATACACTTTGGCTTGGCGTTCGTCGGGGAGCAGGATCTGAATGAAATCGGCTTGAGACGCGGCCTCGGATACGGTCATCACAGTCAGACCGGCTTGTTCGGCGGCTTGCCACCGGGGGCTGTTTTGGCGCAAACCGACAATGACATTGAGCCCGGATTCCTTGAGGTTTTGGGATTGGGCGTGGCCTTGGCTCCCCCACCCCATAACGGCGATGGTTTTGTTTTGGAGAAGGCTGAGGTCGGCGTCGGCGTCGTAATACATTTTAGCCATTGGGTGTTCTCCTTTATCATGGAAGGGTATTTGAGTGCGGCCTCAGGGTCGAGGGCGCTCCTATAATGGTACACTTTTCTCTGGTGAACTGCAACAGGGCGCATTTGGTAGTCCCTTCTGAAAGATGGTAGTAAATTCCCAAAGAAAGTTCCACAGTGGATCAGAGAGAGGAATTTACTTACATTCATGACACGAACCCCCTAAAAAGATTCTGATTGACAGGTCTGTCTATATAGATTATAATGTGTATTATGCATTTCATACGACACGGTCAGGTTGAAAAGAGATTGCTTTCACGCTGTATTTCTCAGAAGAAAAGAGGAGGGACTATTATTTATGGGTTTTTTAGATCGACTTCTGGCACCCAGTCAAAAAGCCATTGAAGAAAGAAAAGCATTTGAACAACAATATCCCGGAAGACCAGGGAGAGAGGAAGAACATTGCTATGGAGCCATGTTTATAAATGGCACCGGTTTTCAGCCGGCAAGGACTCTTAAATTGTATAATTCAAACATCAAAGGCTTGAAGAAATACATGTTAGCCGATTATTGGGATATTAAAAACAGAGATTCAGCTATGGCGGTATTAGCTTCATTGGCAGGATTGCAGGCAACCCGCACAGTCGATATGAGACAGCATTTTCCTGAATTTGTTGTCAATCCATTAAAGCAAATGATGATTGATGGCAAATACACTTCTGAAGCAAAGAAAGCACAGGTTGCCCTGAGTAAAAATGAGCCGTTGGCTACCGCGGTCGGGGCCTTGCAGGTAAAACCGATACTGGCCTCTTACGATGAAATATTTTCAGTCATGGACGTCTCTTCATGGGATATTGAGAGACTGGCCGGAGTGGCCAGACAGTGCTACAATGCAGAATATATTACTGAGGATGAATGTTACGAATATCTCCACTGTTCCATGCAAATGGCAAAAGAACATTATAAAGCCTGGCGTGAATATGCCATAGGTTATATTCTCGGCAGGGGCCTGTTGTACAGCGGCGAAGGGTTGGGACAATGGACGTCAGCAGCCGGCGAAATGTTGAATGAAGACAGCATTTGGAGGCAGTATCCTCTTTCACAATAATGAGGAAGGCTAAGCCATGGATAAATTATTAAACAGATTCAACACAAGAGTCAATGGGGTAATTACCGGAGGGTGCATATTTTAAAAGTGCAAGAGCCGATAATGGCATAAAATGGATATATCTAATAAAGTACGCGACTGCTCTTCATATGCAAGTACGAGCAGTCTCTTTTTGTTTATCGTTCATTCGTTACCTCAGACAGGAACAGGAATCGGAGCTTTTTCTTGATCCGGCTGAGGAAGATGAACTCCATGGGCTTCTTGCTTCCGGTAATGTGGTAGACGCTTCGGAGGTGTTAACAAGGATAGAGGAGTTGGCGGATGATTAAGTATCATAAGCAAGCAGAGAAGTTCATTTTGTCGCAGGGTAAAACCACCGCTTTACGCCTTTATCGTGCCATCGAGCAACTTCCACTTGGTGATGTGAAAACAGCTCATCTGGCAGGAACCCTTAAAGGAACCTTTGTGCTGGTGACCTACGGGGTCAAGTTATTATTTAAGTCTTGTATTGTTTCCGGTGGCAGTTCCGTCCATTCAGCGATTCGTTCTAAAGTTTCGCCACTCAGCAGCATCTTGACAGCCATTTCCATTTTGCCTTCGATCTTACCTTCGATCTTACCTTCGATCTTACCTTCTGTCCTGGCTTCTACTGCAGCCTGTTCCGCAATATGCTTCTTGAGATCTTCAAGATAACCTTTTGCGTCTGCGGCTTCCCATAAGAGTTCCAAGGCTGTACTCATGTTTAT